>DASRXU010000355.1:0-19250 GCA_035687365.1 Planctomycetaceae bacterium | reverse complement strand
GACCGACCGACCTCGCACGGATGTACCATTACGAAAAGCGAGTCGATCGACTCTTGGAGACGCTGGTTGGCGGAACGCCGCAGGAACGGCCCGACCAATACAAGTCCGCAAGCCCCGTCACCTACGTCGTGAAGGACACTTGCCCGATTCTGTCGATTCACGGAACGTTGGATAAGCTCGTTCCCGTGGACCAAGCCGTGGAATTCGACGCCGCCATGAAAAAGGCGGGCGCGACCAGCGAGCTGATCATCTTAGAGGGCGAGGGGCACGGCTTTCGGGGACCGGCCAATAAAAAGGCCTTCGAAGCGACCCTCGCGTTCTTCGACAAGTATCTCAAGCCGTCGAAGTAGTTCTGGGCAGAGCGAACTTCGCTTGCGGAGTACGCACAGCCTGCCCTACGGGAGCTTAAACCCGGGAATCACAGGCCGTTCTTCCGAGAGTGGCGTGCGATGGCCTGCGACTTGCTGACAATGCGCGATACGAGCGCCCGGTCGCTGCGCATCAGTTCGCGTCCGAGATAGTGGGCCAGAAAACGCAGCCGCTCGCTCGCAGCCACGCTGGCGGCCGAATAGTTCAGCTGCGCGAGGTCTTTGACAATCCAGCGCCGCGCGAGGCGGCGCTGATAGCGGACGCGCCCGAGATCGAGCACGTGGATCGGGGCGGGCGTGCCGGTTTGCGGCATCATGAGGTGAGTCAGGTAAAAGTCCTGGTGGTGCATCCCAGCGGAGTGCATCGTGCGCGCGACGTCGGCCACACCCACCGCGATTTTTCGGAGCGTCGCCAACTCGCCGTTGTGAAGGCCGCCTTTGTGCGAGTCCATCCACGCCGTCAGCTTTAGACGTCCTTCGATCGCCTCGGTCATCAGGAATGAACGATCTCCGTTTTCGCCAAGCGCGACGGGAATCATGGTCGGAATTCCGACCTCGTGAAACCGCAAGATGGCTTCCCACTCGTTGCGGGCGCCAATGATCGGGAGTGTGAATCGGAGCAACGGCTTAACGAGTTCGAACCATCCGGGTCGCAGATGACGCTTCAAATAGAGCGTGCGTGTGCTACCGTCGTTGTCCGCCAAATCGAGACGAGTCGTCGTCCGTTCGCGCAGCACGTTTTTGGCGACTTGGCCGCCGGAATAGTCGGCGATCGCGGCAAAGGTCGTAAGCGAGTGCTGCTTCAACAGCGGCGCAAACTCGCGATTGACGGTCAGACGTCCGCTATCCCAGACGTCAAACGCGAAACTTTTCACGCAGCACCTCTTCGAACAGCTCGCACGTCTCGCGGGCGTTCTTCTCGACCGTCATTTTGCGAGCTGTCTCCCAGCAGGCAATCGACATCGCCGCCCGCTCGGCCGAGCTGAGCGACAAGTGCTCGTCGATCCGCTCGGCGATCTCCTCGATCGCGTGCACGTTTGGCACGAGATAACCCGTCTTTCCGTCCTCGATCAAATCGGCGCCGCCGGCCGTCGCCGTCGTCAGCGCCGGAGTGCCGCAGGCAATCGATTCCAAATTGACGTTCGGAAACGGTTCGTAGGTGGTGGGCATCAACGAGAGGTCGGCTGCGCCATAAAAACGATGGATGTCGCACCGGTGGCCGACGAACAGCACCGATTCCTCGACGCCCAGAGCGCGGGCCATCCTGCGGAACCGCCAGATCGGCCCCTTGCCGACAACTGCCAGACGCAACGTCGAGCCGGAACGGGCGATGGCCAAGGCCCGCAGTAGAGATCGCAGCCCTTTTCCCTGAAAGTCCATCGACGCGAAGACCAACAACGGCCGCGTCGGTTCGATGCCCAATTCTTCGCGGACCTGATTTCGCTCCTCGCGCACGCCCGGATGAAAGACGTTCATGTCGACGCCGTTGTAGATCGTGCGGACCTTGTTTTCCGAAATCCGGTAATACCGCACGAGCAGCTCGCGATCTAGTCGCGATTGCGTAACGATTCGCCGCACGTTGGAGGAATGAAAGATTGTGCGCTCGAGTGCGATCATCGTCCGGTGTCGCGGATTCAGTCGCTGCAACGTGCGATGAACCGGGTTGCGGTAATAGACGTTGAGCCAATGCGACTGCAGCCGATCGGTGATCCGCACGGCATCTAACTCAAACGCGCGTCCCAGCCCGTAAGCCACGTCGAACCGTCCTTCCCGTACGGCGCGCCCCGTGTTTTCGGCGAAGGATCGGTTCTTGGTCCATGACGTCAGGCGGTTGACCGTGATCGGCATGAAATTGACTTCGCTCGACAACTCCGGGTCGACCGACTCGCCGATGAAGGTCACATCGTGACCGAACGATCGCAGCCGGCGGGCGAGGTTCACACAGTATCGCTCGGCTCCCCCAACCTTGAGCGAATAACGACGTTTAACTAATGCGATCCGCATGGGTGTCTCTTCGAGTTGTTGAAGCGTGACTTGTTAATTGGGAAATGAATGACGGGCCGCGGCGAGCAGCCTAGGCGGCGATGGGGCGGCGATGTCGCAAGAGTTGGGCAATGACCGCGTCGAAGGCCCACTCGCTCGACAGATCCTGCATGCAGCGATGATGCTTGAGTGGACACGTCCGACGCTGACACGGGCCGCATTCGACCTGGATCTGCAGATGCACGGCGTGCGCGTCCTTGGTATCGCTCCATTGCTGGTGGGTCGGTCCGAAGATGGTGACCACGGGAACGCCAAAGGGCTGGGCGAAATGCCGCGGCCCCGAATCCGTCGTAACCAACATCTCGGCCGAGCGGATCGCCGCTTTAGTCAGGCCGATGCTGGTACGAAAGTCAGCGAAACTGACGACACGCTCGCGCGACGTCAGGTGGATGATGCGTCGGGCCTCTTCGCGCTCCGCCGGGCCGCAAAGCACAAGGACGGTTCGCCCCAGGTGATCGATAATGCTGCGCGCGAGATCGGCAAAGTTTTCAGTCGGCCAGTGCTTGGCCGCTCCGAAGGCGCCGCCCGGATTGAGACAGAAGACGCCCCGCGTCGGCCAGTTCGAGGGATAGGCACTCCAAAAGCGCGCCAGCTCGCGCTCATCGGCCGGCAACACGGCCGCCTCGGTTTTGCGGTCCGTGACGTCGCAGTCCAAGTGCTTGGCGAGGCGCAGATATTCGTCGAGCACGGGATTGGGCACGGCGCGAAGCTTCGGAGTCAACGCGTCGGTGAGGAACATACCGCGACCATCACGGGCGAAGCCGACCCGACGCTTGATTCCCGCCAACCGGGCCACACACGCGCTCCGCAACGAATTCGGAAACAGGACGGCCAAATCGAATTGCTCTTGTTTCAGCCGGCGAACAAAACGCCAGCCGCGTGCCTCGCGGATCGTGCCCTTCGGCTGGTGCTCGATCACTCGATCGAGGAGGTCGAGGCCCGCCAACGCGTCTCCGATCGGTGGCCGCATCACACCGACGATTTCCGCCTGATTGAACTTCGCCCGTAACGCCCGCAAGGCCGGCGTCGCCATCACGGCGTCGCCAATCCAATTGGGAAGAAACAGGGCGATTTTCATCCGGCCTTCCGTATGGCCTTGGTTGCGGTCGGATCTTTGAAATTGCGAACCTGTTCGAGAACCAACGTGCTTGAAATCCCCGGCACGTGGGCCAGGGCCTTCACCTGTCCGCCGTACGACGCGACCAGTTCGTGGCCGACGATCTCATGCGGCGCGTATCCGCCGCCTTTGACGAGCAGGTCGGGTTTCAGTCGGGCCAGCAGTGCGTGAGGCGTCGATTCCTCGAAGACTGTGACATAGTCGACGGCTTCCAACGCCGCGAGCATCGCGGCTCGCTGATCTTGAGCGAAGACGGGGCGATCGGTTCCCTTTCCGAGTTGGCGAACGCTGGCGTCGCTGTTGACGGCGACGATGAGGCAGTCCCCTTCTTTGGCCGCCTGCTGTAAATAAGTGACGTGCCCCACGTGCAGCAGGTCAAAACAGCCATTCGTCAGCACGATGCGATTGCCGAGCCGGCGGCGCGCCGCGACGTGCTTCTCGAGCACGTCTAGCGAGCAGACCTTGTCTGCGGTGGTCCGTTCGGCCGCGAAGAGATCAGCCAACATGTCGTCACGACTAATTGCCACCACGCCGACTTGCTCAACTTCGAGACCGCCGGCCACGTTCGCCAAGCGCGCCAGATCGAAGGGCCCAATACCGGCGGCCGACCCGACGCCAATCGTGGCCAAGACCATGTCACCCGCGCCGGTGATGTCGTAAACCTCGCGTTTTCGCGTCGCAAGATGCTCGGCCGATCCGTCCGAGCGGACGACGACCATGCCGTCGCTGTCGAGAGTGATGAACGCGTGATCGAGCCCCAGGTCGGCGCACAGCCGGCGCCCGGCGGCGACCGCGTCTTCAATTCGCGCAATCTCGCGACCAGTCGCTCGCTTGGTTTCCATCCGATTGGGCGTGACCGCTGTGGCGCCTGCGAAGTTTCGGCAATCGCCCGAGGAGGACGGATCAACGATAACCGGCAGGCCCGCATGCCGAGCCGCCTGAATCAGTCGCTGGCAAACGCCGGCAGTGCACACGCCTTTGCCGTAGTCGGAAATCAGCACGCAGTCGTGTTCTTCGAGCACTGCCAAGAGTGTTTGGAGCAAGGTCTCTGCAATAGTTTCACCGAGGGCGCGACGGACTTCGCGGTCCACGCGAAGGATCTGATGTGGGTGCCGTTGCTGCGCGCGACCGATGAAACGTTCTTTGACCGTGGTTGGCCGATCGGGATCGACGAGCACCGCGCGGCAGTCGACGCCTCGCTGTTCCAACTCGTGACGCAGCTCGCTGCCGTCGGAATCTTTGCCGATCACTCCGGCGAGGGTGACGTCGGCTTCCAGACCGCGGAGCATGTTGGCGACGTTGGCCGCTCCGCCCAGTCGCACTTCGCGGCTGCGCTCCCTTAGCAAAATGACGGGAGCTTCCTGGCTAATTCGTTCCGCATCACCCCAGGTGTAGCGGTCGAGAATCAAATCGCCCAGAACGAGGATCCGAGGTCGGCCCAGATTCTGGACGAGATCAATCAAATGATAAGACACGGCCCGCATTCCCTTGCGGCAAACGAGAGACGTCGCTGTCTCTCGGATGGGCGAGCGGCGGGTGTCAGCCCGCCAGTTCTTCATTGGTTCTAGAGGCGCAACGAGCCGAGCTGCGTGCGGCTCGCGGAGACTTTACCGATTCCTGCGAGCGAAATGATCGTTTTCCGGCCGAATTCGGTCAATGCCGATTCGCCCTCAGCATCGGTTCCAGCTCTTCCACGAAGTCGTTAACGTCCTTAAACTCGCGGTAAACCGAGGCAAACCGCACAAAGGCGACTTGGTCGATCGTCCGCAGGCGGTCGAAGACCTTTTCCCCGACATACCGTGAGGGGACCTCCCGGTCGAAGTTCTGATAAACGTCGGCCTCCACGTCGCAAACGATGGCCTCGATTTGACTTTCGCTCACGGGACGTTTGTAACAGGCCTTTTCGAGGCCGGAGCGAATCTTCTCGCGATCGAAGGGGACGCGGGTGCCATCCTTCTTGATGACTTTTAGGGGCGATTCTTCGATCTTTTCGTAAGTCGTGAATCGGCGCTCGCAGATGAGGCATTCGCGTCGCCGCCGGATCACGAAGTCCTGGCTGGCCCGCGAATCGATGACCTTCGTCTCCCCGTTCCGACAGAATGGGCACATCATGTGTCAATAAACCGTCTGCAAGAGGCAATTCGGCGAAGCCCGCAGCGCGTCTTCCACTCCCGCGAACCTGCGCGATTCGCCCGTTTTTACCAGTATTAAGGTATCCCAGGCCCCACGCGTTGAACAGGGGGAAGGCCTTTCCGCAAGGGGTTACCGTCCTGGGGGACGTCTCGAAAATCCCGCCGGCGAACAGCCGAAATCCGGGAGAGTCGCCGCACTGTCACGCAGCGCGATGATTCGCTCAGTTGAAAGCCATTCGAACAATCGCTTACATTGTTTTCGCTCGCACGACCGGAAAAGTGAATTGCTGCAAAAATTCGCGCGGCGCGCCCCAGCTCAGATCGCTGGAAGATTTTGTGCCGCCCGCGCGACCCGAGTTGCCCTCGGTACCCGCCCATCGACGGAGGTTCTGACGTGACGATTGACAAAAGTCTGAGGCGCAAGGGACGCTTGGCTCGCTCGCGCAACGTGCTCAAGCGCGACGAACGCATTGCTCAACTTCAGTCCGAAGAGCGCTGGACGGCGGGACGTAGCGTACTGGGCCTTCCCAAAGTCCGAATTGCGAAGACTGCGGCCGGCAAAAAGAAGAAAAAGAAGACCAAAGAAGAGGCCGATACTACCACTGCTGCCGCGGAAGCAACGCCGGCCGCTGGCGGAAAAGGTGGCGCAACGGCGAAAGCCGGAGGCGCCGCGAAGTCCGCAGCACCGGCAAAGCCTTCCGGGAAGAAGTAGGGACAGGTCGGCAATCGGGCGGATCGGTTTTCTAGAACCGCCGCCCCGTGCGAGTTCTGCTCGGGCCGCTTTCGCGGCGGCCCACGCAGCGAGCCTGTCCTGCTGACCGCGCCGCCTCTCACGGCGCGGCAAGGTGTGGACGCGACTCTCGCTGCGAGCAACTCGATGGATATTGTTGGACAACTGCGCGCCCGCGTCGGCGCCGTTCCCCGCGCGTTCGCCCGTCGCGAGTCGCGACGATTTCTGCACGCCGCCAAGACCTGCCGCACAACTCAGAATCGCACGCTTCTGAGCCTATTGGCGCTCAACAGCGGCTCTCGTTTCTCCCGTGACCACCGCCTCGACGGCGTGCGCACGGTCAGCCAATTCCGCCGTCGCTTGCCCGTCGCCGATTACGAATACTTCCGTCCGTACATCGAGGAAGTCAAAGCCGGCCGCACCGACGCCCTCCTGGGCGAAAAGAATCGCCTGCTGATGTTCTCCCTCACCAGCGGCACGACGGCCCAATCGAAATACATCCCGATCACCCAGCGCTTCTTGGACGATTACCGTAGCGGCTGGCAGATTTGGGGCATTCAGGCGATCGACGCGCATCCGGGGATCAGCAGCCGGCACATCCTGCAGCTCAGCAGCGACTACGATCTGTTTCGCACGCCCGGCGGCACGCCCTGCGGCAATATCAGCGGCTTGGTCGCCGCCTGTCAGAAGCCGATCGTCCGCACGATGTATACGGTGCCCGGCGTCGTCTCCAAAATCCGCGATTCCGACTCCAAGCTCTACACGGCCATGCGGCTGGCAATCGCCGACCGCCGCATCGGCATGGTGGGCACCGCCAATCCCAGCACTCTGATTCAGTTGGCAAAACTCGCGAACACCCGCAAGGAAGACCTGATCCGGGACATCGCTGACGGCACTCTTTCGTCGGCGGAAAATGTCCCCGGCGAAGTCCGCGAAGCGCTTCGCCGCAAGATTTCGCGCCGCGGTCAGGAGCGGGCCCGCGAGCTCGAGTCGATCGTCGATCGCACCGGCAGCCTCCTGCCCAAAGACTTCTGGCCCGAGACACAACTGCTAGCCATTTGGACGGGTGGTAGCGCCGGGGCCTATCTCTCGACTTTGCGAAACTACTTCGGACAGATCCCCATCCGCGATCACGGCCTCTCGGCGAGCGAAGGCCGGATGACGATTCCGGTCGCCGACGCGAGCTCCGACGGCATTCTCGACGTCACGAGTCACTTCTTTGAATTCGTGCCCGAGGAAGAATACGGCCGACAGGATGCCCTGGTGCTTGAAGCCCACGAGCTGGAAGAAGGGCGCAACTACTACATCCTGCTGACGACCGCGTCGGGTCTGTATCGCTACAACATCTTCGACGTGGTCCGCTGCACCGGCTTTTACCACTCGACTCCGATGATCGAGTTCCTGCACAAAGGGGCGCACATCGCCAACATCACCGGCGAGAAAATCTCCGAGTCTCAGGTAGTTCACGCCGTTCGCAGCGTCATCGATGAAATGCGGCTTACCCTGTCGCACTTTACAGTCAGCCCGGTTTGGGGCGATCCGCCGCGGTACCAGTTGCTCATCGAGCGGGGCGACGTCGGGGCGCCGTTCGGAGATTCGCTGGCCCAGCAGGTCGACGAACGGTTGAAACTGCTCAACTGCGAATACAAGGAAAAACGCGCGACGGGCCGACTGGCTCCGATGAAGTGGATGCCCCTGCCCGACGGCACTTGGACGGCCTTCTCCAAGAGCCGCCGCAAGAACTCAGGCGGCAGCCTCGAACAATACAAGCATCCCTGCCTCGTACCCGACTTGGAGTTTGGATCCAAGTTGTTCGTCGAGATGGCGGCCATTGGTTCGGCCGCCGCGCCCGAGACTTCGACCTTGGGGCCGACGGACATCCTTCCGCTCCCAGAGCCGCCGCGCGAGCCGGTGCGTCGGGCCGGTTGACCAAACCCACGCGACTTTCTCGCGTATCGAAATTCCGCGGGGACTCGCCGGATCCGAATGGGGTTCCGGCGACTTCCCCGCGCTTTTTTTCGAACTCGCTTAACGGTTTTTTTTCGAACTCGCTTAACGATCGAGTCGAATTCTAGGGCATGCCGCCGCGACTGCGCTCGTGCATCGGGCCACTGAAGGCAGGCACAGTTTCCGTCCAGGGCTAGTTTTGTGTCAACGACGCACTCACTTCCCTGCATCTACATCCTTCAAGAATGTGACGAGCCCAGTGAACCAGATCTGCTGGTCGTCGTAGAGCACCATATGACTGCCATTCGGGCAATAGAGATAGCGGCCGTGGGCCAATTGCTGTGACATCCATTTCATGTGCGTAGGATCCATCGTGTCGTGGCGTGCGCCGATCACCAGAGTGGGAACTGTAATCTTCGATAGATCCCCCGAACGGTCCCATTTCTCGAGTTTGCAGCCACCGGTGCATCCCATTTCGCTGGGGCCCTGCATGGGCACATAGACCTTCTTGTTGAGATGCGCGAAGGCCCGGTTGACCGGATCGGGCCATTGCTCGGGCGGCATCCGCAGGATGTGCTCCGTGTAGTAGTTCGGAACGAGCAGTCCCATGTAGCGCGGATTGTCGTAGTCCTTCGCCGACTCATATCGGAGGATCTCCGCGAGCACGGCGGGCTTCATCGCCGGCATCAATTTCTGTTGGGCATAAGCGTTGTACGCGGGGATGCTCGACATCATGTTGGAAATGATCAGGCCCTTGAGATTCCGCTGATACTTGAGGGCATACTCCATGGCCAGAATTCCGCCCCAAGAGTGACCGAGCAGATAGAAGTTGTCGCGATTGAGGCCGAGGGCCTGTCGGACCTGCTCGACTTCTTCGACAAAGCGCGGGACGTCCCAAAGAGCGGGCTCGTCGGGCTGGTCGCTGCGGGCGGAACCGAGCTGATCGTAGTAGTAATATTCGATACCGGCTCCGGGAAAGTAGCTGTCGCACGCCTCGAAGTACTCGTGCGTGGCCCCCGGTCCGCCATGTAGCAACAGCAACTTGATCCGTGGATTGTTGCCGACGCGCTTGGTCCAGACCTTGAACTTCCCCTTGGGCGTCTGCACCTCGATCGTTCGAGCGCCGCCGCTCAATACATCCACGCGACCGGAGTTGTCGAAGTATCCGACAGGAAGCGTCGGCTCGGCTGCCCGAACTGCTTCGCCACACGAAAGGCAGGCCATGACGGCAAAGAGGGCGAGGCTCTTTCGCACGAGTGCAATTGGCTCGATTGCGGGCGGTGGTACGTGGACGTTCATGACTTCCCGATCTGTCTTGGGCTCAGTGGCAGCAGCGCGCCACCTCAAAACCGCGAGTCTCCTCACGCTCCCCTCTCCCCCTGCGGGAGAGGGGCCGGGGGTGAGGGGTCGCCTTGTGCTCTCTTCCAAATCGCGTCCGCGAAGGTGCCGACCGAACGCAGCCTCGGCTTCGGTGGGAAAGCGTCGAATTCGCCCCGCGGTCCCGACGCCGAGTCAACCGCCGGCCCCCTCACCCCTAGCCCCTCTCCCGCAGGGGGAGAGGGGAACAAAATGAAGTTGGCTTAGTCGAACAGATAGCTGACCGACTCGTGCCGATGAATACGCCGAATGGCCTCACCCAGAAGTGGCGCGACGCTGACCACCTTCATGTTCGGCAGCCGTTGCTCTGCTGAAATGGGCAGCGAGTTGGTGACGACCAGTTCGCGAATCGGCGATTCGCGCAGGCGGCTCGCCGCCGGGCCGCAGAGCACGGGATGCGTCGCGCCGACGTAAACGTCACTCGCTCCGTGCGTCTTGGCGACGTTCACCGCGCCGACGATCGAGCCACCGGTGGAAATCATGTCGTCAAAAATCAGGGCAGTTTTGCCGCGCAGCGGGCCGCCGATCAAGTTCACTTGTTGAGTGTTCATCGCGCTGGAGCGGCGTTTGTCGACGATCGCCAGAGTGCCGCCGAGCCGGTCCAGGTGCTGTAAGGCCCGCTTGATGCTGCCTTCATCCGGGCTGACGACCACGACATCGTTGCCGGGAATCTTCAGGCTTTGGAAGTACTCATCCAGGATCGGCGAGGCGAATAGGTGGTCGACCGGAACGTCGAAGAAGCCTTGGATCTGGGCCGCGTGCAGGTCCATGGTCAACACACGCTGAGCACCGGCGGTCGTGATCAAGTTGGCGACGAGCTTGGCCGTGATGGGCACGCGGCCCGAGTCCTTGCGATCCTGCCGCGCGTATCCGAAATACGGAAGCACGGCCGTGATTCGCGCGGCACTGGCCCGTCGACAGGTGTCGATCAGGATCAACAGTTCCATGATGTTGCGATTCACCGGCGGTCCGGTCGGCTGGACGATGTAGACGTCGCAGCCGCGGATATTCTGATTCAGCTTGACGCTGATTTCGCCGTCGGGGAAATCGGCGATCTCGATGTTCGCCAGCTTGATGCCGAGATAGTCGGCAATCTCGCGCGCCAGCTCAGGATGAGCGCGGCCGCTAATGATCGTGAGATGATCGTACGCCATCCGTGCGGCCTCGCCTCAGTGCTGGGAGAAAGCCCCTTCAGTCTGCCGTCCGGAGCGACCAAGTCAAGCGTGGGTCGGCCTCGCAGATGTCCACGAGTGCCGAGCCCGAGCGGTCAATGCTTGAGCACCTGCTCGCGGCTTTACGAAACCGCTCCAAACGCGGGGATAATCTCATTGTCCGGCACTTGCACCGGACCGTGAACGAGCGCGTGCGGTCCGATGCGGCAATTGCGACCGATGATCGCCGGTCCAGTTATCGCCGTGAAGGGATAGATAATCGTCTCGGCCCCGATCCGAGCACGGGGATCGATATAGGTCATCTCGGGCGCGACAATTGTTACGCCCTCCGCCATCAAGGCTTGCTGCGTCTGCCGCTGAATCGAGCGTTCTATTTCCGCAAGCTGGGCCCGCGTGTTGACGCCCATCGCCTCGCGAAGATCGAAACGCGGGGATGCGACGACGGTGCGACCGGCCCCCTTCAGCACGGCCGGGCAATCGGTCAAATAGTACTCTTTCTGCACGTTGTTCGGCTGGATCCGATCGAGCGCCCACAACAGAGACGGGCCGTCGAAGGCGTAGCAGCCCGTATTGATCTCGCGGAGGGCGCGTTCCGCGGGAGTGGCGTCTTTGTGCTCCACGATTCGGGCGAAGGCCCCGCTGCTGTCCCGGACGATGCGGCCCAGCCCCTCGTTGGCGTCGGTGACCGCGCTGCCAATCACGCAGGCGGCCCGGTTTTCGGTCAAATCGTCCAGCAGCCCGGTCAGGGACGTGCTCTTTAACAGGGGCGTATCGCCGGCCAATACGAAGACCGGCCCCTCGACTCCCGCCAAGTGCTCACGGCACATCATCACAGCGTGCCCGGTGCCATGCTGTTCGGCCTGCAGAGCAAATTCGACCCCGGGCTGCCCCGCAAACAGGCCGCGAACGGTCTCCGCCGCATGCCCGACAACCAGCACGATCCGCCGTACGCCGGCCTGTCGCGCGGCGTCGATGACGTATTCGACCATCGGGCGGCCGCAGATTTCGTGCACCACCTTCGGCAAAAGCGACTTCATTCGCGTGCTCTTGCCCGCCGCCAGGATGATCGCGAGGGCCGGTCCAGTCGCTCGCCCGCCTCCGTTCTGATCCGCCATTCCCGCCGTCCTTGCTGAGTCCCCTCGACTTTTCCCAAACCTCAAGCCTATCATAAGTTATCGACGTGCAGCAGGGCCCGCCGCTCGGATGTCTTAGATTGTCGCGCTTCGCGCTGAAATTGCGGCGAATGTTGTGCGGCGGGTGCCGGTAATAGAGTGCAGAAGCTTGCGGCTGCCGGTATTACAGGGCAGGAGCTTCCTGCTTCCCCTCCTCGCGATTCTATCTTGTCGCTGATTGCTGCCATGAGATTGGTCCGCGGCCCCTACGACGTTCGAATCCCGCCCGCTTGCCAACTGTCGCGGGCTCGATCCGTCGGTCTGTCCCTGATTGGGCTCTTGGCTTTTTTTGCAACCACAGGCATCAGTGCGGCGGCCGATAAACCGGCGCCCCATGCGGCCAAACCGGCCACCCACGCTGCCAAACCAGACAAGGTGCTGCGCGCGGGCGAAATCCACCACTCGAGCGACCCGGTCGTCGTCTTTATCAACCAGCAAATCCGCCAGGCATGGCAGGACAACCAGGTCACGCCGTCTCCCGTGGCGGACGACGAAGAGTGGCTCCGCCGGGTTTCGTTGGACTTGCACGGTCACATTCCGTTTTGGAAGGAAATCGATCGCTTCCGCAAGGATAAGACCCCGAACAAGCGTGCCGCCCTCGTCGACAAGATGCTCGACGATCCGGCCTACGTCCGAAATTGGACCACTCTCTGGACGAACCTCACGATTGGCCGCCAAACGCCCCGACAAGTGAGCCGACCCGGAATCCAAAAGTTCTTTCGGGAAGCCTTCGCGCAGAACCGCCCCTGGAATGAAATCGTCTACGACCTGGTCTCGGCAGAAGGGCGCTCCGACGAGAACGGAGCCGTCAATTACCTGCTCGCACAGATGGCGACTCGAGACGAGATGGTCCTCGCCACGGCGAAGACCACGCGGTTGTTCATGGGTGTGCAGCTGCAGTGCGCCCAGTGCCACAACCATCCATTCGATCCGTGGAAGCAGGCGCAGTTTTGGGAACTCAACAGCTTCCTGCGTCAGACACGGGAGGTCGAGCATCGAACGCTGAACCGGGCGACGGGGCAGCGGATGACCGATTACACCGAGCTGGTTCGCACCGATTTTTCGGGTCCCGTCTATTACGAAAAACGCAGCGGTGAAATGCAGGTCGCCTACCCGATCTTCTTCGACAAGAAGATCGACGCGGGCGGCCAGGTCGATCGCCGCAAAGAGCTGGCTCGCCTAATGACCTTGGGCGACAAACCGTACATCGCCCAGGCCTTCGTCAACCGCACGTGGGGCCACTTCTTCGGCTACGGCTTTTCGAACCCTGTCGACGACATCGGGGCACGCCATCCGCCCTCGCATCCCGAGCTGCTCGACCGGCTGTCGCAAGAGTTCATCAAGAATCACTCAGATGTGAAGGCGCTGATCCGCTGGATCTGCACGTCCGACGCTTACCAACTGACGAGTCGCACGACCAACAAGAACGTGAAGGACGATCCGGGCATGGGGCATTCGCCCCTCTTCAGCCGCGTTTATCCCAAACCGTTGGAAGCCGAGCAGCTTTACGATTCGTTGTTGATTGCGACCGACGCCGACCACACGGGGAAGACCGACTGGGCAGCCCGGCAAAAGCAACGTGACGAATGGCTGCAGCAGTTCATCATCGCCTTCGGCACGGATGAAAACGACGAGGCGTCAACCTTCAACGGCACAATTCCGCAGGCCCTGCTGATGATGAACGGCCAATTGATCGAACGGGCCACTGGAGCTGAGTCCGGCAGCTTCCTGCACAAGGTGATCGATTCCGAGAACTCGGATTCGCAGAAGATTCAGCGACTTTACCTGGCCACCCTCTCCCGGCATCCGCACGGCCGAGAAGTGGGTGCCGCCGAGCACCTGGTCAATCTGTATTCCGACAGGCTGCCCGGCTATCAAGACCTGTTTTGGGCACTGCTCAACTCGAACGAATTCATTATCAATCACTGATCGATTTTGATTGGAAGAGACGGCGAAGCGGCTCGGCGGGAGCCTCGCCCTCCCGGAAAGTTTTCAGGCGAAAAGCATGCAGATTCACGTTCCCAACGGCATGTCGCGCCGGCACTTTTTGAACCACGCGCTCACCAGCGCCGCGGCCCTGCCGGCGATGGAATTTCTGATGCACCTCGAGGCCAATGCGGCCACGGTGCGCAAGAATCAAAAAGCATGCATTCTGCTCTGGCTGGGCGGCGGGCCCCCGTCGATCGACATGTGGGACTTGAAACCCGGCTCGAAGAACGGCGGCGAATTCAAGCCGATCCGCACCGCCGGCGGCTACCAGATCTCCGAATTGCTCCCGAAGACCGCGAAGGTGGGTGACAAGCTCTCGGTCGTCCGGTCGATGAGCACCCGCGAGGCCGATCATGGCCGTGGACGGTACTACCTCCATACGGCGTACATCCCCAATCCGACCGTCGTGCACCCGTCCTTCGGTTCGGTCGTCAGCAAAGAATTGGGCCCGAAGCGACCTTGGTTGGAGATTCCCGCTTTCGCTTCCATCGGCGGCACGAGCGAAGGGCCCGGCTTCCTGGGAATGGCCAACGCACCGTTCGTCGTCGACGCGGGGGGCAAAATTCGCAACGCCGAAATGGACAAGATGGATGCCGAGCGCTTCCACAATCGGCTCTCCATGCTCGAGGTCGTCGAAACGGGCTTCATCAATTCCAAGCGAGGTGAAGCTCCGCAGGCCCATGCCGACGTCTACAAAAAGGCGGTCAACCTGATGACGTCGAAGCAGATGGCCGCCTTCCGTCTGCAGGACGAAAAACCCGAAGTCTGTGCCGCCTATGGCAACAACAACTTCGGCCGCGGCTTGCTCATGGCCCGCCGCCTCGTGGAAATCGGCGTACCGTTTGTGGAAGTCACGATGGATGGCTGGGACTTGCACCAGCAAGTCTTCAATGGATTGAAAACGCGGCTGCTGCCCAACCTCGATCAGGGATTTTCGACCCTCATCTCCGACTTAACGGCCCGCGGCATGCTCGAGCACACGGTCGTCATCTGCATGGGCGAGTTCGGGCGAACGCCCAATATCAACGCCAATGTTGGCCGTGACCACTGGGCGCAAAGCTGGTCCGTCGTCATGGGAGGCGGCGGCCTGAAGGGTGGCCGCGTCATCGGCGGAACCGACAAGGACGGCGTCGCCGTCGAAGGCAAGAGCTACCTGCCGGGCGACCTGTGGGCAACCGTCGCATTCGCGCTCGGAATTCCGCTCAACACCGTGCACACGTCCAAGCTGGGTCGGCCGATGAAAATCGCCAACGGCGGCACTCCGATCCAAGAACTCACGAGTTAGTCCTCGAGCGGTCTTTCGAGCGGGTCTTTCGAGCACGCGCGGACACAATACTCACTTTCGCGATTCACCCCAATTCGAGCAGAACCTTCGCCGATGAATCGCGCTGACGACGGCTCCGACTCCGCTCTGCAACTTCCGCAGGCTCCCAGTGAAGGGTTCGTTCAGCTCTTCACGAAATGGCAGCGGCGGCTGTTTTTGTTCATTCTCGCGCAAGCTCCAAATCCGATCGAAGCCGAAGAAATCCTGCAGGAAACCAACCTGGTGATCTGGCGCAAGTCGCACACGTTCCGCGAGGGGACGAACTTTTACGCCTGGGGCTGCCGGATCGCCGTGCTGGAAGTGCTCAAGTTTCGCGATCGGCGGCGTCGCCACGCCGCGATCCTGAGCGAAGCCTTCGTGGAGACAGTCGCCCGCGAGGCCGAAGAGAGTGTCGAGTCGCTGGAGGATCGTCGCCGCGCGCTGTTGGCCTGCCTGGGGCGGCTCCCACCTTCCGACCGTGAGCTGATTCGACAGCGCTATGCGCCGGGAGCGACGGGCAAGAGCGTCGCTTCGCAACTCGGACGGCCCGCTAACTCCGTTTACCAATCGCTCTCACGCATTCGCCGCACGCTGTTGGATTGCATCACGCGCCGCCTCGCCGCGGAGGGACAACCATGACCTCCGCCAGCGGACCTCCGAACGGCAACCGTCCAAATGGTGATCGGACGGCCGAGTTGCGGCAGATCCTGGAAGCCCTGTTCGAGGAGCGTGCGCAACCCCGGCAACTCCGTCGGCTCGATGAGTTGGTGCTCGAGGACGCCGGCTGTCGCCGTTTTTATCTCGAGTACGTCGACCTGCACGGCAATTTGTACTGGGACGCCGCGCAAGCCCAGGCCGAACCCGTGCCGGTCGCCACGCCTCTCCCCGAGCGGCCTTCGGAGGCCCGTCGCGCCAGCCTGGGAGCCCTTGTCGACTCGGCACCACCGAGCCTCCATCTAACACTCACGAACCGATCACGCCTGCGTTGGACCTGGACGGCAGGCGCCTTGGCAGCAGCCGCAGTTTTGGGGGCGCTAGCCCTCTGGCCAAAGCTGACCGTTCGAGGTCCAGTGACCGATCCTAATTTGGCAACTGTCGATCGCGCTTCCAAACGCGACGATCAAGCTGCGAAACTAGAGGCTCCGCCGCCGAAGACAGCCGAGCTATCGCCGCGCCAAAATCACGAGAACGCAACTCAACCCACCGTCGCGGCGAATGAACCCGTCAATTCCGAATCGGCAGACGTGCCTGCGCCGCCACGTCAGAGTCTGCGGGCCCCGTCGAGCGTGCCTGTTGCCCATCATCCATTCCACCAGGATCAGGAGTTTGATGCGACAGCAGAGGCGGAACAGCGGTCGAAAGACATCGTCGCCTTTATCGACTCGCGGCTGAACAAGGCTTGGAAGGCAGCGGGAATCAAGCCGTCGCCTGAAGCGACCGACGCCGAGTGGCTCAGGCGAGCGTATCTCGACATTGCGGGGCACATTCCGCCGGAAGCGGCCGTCAACGCCTTCTTGCAGGAGGATGGCGTCGCCCGGCGGTCCGACGTCGTGACGCAGTTGCTGAAAGGGCCCGATTACGCACGCAACTGGGCCACGATTTGGGCCAATCTGCTCGTTGGACGTCAGCCGCGCGCTGCCGGCGTCAGCCGCGACAGGCTCGAAAAGTTCTTACGCGACAGCTTTTCGTCCAACGTGGCCTGGAACGAGGTGGTTTACGAACTCGTTTCCGCGGAAGGTACGCCTGAACAAAATCCGGCGACCAACTTCCTGCTCGCCCATCTCAACAACGATGCCGTGCCGGCGACTGCCATGACGGCGCGCCTTTTTCTGGGCATTCAAGTTCAATGCACGCAATGCCACGACCATCCGTTCCAAAACGACAAGCAGAATCACTTCTGGGAGTTGAAAAGCTTCTTCCAGCAAACTGAAATGGCCTCGAGCGCTTCAACCGGCGCGATGGGACCGGGCGACACGGCGACTGCGATGGGAGCGGCGCCCGAGCTGGTCTCGCGAAAAGTCGGCGGTCCGATTTATTACGAAACCCGTCGCGGCGAGATGCGCGTTGCTTATCCGGTCTACGCCGGCCACAAGATCGACGTCGGCCCGTCGGTCAATCGCCGCCGCGAGTTGGCCCGGCTGATTGCCAAGGAGGATGATCGCCAGGTCGCCCTGGCGGTGGTCAACCGCATGTGGCAGCACTTCTTCGGATACGGCTTCACGCGTCCCGTCGACGACATGGGGCCGCACAACCCGCCCAGTAACCCCGAAGTTCTCGATCGGCTCACCGACGAGTTCATCGCCGCAGGCTACGATCTGAAGCAACTGTGCCGTTGGATCTGCTTGACGGACGCCTATCAGCGAACGAGCGTGTTGCGTCCCGAGAATCGGTCGGACGATCCGGCCAACGGAGCCTCGCCCGGTTTCAGTCGCGTCTACCTGAAGCCGATGACGGCCGAACAGCTTTACGACTCGCTCTTGCTTGCAACGCGGGCCAGGTCTTCGGCCCGCACGGACTGGAATGACGCGGGCCGTCGGCGGCAGGATTGGGTGCGACAATTCGTGATCAACTACGGCACCGACGAAAACGACGAGGCGACCGTCCCCGCGGGATCGGTGTCGCAAGCCCTCGTAATGATGAACGATTCGATCGTTCGCGCGGCACTTGCCGTCGAGCCGGGCACGTTCCTCGACGATGTGGTGCATTCTCGCGCGAGCGACGCCGCGAAGGTTCGGCGGCTCTGCCGCTCGGCCCTCTCACGCGACCCGAAGCCCGCCGAGCTGAATGCCGCGCTCGAACAGCTCCGGGCCGAGGCAGACGGAGCGAAGTCCGCGAAGGCTCGCGAACTCAACAAGTCGCGAGCGCTTCAGGACATCTTTTGGGCCTTCCTCAATGCGAACGAGTTTGCGTTCGTGCATTGAGGTTGAGGCGTTTCAGGGCCTGCCTTCCGAGAGCCCCGCAACCAGTTTCGAGATCTCTTCGTCGGTCAGCCGTTGAGCGCTCGCGCGGAGCATCCAGGCATAGTACGAGGTCTCTTGCGCCGATTCGGGAATCCCGATGTTCCCATGCGGACTCGTGCCGCTCACGACCGGCCGGCCGGCGGAGTCCAGGATCACCATCCAGGGGAGCGTGGCCGACCCCGAACTACTGTAGTCCTTGATGTCGTAGTCACGGATGCGGTCGATAACCGCATTCGCGTTAGGACAACGCACATCGATCTTCAGGCATACGTAGTCTTTCTCGATCAGGCTTTTGTATTTCTCTACGTAGAGGTTGAGCCGCGTACAGTAAGCACCGGCTCCGGGAGAGTTCTCGCGAAGGAAGACGCGCTTGTTTTCAAGCTTGGCTTGCGCGAGAGCCTGTGCGAGCAACCGTTCGGCGTCGGGCAATTTTGGCCTCTGTTTGCGAAGCCAGTCGCCCAGAGTCGCTGCGCTCGGTTGTTTTCCGCCAAAGAGCTGTCGCCCGCTGGTTTCCGCAACCAGATGGCCGTCTGCGTCCAACACGGCCAGTTGCATGTCATCGGTAGCCGGTCTTGCTAGTTTGTGGCGCTCGAGGAATTTCCCTGTCGGTGTCCCGGGGCCAGTCACATCGAGGCCAATCACCGTGTAGTTCAACATCGGGCGTTGAACGGCCAAGTCTTTCGCCCACTGCGGTTCCGGAGCGGCCTTGTCGGTCATCGGCTTCCAATTCACGGGCGCAGAGACTGCCATGCTCGAGCGGATCGCCTGAATGATTTCGTTGTTGTGCGCGCCTGAGATGAGGAGCACCCGTAGATCGAGCATGTTTGCGCTGTGCCGCGCGGAGGTCAGGAGTGACTCGATCTCTTGGGGAGGAGTCGACTCGCTCAGGAACACGTCGTCCATCGTGTCGGTCCGCGGCCGTTCGATAGTGCCGAGCTGG
>DASRXU010000354.1:0-28899 GCA_035687365.1 Planctomycetaceae bacterium | reverse complement strand
GCGGGATCAACTCCGCTGGACGAAATCGTCGCGAGCGGAGGTGTGTTGTAATACGAGTTGTAGGCTCCGCCATTGGTCGTGCCGACCGACGAGGAAACATTGGCCATGCCATCGGTTTCCAGAACAACGAGTTTCTTCGCTCCCTTGCGGCCCCAGCCGCCGATGTTGGCCCCCCGCAGTGCCGAAGAGCTACTGAACTGGTTGTACGCCAGCATTAGTCCGTAGCTCGTCGCCGTGTTGCCATCGTAGTCGCCGTGAGCGCGCGGGGTTTGCAGCCCGTTCGCATCCCACGGACGAACGTCGCTGGTGCCGCTATTGGGCGGATACCAGAGCGCGTTGATCAGGTTGGTGTAGTTGTTGGAACTCACAACCTGAGGCTGGCTGAATTGTCCGGCCGCCGTCGGCTCACCGCTGAAGCTAGGCCGGCTGAACAGGATCAACGACACATTGTCGTTCGGGTGGTTATTTTGAATGTCCTGGAAAGCGCCCTGAATGCCCAACTTAGCTGCGATCATCGAGATGTCCTGCGCCGTGCCCGGCAGGATGCCGGTATCGAGCATGTACTGGATCATGGTCATCGGGCCGAACCAGAACCTATGCCGCGGACGTTGCGGGTTGTCGTTCGGACCGATCCAAGTCTGGCCGGCAAAAAGCGCGTCGGGTCCGGTGATCGTCGGCGTCACTCCGCTACCGGCTTGGAAGTCCGGGCCGTAGCTGCACGACGGATTACCCGGCGTTTGGATGTTGCCGAACGGATCGGCCCATACGCCAAGCGTGAAGTCGATATATTCCTTCCAGAAACGCTGGTCCTGGTTGGTGATCTGCGAGTTCGAGTTGCTCCACGTGTAGGCGGACGCCGGGACGTCCGTGGGGATCGACGTGTAGTACAGGACGTTGCCGGCGCGGAGCTGCGACGGGAACGGATTGGGCCCCGTGTTTACGATCCAATTCAGGATCGCCTGGTAGTTGATGACGTAATTGCCGCTCGGGTTGTTCCAAACACCGCTCGAGCTCCACAGTTTGAGATTGTTGTTGCAGGGAGTCGTGCCGTTGCTCAAAAAGAAGAACTTTTTGCGCCAGTCGTTGGCCGCATTGGGATCCGGCGGCCAGAGATAGAATGTCTTACCCCAGTAACCCGGCCCCTGCTCGTAGCCGTAGAATGTCCCACCCTGCTTGGCGGCGTAGCCGGTGAACGCGGTCGTTTGACTGCTGGTAATGTCTTTCCAGGTGAGAGCCGGAGTGGTCGTGTTCTTCTTGGGCAGGTACTGGTCGCCGGCCGGAGCCGTGTTGGTCACCGTGACAGGGGCCGGCGAAAAGGCGCCGACGGCCGGTTGACCGCGACTATTCTGGAACAAGTTGGTTACCAGGGCCGGGATCCCGCTGACCGAGGTCGTGACGTTGCACTTGCCGACCATTGTGCTGTTCGACGTGCATTGCATATTCGCGGCGGCCGAGAAACTGGGGGTATAGGGACCCCATTGCGGAAACACGGGGTCGGCGTTGTTCGGAGTGTTGAGGAAGGATCCGAGGTACGATTCGCAGTTCCAGATGTCGCTCTCGTTGTTCATCGACCCGGAGTAGTCGAGCACCATCGCCACGTCGCGCGGCCGATGGGCTGCCGTCGACTTGCCGGTCACGGTCATCGTGGACACGCCGATGACTTTGGCGAAAGTCGTGTTGTAGGTGTGGGTGATCGTGACTTCGGTGAGGTTGTAGTTCTCGTTCGCCCCGGGAGGAAATAATGGGCTGAAGAGTTGGGTGGTGTAGTTGTAGTGATACGTCCCCTGGCGAACCGACACCTCGGCCGGATTGACGTTCATTCCCAGAATTGTGTTGCGCGTGGCCTGTGTGGTGGCGTCGGCCGTCGACGTGGCGAGGTTGCTCCCGGCCGATCCGTCGAGACTCCGAGCGCCAGCGATCGCAGCCGCGTCGGCCGCGTCCTGCACCTGGGCGCGGGCCACCGCGAGCATCCCCAGATCGATCGACAACGCCAGGAAACCGCACAGTCCGATGATCGAAATGGCGGTCAAAGGCAGAATCGCGCCGCGGGATCGTTGCGGACGAGTCGGAAGACGGAATTTCATGGGTTTGTCCCTTGGCAAGAACTGCTGAGCCGAAGAGGCATCAGTTCGGAAACTCGCTGTAGATGATGGCTTCGGAAGTCACATTGACCGGAAGCGGGAGCAGGTTGGCCAGCGCCACCATGGGCGTGTACTGTCCGGTGATCCTGACTGCGATCGGCTGACCGAGAGACGCGTTGGTCCATGCGCCGACGTTGGCGCCCGTGTTCGGGTCGGCCTGAAAGACTTGAATGTTCATACCCGTAGGACCCTGGTTGACCAGTTCTTGGGTCACCAAGGCTTGAACCTGCGCGGTCGTGACGGTCCCCTGCCCGGTCGCAGCCAGCCGCGCGCCATCGCGGGCCGCATTGTCCATCAACTGCTTCACCATCACGAAATGGCCAAATTCCATAATCGCGAAGAGGAACAGCAGAAAAATGTTCATCACGATCGCTGCCTCGACGGCGGCGGCTCCGCGCCGTGTCGAACGAGCGTATCCCGGTCGAGTCATGGAATGTCGACGAGCCGAGGCGGCGTGAAATTGTGAACTCACCATGTCGGTCTCTTCCTCAGCTTCCCGCCGGCGCGGTGACGTTGCTCGGATAGGCTTGCGGCAATGATGAAACCCAATACACAGTTGCATCCACTTGCGTGGTCGAATTGGTGACAAGCAAGGACGTGCACCACCGCACATTGACGAACGGGATCGTGACTGTGACCTGCAGGTTGTCCATGCACGTGGCTCCGCTGACGTCCGTTCCCGGATTCGTCAGGTCGGCCACCGTGACCGTCAGTCCCGTTGTCGACAGGCCAGCCGCCCTGACGCAGCCCGTTACGATGCCGACCACCTGCGCGTTGGTGACTTGGCCCGTGGAGGCCTGGCGGGCTCCCTCTTCGGCGGCCGAGGTCAAAATCTGCCGCACCTCGATATACCGGCCCATTTCCAGCATGCCGAGCACAAAGATCATGAGCACCGGCAGGACGAGCGCGAATTCGACGCACGCCGTGGCCCGCCGATTCGTGCGGCCAAAAGCGGGTTGCTCGCGCGATGTGCGAAATCCCTGCATGACTTGCCCCTGACTGATTCAGGCTGTCGGAAATGAATGGGCCGTTGATCGTCGAAACACGGCAAATAGCCGTCTTCGACACGCGAAGCTGGCGCCTGGCGCCCCTTCGTACCTTGAAAAACATAGCCCACAAAAAAACGCCCGCCGTGCAAAAGCTGCTTCTCGATCGCTTTTTCCCCGAGAAGCGGTAAAACCCGTGGAAGACGCCGTACGCCGTCATCCTGCCCGATCCCGACATTTCTCCAAGCGCGCCGGCGGCAACGATTCTGCCGCGGAAAACGAAAGTATCGGTCGTGCGGGCGTCAGGCTTCGAGGATGGATCTTCAGTGAGGTGCGTCGTTCGATAGGGGACGACGAGGAGGGCCCCCGATGTCCGCCGGATTGCTCGAGCGCACGCGGCGCGTTGCCTACGGCGACTTCCAGACACCGCCCGACCTCGCCGAAGCGGTCTGCCGTGTCCTGCGAACGGAACGGCCCCGCACGCTCATCGAGCCAACCTGCGGCACGGGCACTTTTTTGACCGCGGCCTTGGCAGGCTTTCCGCAGCTTCGTGTCGCGCTCGGATTGGAGATCAATCCGCGCTACGCTGCAGCCGCCCGCCGAGCCGTGAGAAAGACACCCTCGACCGCTGACAGCCGCGTGCGGGTCGGCGACTTCTTTCAAACCGATTGGCCGACGGTGCTGGCTGACTGTGCCGATCCCCTGCTCATTGTCGGAAACCCTCCGTGGGTCACGAATTCGGCGCTGGGTGCGTTGGGCAGCGACAACCTCCCACCTAAGCAAAACTTGCCCGGTCGCTCGGGGCTGGAAGGGCTGACCGGCAAAAGCAATTTTGACGTCTCCGAATGGATGATCTTTCGGTTGCTGGAGGCGATTTCCGGCCGTCGGGCGACACTGGCCATGCTGTGCAAAACGGCCGTCGCCCGCCGCGCGATGGCCCGCGCGTGGGAATCCGGCCCGCCGCTCGATTCTGCGGAAATGCGGCCCATTGATGCGGCCCGGCATTTTGCGGCGCGCGTCGACGCCTGCTTGCTCATTTGTCGTTGCGGAAACGTCACGCCGGCGGTCAGCGACTGTCGCGTCTTCCAGGCCCTCGAAAGTCGGCAAAGCAACCGGACATTCGGCTGGCGAGACGGCCGGCTCGTCGCGGATGTCGCCGCCTACGAACGCGTCAAGCACCTGTTAGGCGGCTCGACTCGCTGGCGATCGGGGATCAAACACGATTGTTCGGCCCTATTCGAGTTTCGCAAAGACGACAGCGGGAAATTGGTCAACGGTCTGGGTGAGGTCGTTGATCTGGAGGAGGACTATCTCTTCCCGTTGCTCAAAAGCTCGGACGTAGCGCGTGGCTCAACGTCCGCTTCAAACCGGCGAATGCTCGTCCCACAACGCCGCGTTGGCGAAGAGACCGACTCCATCGCCCGCCGGGCACCCGCGACGTGGCAGTACCTGCAGCGGCACGCCGAGCGACTGGACCGCCGCGCGAGCCGCGTGTATCGGGACCAGTCCCGCTTCTCGATCTTCGGCGTCGGTCCGTACACGTTTGCCCCGTGGAAAGTCGTCGTCTCCGGCTTCTACAAATCGCTCCAATTCGTCGCCGTCGGCCCCCTCGATGGGCACCCCGTCGTCTGCGACGACACGTGCTATTTCCTACCGTGCACCTCCGCCGCCGAAGCCCGCGCGCTCGCCGCGCGATTGAACGGTCCGCTCGCTCGCGACTTCTTTTCCGCCTTCGTCTTCCCCGACGCCAAGCGCCCGCTGACGGCCGAGATTCTGGGCTCGCTCAATCTTGTCGCTCTGGCCGGCGCCGACGGTTGAGACAACGCGCGTTTGCCACCGACCCACTATTCGACCGCCTCGAGCTGCAGGTTGTCGAAATAGCTCTGGGCGTCGGCCTTCGACCAAAGGCCGATCATGCCGGCGTGCTTGAATGTCGCGTCGTCGCATTCCAGGTACTTCTTGCCGTCGTAGAAGCACTCGATGTGTTTTTCCGTCATGGTCACGCGGAGCGTGTGCCAGCCCGGCGAATGTGGAACATCGGCATTTTTGAACATCGTCCGCTTGCCCCCCTCGACCTTGTACACGCGGAAATTGTCTTCCAGCGGGTTGTAACGGGCGACGTAATAGTTGTCTTTGTCTTTCGCACGCCAGATCAGGCCGCCCCCCTGGTCGAACCTTCCCGCAATGGCTTTCAGCCTCACACTGAGATCAACGTTTCGGACGTGCGTTTCAGGGACGAGCACCAGGTTGAAGACCTTATCGGGATTGGCGGCTAACTGGGCGAGGAAGTGGTTGCCCTCCGATTCGATCACTGCCCATTTGCCGACTTCCTGCTGAAAACTTTGAGGAAGTTTTCCCACCGTGGCGCGCTCGAACGTCCAGTGGTGACTGTGGCCGCTGCCGGCCGCCACCAGGAGTGAAGCAAACAGGCTGATGAAGCGGGTGCCGGAAATCATGGGATGCCTTTCGTGTCGCCAGAATCCCTGCAGATCACAGGCAGAATTACGAGCCGTCGCTGACGGCCCCGCCGGCCCATTCGCCGCCGCTGACGGAGCCCAAGGCGCGCCAGACGTTGGGATCGATCGAGTTGCCGTAGTACTGCACGCTGCCGTCTCCCATCAGCGATTGCACGCCGAGCGGATGCCAGCTGCGCGACGTAATGGCGGCGAACGTCGGCCCACCGTCCTCTTCGTTGATGCCGTTGAGATCCATGTCGATGCCGTTGGGACCGCCCGGTGTGAACTTGTTGGGCGGCCACGCCGTAGTGAAGCCCGTCGCATGGCTGTTGCCGTCGGACCACTCAGTGTGGCCCAAAAGGTACAGCCGGCAGCCGCCATTGTACTCGGGAGCCACCGTAAAGGGATCGGCGGTCGGTGGCGGCACGGTGTCGGAATTGTTGATCCGGCTCAAGCCGACGTTATCACAGACGAAAGTCGGTTGGTAAGTTTTGACTTCCGACGCGAAGATCGTTTGGCTCAAGCCATCGGTGATGGACGCCAGCCGTAACGACCGATCGGGCCCGAACGCCGTCCGGTTCGGGATTCCCTTGTAGCCGCCCCAAACGTACCAATCCCCGGTGCAAAACCCGTAGCTCGAAACGGCCGAGAGCCCGTAAGGATGCGTCGAAACGTCGGTGTGAATCTCGCTCGGGCAAAGGTAGAGCGGCAGCGGCTGTTGGATGGCGGCCGCGTTTGTCGGATCTTCCTTGTTCAACCGGAAATTGCACTTCTGATACAGATTGGCTTGCTCGAAATACGGCAATAGCCGCGCCAGGATGCTCCAGCAGCCGTTCGACTGCAGTGTGTTGCCCGAGCCGATGACCTGAATCGATGGGGGCAACAAGCGGAACACCGATTCATAATTGTGCAGCGCGAGCCCCAATTGATGGAGACTGCTCCGGCATTGCGTCCGCCGCGCGGCTTCCCGCGCCGCCTGCACTGCGGGCAACAGCAGGGCCACCAGGATCGCGATAATGGCGATTACCACCAGCAGTTCGATCAGCGTGAAGGCGGGACGCGAGCGACGGTTCGGCATGTCATGGCCCAGTTTTCAGAAGTCCGGAGCACGGACGACGCGAGCACACCCCGCGATTGACGGTTGGGCCAGCAATTTTTGCTTAGGGAAAACCGAGATGTGCCGTTCCTTACACCCTCATTGCGGCTCGGCGCTGAAGGCGGTGACGGCGTCGCAGCTGCGGGCCGCCCGGATCAGCTTGAGTGCCAGGCCATTCGAGATCATCAGCTGAATCCGCGGCTCCTTTACAAAGGACAGGACGGTGCCGCTGTTCAGGAAGGCCTTCTTTTCAGTGGCGCTGATTTCCGACCAGGGGATCGAGATTGGTGGGTGGCCCGGTCGAAACGGGAGTTGGGTGGCCAGATGCAAGTAATCACGGTCGACTGCAAACGTCAGACAGGCGGAATAATTCAATCCACTGAAGCTTGCCGAGCAAAAATGGAATCGAAGAACAGCCGCCGCGTCTTGGGTCGGCGCGGACGTGTCGACGGCCGGGTAGGAACGAGCCAACTTTCGCCAGCCGCTGATTGCTGAAACCAATGAGAGCACACCGATCCAGCCACCTGCCAGCAAAACGAGGACGATCGGCGCAAACCACAGCGCCGGATTCTGGGCCAAGAGCATGCGAGCGTTCTCCGAGAGGTCGTTTTCGTCGAATCGCCGTCGCCGACGAAACTACCGCAAAGCGATCCGGGAATCAAAGAATCGCGTCGGACCGCGTGGACGCGAAGTATGGAAGCATTAAGAAGCCGCGCACGAAGTAAGCGGTTGCCTTTACCAGTCTCCACCTCGATCCTCCGCTTACTTCGTGCGCGGCTCTTTTGACTCCACCCGCGCGCCCCAGACAAATTCAATCGCATCTCGTAGCCGCTGCGCGTAGTCCGGCGGAAACTCGTGGCCGACCTGGTCGAGTTCGTCGTAGCGAGTCGGCACATGGGCCGCGCGAAGTTCTTCGACGACCTTCTGGCTGCGCGGCAGCAAGCGATCGAGTTTGCCGGCGATGATGTAGACGCGAAGCGGATGCCGCTGGAGGATCGCTTGCCAATAGGCAACGCCCGGCGGTTGATGCAGGCCGCAGACGGCGACGGCCCCGCAATACCGCTCTGGGTGTTTGCCAATCAAACGCAGCGCCACGCCGGCGCCTTGCGACAAACCGGCCAGCACGATGCGGTTTGGGTCGATCGTGAAACGACGCCGGGCTTCCGCGATGGCGGCATCCACGCGTTGGCCGGCGGCGGGCAGGTCAAAATAATCGGCAGCCGACGAATCCTTCGCGCCGCGCCGATGCCAGCCGTACATCATGTTGGCCGCCTTGGTCACGGCGCGCGGGGCGACCAGCACACAGCCCAACTCATCGGCGGCCGGCTCCCAGTAGGGCAAGTCCCCCCGGAAACCGCCCAGGCCCTGCAACACGACGAGCAGCGGTGCCGGCTTCCGCGGGTCCACTTTCTTGCCGGCATGAATGATCAGGTTCTCGTCGCGGCAAGCCGCAGCCTCTTTCAGAATCTGCGCGAACTGCGGCTTCGCACGCAGGTCTTTCAAGTCGTCGGCCCGCTCGAGCTTCGACACATCTTCCCAACCAAAACGGACCGCCTCTCGCAGGGTCGAGAGGGCCTGATCGATCTTTCCGAGGCGAGCGTCACAGCAGGCCAACTGAAAGCGGGTCGTCGGCTCGAAGGGAAGCACCTCGGCGACTCTCTGGTAGTGCGTCGCCGCTCGTTCGTAATTCTTGGCCGCGTACGCCTGCTCTGCCTGCTGCCAATTCTCCTGATAGATGCGAAATGTCCGGCTCTCGTCTGCGCGAGGTGAAACCGCGAAAGACAGGAACACCGTCGCAACAGCGATCGGAGTAAAAACGCGCATCGGCAAACGTCCGGCAGGATCTACGACGAACGGAATGACGCTCACGAGGCTCCGTTCGCTAGTCAGTCCTGCTGCATTTCTTGGTAAGCTAGAGCGTCGCAGAGAGACATTATTACCGTACAGGATGCCATGGACGAAATCGTCAACATTCTCGTTGAGTATGCCCGTAGGCCCTATGATCGCGAGCGAGATTTCGTCAAGGAGTGCATGGAAGCGCTTGCTCCGCTCAACGACATCTTGTCTGGGCTTACCGCAGCCTTGAGTCACCCGGACGAGAGAGTACGCATGTTAACACTGGAGTTGCTCGAAGCGTGGGGTGCCGATGCCGAGCCTGCCTTGCCCGAACTGATTCGTTCTTTAAACGATGCGGACGAGACTTTTCAGCAAGCGGCGTTGCGGGTCGTCGTCAAATTTGGCGCAAAGGCCCAAGCAGCGGTTCCGATCCTCGAGACTTGGTTGACCAGCCCGGTTGAGTTCTCGTGGATAGCCGGAAATCGAGAGCTTTTCGCGAATGATCCTAATGATCCTCCTGAATCGCTCGCTATGGCTCTCTCGATATCGATCAAAGGACTACCACTCAAAAAAATTCTGGCCAGTCAGGCAATCTACGCCATCACAGGGGATCCCCGGGATGCCATTCGAATCGGGCTGAATCTGCTCGGTGATATCGATTGGTTCGAGCGGTGCATTGGCGCCAAGTTTCTTGGATCGATTGGTTCGAAAGCCCGATCCGCGGAACCGCGATTGCGGCGGGCGCTGTTTGATCAAGATGCGCGCGTGCGTTCGCTGGCCAAGAGAGCGCTGGACGAGATTCAATACGATCTTGCGTCGGATCTCTGAACCGTCGTTCGGAGGTTGCTTGGCACGCCTAGAGCTCTGCTCCGTATTAAGGAGCCGCGCACGCAGTAAGCGGTTGCCTTATCCGGACTCTACCTCGATTCTCCGCTTACTGCGTGCGCGGCTCTTTTGGACAAGTCCTGCGGCTGCTTCTTGCGTCCCGGCCACGATGCCTCCAGAATGAAAAACCGCGGCGCAGTGCTCGGATCTCGCAGATGGCCTCTCGATGCTCGCCAGTCTCACAACTTACTCACTACTTGGGATTGAGGCCCTGCCCGTTGAGGTTGAGGTCGATATCTCGCCCGGGGCGCTGCCGAAGACGATCCTCGTCGGGCTGGCGGAAGCGGCCGTCAAGGAGAGCACGCATCGCATCGAGCGGGCGCTCGTCAACGGCGGATATCAGCGGCCCGTCGATCGCATCGTGATCAATCTCTCGCCGGCCGACTTGCCGAAGGAAGCCGCGTCGTTTGATTTGCCCATTGCGCTGGGGCTGCTCGCCGCCAGCGGACAGATCGAGTCGACGCGGTTTCAAAACTATGCGGCCACAGGTGAGTTGGCGCTCGACGGCGCGGTGCGGCGGACTAAGGGCGTGCTGTCGATGGCGTTGGCCGCTCGCCAGCAGCGAAAACGCGGACTGCTCGTGCCGGCCGAGAATGCCCAGGAAGGAGCCGTCGTCGACGGGTTGGAGATTATCGCCGTCGGCACGCTGGCCGAAGCGGTCGGTTTCTACACCGAGCAGTTGGACCTCCCGCCGACTCGTTTTGAATGGGATGCCGCTCGGCACACCTACGGCGCCTACGGCCTCGACTATGCCGACGTGAAGGGGCAAGAGTCGGCCAAGCGGGCAGTCACCGTCGCGGCCGCCGGGTCTCATCATCTTTTGATGATTGGTTCGCCCGGAACGGGCAAGACGCTTCTGGCCCAACGGCTGGGGACAATCCTTCCCGACCTGTTGCCGGAAGAGAGCATCGAGACGACGCGGATCTACAGCGCGGTCGGCCGGCTCGGGCCCAATCAGTCGCTGATGCTGTTGCGACCGTTTCGCGCGCCCCATCACACGATCAGCGAGGCCGGCTTGGTTGGTGGCGGCAGCACGCCGGCGCCGGGAGAGATCTCACTCGCCCATCACGGCGTGTTGTTCCTCGACGAATTGCCCGAGTTCAATCGTCGCACGCTCGAAGTGCTACGGCAGCCGCTGGAAGAAAATCGCGTGACGATCTCGCGGGCGATGGGCAGTCTCACCTTTCCGGCGAACTTGGTGCTCGTGGCCGCGATGAATCCGTGCCCGTGCGGATATCGCGGCGACCCACGGCGGCAGTGCAATTGCACGCCGATACAGATCGAAAGGTATTTAAGCCGCATCAGCGGCCCGTTGCTCGATCGCCTCGACATCCACGTCGAAGTGCCGCCGGTCCCTTTTCGCGAGCTGGCGGACACGGGCGGCGGCACGACGAGTGCGCAAATGCGCGAACAAGTCGTCGCGGCCCGCGATCGCCAAATTCGACGCTTCCAAGGCGAGACTTCCAAAGCCAACGGCAAGATGGCCCTCCCCGAAATCCGCAAGCACTGTCGACTGGCACGCGACGCCGAATCCCTCTTGAAGTCGGCCATGGAAGAACTCGGCCTGTCGGCCCGAGCGCACGACAAGATTCTGCGCGTGGGCCGCACGATCGCCGACCTCGACGGCAGCGAAGACATCTCCGCCGTGCATCTCAGCGAAGCGATCAATTACCGCACGCTCGACCGGCGGTATTGGGCATAAGCCCTGAAAGGCACTTGCCCAGTGCCCTCATAAGGTTACACCTCGAATTGGATCTGTCAAAACGGCTCTGCGGAAGTTCCTCCTCCCTGCCCTAATTATCCATTCTGTCAACTCGGCCGATTCTGCGAGGATAAAAATGTGAGCAATCGATGATCCGCCGGCTAGTCCTCTGCGTATCATTCAGAGGCTATGAAGGTGGTCTCCAGCTTGGAGTCAAACCAATGTCCATTGAATTCCTGGCTACTGTCATCGGAGGGACTCTCTACCGGTTAGGAATTATTTCGGCCGGAATCACGTCTATCATTCTGGCCTATAAGTTGTTTCGCGCCGGAGTCTTCGAGACAGCTGCGCAGGAACTGCAGCTAAAATTTGGCCGAACCAAGTTCGTCGCGAAGGCTGCGGCGCCAGGCGTGGTGCTCGGCTTGTTTGGGATGGCGATGGTCATCGCCAGTGCCGTGTACCCCCCGACGTTTGATTTCGCCGAAACCAAGGGCTCCACCGCTCCTCACTACGTGTATGATTCACCAAGTGCGACGTGGCGACTCGACCCAATGCCGTCTTTCGTGCCTCCTCCGGCGACTAGCGCAAGTGGGCTCGACCACTCCACATTACAGTATGTGAGACCGCTATCCCCGACGAAAGAGGAGGTGCCGCGGGGCGAAAACGCCGTCAAAACCCACACCACTTGGTACAGGGGTCCGACTCGCCGCAGCGATGAAGCCGGGTACGTCTCCCCCGAATCCCGGGCAGCCCTTCTCCAAGCAAAAAACCCCTTAGTAAAGAGGGGGGTCGAGATTTGGCGAGCTGCCAAGGATGGTCCAATAGGTTGGACCGGCGTCGATTTGGTCGCACTGCTGGTCCAACCGAATTTGGGCAATTTTCTTCGTGCCGACCTTGATTGGCTCCGATGGGCGCCGCCCTCATTATTTTCTGCGCGAGGCGCCTTCTTCGACCGGACCCGTTTGCGGAGAGCGCACAAAGTCATCAGCGAAAGCGGCTGGTTCGACCTGCGATGAATTAGACGTGTGCGCGAACTTGTGGAAGGATGCGGCTTCCCCGGCGCACAGCTCAGCCGCGGCATCCGAAGTTGTAATGGAGTCGCGAACTTCGGTGGGCCGTGTCAGTGCTCGGTAATGGGGTGTCCGTCGTTTCGCATGATCAGCCACTTGAGTTCATCCTTCACGCGATTCGTTTCCAACGTGCGAGCGGAGCCATCTGCCAGCGCACAATTGAATCCGCCCTCGATGAATCCCCCGAGTTCCGGGAGAGGTTTTTCCGGATCGAAGGCAATGTCCTCTGGCTTGGTCCAGGGGATATTGCGCTTGGTCTCGACGATCATCAGCGTGTTGCTGGTGCCATCGGTGATGTCGCTGATTTTGACACCTTCCGGCCCCTCGAAGACCGTCCCGGGACCAACGAGGGCGTAGTAGCCGCTGTCGGTGGATTTCGCATCGTCGTAAGGGCTGCGGAAGACCTGGGGCATTTGGGCGAGCACCTTTTTGTTGTTCTCGCTGTCCCACGGCTGGTTTTGATCGTATTGGCGGTAGAGATTTGCCGCCTCGAGAAACGGCAGCAATTCAACACGCCAGCTATGCGGCGTTTTCCCATCGGGACCCATGACAACGGCCGGGGGGAAATGCCGGTGAACGTCATGATAGTTATGCATGGCCAGGGCGAGTTGCTTGAGATTGTTTCTCGCCTGGGCTCCTTTGCTGAGCGCGCGTCTTGACACGTTTCGCCGGGGCATCACAGCGGCGCGGTTGGGATCGATGCCAAGCCTGTCGATTTCGATAACCTGTTGATCGTTGCGGATGATGAGCCACTTGAGCTGATCCTTAACCTGATCCAGGCTATAGCTCCGGACCGAACCATCGGCGAGTGCGCCGGTGAATTGCCCTTTGACAAACCCGCCCAACTCGGGCAACGGCTTTTGGGGATCGAACGGGATGTCAGCCGGTTTAGTCCAGAGGATGTTCCGCTTGGCTGCGACGATCATCAGCGTATTGCTGGTGCCGTCAGTGATGTCTTGAATGCCGACGCCTTTCGGCCCCTCGAAGACCGTGCCCGGACCAACCAGAACGTAGTAGCTGCTGTTTGTCGATTTCGGATCATCGAAGGAGCTGCGGAGCACGTCGGGCATCTGTGCCAGCACTTTCTTGTTGTTCTCGCTATCCCAGGGCTCATTCATCCGATACTCCTCGTACAGTGCTTGCTGGTCCAAGTAGGGCAACAGCTCGATGCGCCAACTGTGCGGCGTTTTGCCGTCGGGCCCCATCACGACCGCCGGGGGGAAATGCTGGTTCCTATCGTGGTAGTTGTGCATGGCCAGTGCGAGCTGCTTGAGATGATTCACGTCACGCATAATCCCAGCGCGTTCTCGAGGAGGATTTTGCGCGGGAGGGGCAGCGACTTTCAGTTCGCCCCCTTGATTGAAGGCGACGGCCAGCGGAGCCGTGCCTGTGGCAACCGACGGGTCGTCTCCGGCCACAGTGCCGCGAATTCCCGCGGCACACACGGCGGTCACGAGAACGGCCGTAACGGTCAGGAACACGACGGGGCGCGAAACATCCCCGCGCAGCGATTTCGATCGGTGCAGCATCTCGATTCTCCTTAAGAATGTTTTGGAGTTCGGAAGAAAAGCCCGTGCCGGCCAAGCGACCGGTGCGTCGGCTTGCCGCAGCGCCATCGCGGCGAGCGTCGTGACATATTTGCGTTGACCACCGACCAACCGAGCGGCCGCCGCGTCGGCTGCCAACTCCTGTTGGAGGCGAAGACGGTTCGCCAGCCAGTGGACGAGCGGGTGATAAAAGTGCAGAGCGACGCCGACTTGAGCGGCGATCCACGAAGCGAAGTCATTGCGACGTACGTGTTCAATTTCGTGAGCCAGGACGGCGTGCCGCTCGTCGTTCGTCCAAGTCCGCCAATCGGCAGGAAGCAGCAGCATGGGCCGCAGCCAGCCGATCGTCGCCGGCGTGTTGAGCCGCGTGCTTTCGCGCAGCTCGATGCCTTTGGTGCAGCCCAGTTCAGCGCACACGACGTCCGCGAGCTCGCCGAGTCGTCGATCGGTGATCGGGTGCGAGTTGCGCCGATAGCCGCGGACCGCCGCAAGTCCCAGGGTGATGCGGAACACCATGCCACAGACGCCGCCGAGATACAAAACAACGGCCAACGTGATCCAGTTGCCAGCCAACCAGGCCCAAGCTATCGACAACCAAGATTCCGCGGGAGCCTGAGCCGGCGTCGGGCGCTGGCCGATGACTCGGTCGTCGATTCCCTGAAAGTCGACGTCGCGTGTCGCCAACTTGATGGCAGTGCGTGGTGCGGGAACGTCCGTTCTGACTTCATCGGTCACTGCTGCGCGATGCCACGCAAGCTGATCCCAAGAAATCTTCCAAGCCGGCCACGGTGAGAGCGCCGTGGCCGTCAAACCGGCGACTGCGAGCAGCGCGGCAGTGGCGACCACAGCTCCGGCCGCCGGCCGACGTCGACCGATGAGCGTGCCGATGCCGAGGGCTGCGAGAGATAGAACGGTGACTTGAACGGGACACCACAACAATGTCTGGATGATGGCGTTCATGGCTGCTCCCGTAGGATTTTTTCGAGGAGGCCGCGCTCCTTCGCAGTCAGCTTGCGATCCTCGGTCAGACGCACGAGCAAATGTTCGCGCGAACCCCGGAAGACTCGCTTCACCAGATCGCCCAGCAGGCGGCCGGAGACGTCGTCAAACGACCGCACGGGCAGATAGCGAAAGGGGCGTTCCTCGTTCGTCTGCCGGATGAAACCCTTGTCCATCAAGATCCGGACGAGAGTGGCAATCGTGGTGTAAGCCAGGTCGCGTCCGCTGCCGGCGAGCGATTCGCGAACCTCGCCCGCGGTCAGCTCGCCCTGTTTCCAGAAGACGTGCATGATTTCCAATTCGCGTTCGGTGAGTTCCGTCGCTTTGGGTCGAGCCATTTCTCCTCCGCGAGACTGCTCTCTATATTTGGTTATTTAGATTTGGTTTGATAGTAGTGGTGGGCGCGGCGTTAGTCAAGCAGCAAAATCCGGAATTGTGTTCAGCGCGCCGTGGGACGCGGCACCCAGTCGGGTTCGAGAAATTCCGCCCGAATCCGGTTCGGATCAACGATTAGAAAGGGCGTGTGCGATAGGTGCCAATTGCGATAGAAGGCCTGCCGTAGCTTGGGATCAGTGATTTTGAAGTCGCCCTTTTGCTCTTCGGATTCGAGCCTGCGCCGAAAGGCGTCGAACGCCTCGTAGCCGGCTTGCTGCCACAGCACGCGGCCGCCGCCGAAGTGGTCGTAAAAATGCCGCTGCAGCTTCCAGTTGCCGTAGAGCAGCGCGGCGGCCATTCGAAACGGGTGCGAGAGCTCCTGCTCCCATGCCCATTTTTCGAATGTGAGCGAGACGCGTTCGAGCAGTGGAAGGTCTTTTCGGGCCAAACGAGACTGAACCTTCTTCAATTCCTCTGCCGCGACAGTGTCCAGCGGTTCCTGCGAATCCTCAGTTTGGGGAACAGGGATCTCGCCACGCAGCATGCTTTCCAGATCTCGTTTGGACTCCTCGAGGTAGGCTCGCGAGAAATCGGATCGCCTCTTGCTCAACTCCTCATTGACTTGCTGGAGCGACTTGCAGATTTCCGCGGTCGTCGCGACCGGTTTCGGTTTGGATCGCCGTTCGAGCATCGCCTCGACTGCGACAAGTTCTGCGTGCGTCGGTTCCAGCTCCGCGCGGTGCGCCGCGACGTATCTTCCGACGACCGGATCGAGAAACAGCCGATGGAGCTCGTCCTCCTCCGACGGAGACGGGTATTTCGGATGCAGCTCGTCACGATAGACGGGCTTGCCGAGCACTTGGCCGATCTGTTCGCGCTTTGGTTTTGCGGGAGGTTCCGCTCGGGCGAGCGAACAGGCTCCGATGATCGCCGCCATAAGCGCGATTTGCAGGCGATGTCTGCACACTTTGGTTCTCTCCGTCTGCCCCCTTTTCGATGCGCCCGTATCGTAATTAGTTGCGGCAATATGAGCAAAATTTCTCGCATCACCTTCCCGATCCGCTTGCGTCCAGAACGCCCGGCTCCGATTGACACACCCGACCTGTTTGAACTATCCCTGCGACCTCTCCGTCTGTCCGATCGAACCGTTCGCCCCCTTTCGCAAGTCGAGGGCCGCATTGCGGCCGCGATCATGTCCATTCCGCTGCCGAAGTCGGTCATCTGCCTTCGCGGCTATCGCTTCCCGACCTTCTTGTCCGATCTTGTCGCCGGGCTCACCGTAGGACTGGTCGCACTGCCGTTGGCGATGGCCTTTGCCATCTCGTCCGGCGTACCGCCCCAGGCCGGCTTGTATACGGCGGTCATCGCGGGATTCCTCATCTCCGCATTGGGCGGTTCGAAGACGCAGATCGGCGGGCCGACCGGCGCGTACGTCGTCGTCGTGTTCGGCATCATCAGCCGGCACGGTCTCGACGGATTGCTCGTCTGCACCATGATGGCCGGCGTGATCCTCTTGATTCTCGGCCTGACGGGTCTCGGGTCGCTCGTGAAATTCATTCCGCGGCCCGTCACCATCGGCTTCACCAACGGAATCGCCGTGCTGATTGCCAGCACGCAGCTCAAAGATTTGTTCGGCCTGAAAGTCGACAAGATCCCCGGCGACTTTGTCGGTCGGATACAGGCGGTCTTCAGCCACTTGCAAACGTTCTCGCCTGCGTCGCTGGTACTGGCCGCCGCGTCGATCGTCATGATTCTGTTCTTTCGCAGATTCGTGAAGCGCGTGCCCGGCTCGATTGTCGCGCTCGTCGCGGCCACCGTCGTGGTCGTGGTCTGGCGGTTGCCGGTCGAAAGCATCGGCACGCGGTTCGGCGGCATTCCGAGCGGCCTTCCCTCATTCGCATTTCCCGTGTTCCACACGGATCAGATCGCCGCACTGCTCTCGCCCGCGTTGACAGTCGCGCTCCTGGGTGCGATCGAGTCGTTGATGTCGGCCGTCGTTTCGGACCGCATGAGCGGCGAACAGCATGATCCGAACGTGGAGTTGGTGGCCCAAGGCGTCGCCAATATCGCGTCTCCTCTCTTCGGCGGAATTCCCGCCACCGGGGCGATCGCCCGCACGGCCACCAACATTCGCTCCGGCGGAAAGACGCCGGTGGCCGGCATGATCCACGCCCTGACGCTGCTTGCCATCCTGTTGTTTGCGGCTCCGCTGGCCCAATACATTCCGCTGGCTGTGCTCGCGGCGATCTTGATGGTCGTCAGCTACAACATGGGCGAATGGAGCGAAATCCCCAAAATCCTCTCGATGACCTGGGCCGACATCAGCGTCTGGCTGGTGACGTTCGCGCTGACGGTGTTCGCCGACCTGAGCCTCGCGGTCGAGGTCGGCATGCTGTTGGCCGCCTGGCTTTATATTCACAAGGTGACCCGCACGACCACGGTCTCTAAGGTGACGCGCGAGTACGTCGAAGAGGGGCGGCTCCATATCCTGCAGGACAAACCGATTCCAGAATACGTGACGGTCTTCCGCATCCACGGGCCGTTCCTGTTCGGCGCCGCCGAGAAGGTGCAGGGTATCTTGGATGAGATCGACTCGCTTGCGCCGATCGTGATCCTGCGATTGCGGAACATGACGGCTATCGACGCCACCGGCCTGCTGACGCTCGAGGAACTCTCACACAAGCTGCACGTTTCCGATCGCGAACTGATCGTTTGCGGAGCCAGACCACAACCCGCCGCGCTCTTTTCACTGGCAAAGTTCGAGCAGTACATCGGCGCCGAGAACATCTGTCCAAATATCGATGCGGCGCTGGCACGGGCCAAGGCCCTCTTCACGACCAGACGCCCCACCCGTCGCTCGGCCTGATTGGCTGGCGACAACTGGTGGGCCAACCGCAGCCCGGATATCTTGCGTGTCGCTGTCCCTGCGATTCGACAGGAACTCTTCCTATGAAATTCGCGCGGTTGATCTTCGGTGCGGCAGGCATCTATGGACTCGTGGTGATCGGGCCGATGTATTTTCTGGAAGATCGCATTGGTCAAGACACGCCGCCGCCGATTACGCATCCGGAATTCTTCTATGGATTTGTGGGGCTGGGGGTCGCCTGGCAGATCGCCTTCCTCTGCATCGCGGCCGACCCCGTGCGATACCGCCTGCTGATGATTCCGAGCATGGTGGAGAAATTCTCGTTTGCGATTGCGGTGGCGATCCTCGTGTTCAAGAACCGCGTACCAGCCAGCGTGGCGGCCTTCGCCGGGATTGATCTGATCCTCGGCATCTTGTTTGTAATTGCGTTTTTGAGGACGGCTGGTCCGCGGTCGAGCGCGCTCCCAAAAGAGCCGCGCACGCAGTAAGCGGTCCGCCGTAGGCGGCTTGCGTTGGCTAGCTGGTTGATTGCTAGGCAGAGCGCGACGCGGCGAGCCCTCAGAGAAGATCACTTACTGCGTGCGCGGCTCTTTGAAGTTGCTCTTTTGCTCTGGCGAGCCCTTCGCCATACTTCGGCCCGTCGACGCAGATGTCTGCCGCGACAGCGGTCTCTTTACCGTCGCACCGGGTATTGCCGACCTTGGATGTTGTCTCCTTCCCACAGTCGTCGAATGCACGCTTGCCGAGCGCGTTCCCCGGTGCGAGCGAGCGTCGCTCGGCCCACTTGGTCGGGATTTGCGGCTCGGGCCTGAAGTCGCTCGCGACGCTTTTGCTCGATCGGGGCTGGGCGATCAGCGGGTCCGACCTGAGCGTGACGGGAGAATCGGGCGACGGATTGCGGGCGCGCGGGATCGACGTGCGTGAAGGACACGCATTCGGTAACGTTCCGCGGGGCACCCAGCTTTTAATCTATAGCGCCGCGGTTCCGAGCGATAATCCGGAACGCGCGGCGGCCCGGACGCTGGGCATCCCCGAGCGCTCGTACAGCCAAATGCTGGGCGAGTTGATGCGCGGCGGTCGAGGGATCGGTATCGCGGGCACGCATGGCAAGAGTACGACGGCCGCAATGACCGCATCCGTGCTTCGTGCGGCCGGCCGCGATCCGTCGGCCTGCATTGGTGCCGAACTGAGCGGCCTTGGCAATGGCGGATGGGCGGGGCACAGCGATCTCTTCGTGGCCGAGTGCTGCGAGTTTCGCCGCAGCTTTCTCGATCTGTCTCCAACGTACGCAGCCATTCTCAATATCGAGGCCGATCATTTTGACTGCTTCCATGACTTCAGCGAAACACGCGAGGCGTTCGGACAATTTGCGGCACGAGTTCCGTCGAATGGGCTTCTGGTTGTGCGTACTGATTGCGGGGGGGCACTTGGTGGAGCGGCGCGGGTTGAGACATTCGCAATCGGCACTCCCGCAACCTGGACCGCCGAAGATCTGCGGCCGACGCTCGACGGAGTCTCGTTCGACCTGATTCATCGCGGCGGGCTTGTCGGTCGCGTCGCGCTGCGAGTGCCCGGCCGACACAACGTGCTCAACGCACTGGCCACCATCGCGCTTTGCCACGGAATTGGATTGCATTTCGACGAAATTCAGTCCGGGCTCGCCGAGTTTCGCGGAATTCGCCGACGCTTTGAGTTTCTCGGCACGCCCAATGGCATCACATGGATCGACGACTTCGCCCATCATCCGACCGAAGTGCGAGCCACGCTCGAAACCGCTCGGCAGCGCTACGGCTCGCGGCGCATTTGGTGCCTCTTCCAGCCGCATCAGGTTTCCCGGTTGCGGATGTTGTTGCCAGAGTTCGCTGGCAGCTTTGACCGGGCGGACCAGGTCTTGATTGCGCCGGCCTTCGTCGCGCGCGAGATTCGCAGCGAGGAAGCCGATTCGCTGGCCCGTCAACTGGCCCAGCAAATTGCCCGCGCCGGACCACCCGCGCGGTTCTGTGCCGACCTTGACCGGATCGTGGCAACAGTAGACGATGAAGCCCGCGCGGGCGACGTCGTGATTTCGATGGGCGCGGGCGACATCAACCGGGTTTATCATGCCTTTACTCGACGCCTTCAAAGAAATCTCGCTTCTTGACGAACCGCTGGCCCCGTACACCTGGATGAAGATCGGCGGTCCCGCGCAGTTTCTCGTTCGCCCGCGAAATCCTGATGAGCTGCTCGAAGTGGTTCGCTATTGCCACGAAGAGCAAATTCCCGTGCGGATGCTGGGCGGCGGCTCCAACGTCCTCGTGCGGGACGAAGGTGTCAGCGGGGCCGTCGTGCAGTTGATCGGCGACGCGTTTGGCCAAGTTTCTGTCGACGGGACAAGTGTGCAAGCCGGCGCGGGTGCCGCTCTCTCGCACTTGATCGCCGAGTCGGTGAAAGCCGAGCTGGCCGGTCTCGAAACGCTGTCGGGCATTCCCGGCTCCGTGGGTGGAGCGATTCGTGGCAACGCGGGAGGCCGTAGCGGTGACATCGGCCAATTTGTCGACAGCGTCACCGTCATGAGTGCTCAGGGCGAAATCTCGACCCGTCGTGGGAACGACCTGTGGTTCGGCTACCGCGAGAGCAATATCGATGAGCTGGTGATCCTCGAAGGCACCTTTTCGCTGCAACCCGCTGATCCGCAAGAAATCACCCGCCGCATGCGGAAGCTCTGGATCATGAAGAAGGCGACGCAGCCGCTCTCTTTTCAGTCGGCCGGCTGCATCTTCAAGAACCCACGGGGGTTGAGTGCCGGCTCGCTGATCGAGCAAGCGGGACTTAAGGGGATTCGGGTAGGACAGGCAGAGATCAGCGATCGCCACGCGAATTTCATCGTCACCCATCCCAACGCCAAGTCGGACGATGTGATGCGTTTGATCGACCTGGCCCGCTCCAAGGTTTCCGAGCAATTCGGAGTCGATCTGGAGCTGGAAATCAAAATCTGGTAAGAGGCTGCCGCTCGCGGCCCGCCCCTGTAGCCATCACTGGTTATTTGGGTCAATTACCCCGTCACATTGGCCGTTGGGTGCCATGCTCGCGTCTCTGCGTAAGCATGCAAAAACCGAATAAGCAGACCCACACAACGCCGTGAGTCTGTCCACCGATTCCGGGCCGCAAGGAGGCGGTCGGCATGAGGACCAAGTTCTCGCAATCCCAAACGTTTCGGATCGCCGTGCTCTGTGGCGGCGACTCGGACGAGCGGGCCATCAGCCTGCAAAGCGGCCGTTGCGTGGGCGACGCGCTGCGCGAGCGCGGACACGACATCACGCTCGTCGATCCGTCTGAATCGCCGCCAGAAGCCGCCCTGTTTCGCGACGTCGATGCCGCCTTCCTCGCACTGCACGGTCGCAACGGCGAAGACGGAACCATCCAAAGCGTGCTCGATCGTATGGGCGTCGTCTTCACCGGCAGTGGGGCCGAGGCATCGCGCCTCGCATTCAGCAAATCCGCGTCGAAGGAACGATTCTTTCAGTGCGGCGTGCCGACGCCCGGCTACGTGTTGGTGCACGAGTCGGACGGAGCGCTCCGTTGCCGCGAGCTGGCCGATCGCATCGGCTTCCCGCTCGTCGTCAAACCCGACTCGCAAGGTTCGAGCCTGGGAGTGAGCATCGTCCATTCCGCCGACAAATTGTCCGCCGCTCTCGAACACTGCTTTCGCTACGACTCGTTCGCACTCTTCGAGCAGGCGATCGCCGGTACCGAATGGACGCTGCCGTTGTGCGATGACGAGCCACTGCCGCTGATCAAAATCGGCACTCCGCGCGAGTTCTTCGACTTCACCGCGAAGTACGAAGATCCCGCGACTGAATACCGCTTCGAATTCGCCGAGAGCAGGGCCGAAGTGGCCTCGCTGATCGACGCCGGCCGCAGTGCGGCACTCGCGATCGGCACCAAAGGCCTCGCGCGAGTCGACCTGCGGCTGGACCATGAAGGCCGGCCTTGGGTGCTCGAAGTCAACACGATCCCCGGCCTCACCGAGCACAGCCTGCTGCCCAAGGCGGCCGGCCATGCCGGCATCAGCCTGGGCGACTTGTGCGAACAGTGCCTCGAACGCTCGTTGACCGCGGCCCGCGGCCGCCGGTCGATCCTCCAGGGACCCCATCGGTTACGGGCATGGCGCGCCGAGTCAAAAAGAGCCTGAAGGATTCCGACTCCGACGTCGTCTATGTCGAGGAGGAGGAAACCAGTCTCGTCGCGCGCTGGGTCATGGGCCCCGCCATCGTGCTGCTCGTGATCGGCGGAATCGCGGCCTACTTCTTCGCCCCCAAGGCGATGGAGTGGCTGCCCGATATCACGCACCGTCCCGAATACGTGTTGAAGCCGGACGACATCCGCTTCACCGACCCGCCGTCGTGGGTGCCGCGCACATTCATTCGACAAGTCGCTCGCGAAGGCAGCCTGTCCAACGAGCTGTCGATGCTCGACGCCAAACTCGTCGACGACGTGGCGGCCGCGTTCCAAAAGCACCCGTGGGTCGACCGCGTCGTCAGCGTCCGCAAAGAATTTCCGCACCGCGTGATCGTGGTGCTCGAGTACCGCAAGCCGGTGGCCTTCGTCGTCACGGCGAACGATCGATTCGCCGTCGATAAACAGGCCGTGTTGTTGCCGCCTCCCGATCTGCCGCCGGCCGAGGATGAATTTCCGATCATCGCGAACGCCCGCTCAGCGCCGCCGACGGAAGCCGGCAGCACCTGGCACGACCGCACGGTCGAGGATGCCGCCAAGATCGCCGAGGTGCTCGGCCCCTCGTGGAAAAAACTCCAACTCCGCGCGATCGAAATTCCCAACGTTCCGGAAAACGCCAACCCGAACGACGCCGTCTACTCGCTACGCACCACGACCGGCTCGCGCATCATCTGGGGCCGCGCCCCGGGCGGCGACCACCCGGGCGAACTGAAGCCGGAACAAAAGATCGGCCGCCTCGAAGAATACCTCGCGCGAAAGGGCAGCTTCACCGACGCCCAAGGCCCGCTCGAAATCGACATCCGGCACTGGAAAGAAATCACCGCCCGCCCCATCGCCGACGACGGCAACCGGACGCGCGAGTGACCGGCCCCCCTCGCTGAAACGCGGGACACTGCCTTGATGGAAGCGTCCGGGTCGATGGAAAGTGTCCCGTCCCGGTTCGAGTCCCGTCCCAGTCCAGCCTTCAATTCTCTCCCCTCTCCCCTCGCGGGAGAGGGGCTGGGGGTGAGGGGGAAATTGCGATCCGCGGACGTGTCCCGTCCCACGCTTTCACCCTCTCTCCCAGTCTTCTGGGAGAGGGACGGGGTGAGGGCCAATTCTCTGATTTCGTTCGAGTCCCGTCCCACCCGAATTCCCCTCACCCCATTCCGATGGGGCGAGGCCGGGCGAGGGTCTTCAATCGCGAAGCCCCCGTCTACAACAAATTTCGTCGGGTGCCATGCCCACAGCTTGGGGTGAGACCGTCCGGTAATTCGTGTTGATGGATGTCAGTGTATCGTCGCGAGAATTGTTTCGGGAGTTTGTGGGCTTGGCGATGCGGAGTTGTCAGCGGGCTGAGAGAATGTGTCCGCGAACGGGTCGGGGACGAAAACCGGTCGTGCCGGAGTGGGTCATCGCGACACTGATTGTGGTTGCGGTGGCGGCGCACAGAAAAACCAAGTCGGCCCAACTTCGTTATGGCTGGGCGCGTGCTGACGAGCTGAAGGCATTGGGAGTGTGGCCATTGCCAAAGCGTTCGGCTTTCTTCGAGCGCTATCTTCGAGCTTGGCAATTGCTGCAGGCAGCGATCGCCTGCGAAGGGAAATTGGCTGAGAGACTGAGATGGGCGGATGTTGAGAGCGTCTCGGCAGACAAGAGTTTGATCGCAGCGCAAGGGCCGCCAGCTCATCGTCGTAACGGGCGAGCCTGCCGCGTGCGTGGCGCCGACCTCGAAGCCGGTTGGGGTAAGAGCGAGTACGACGGTTGGTCTATGGATATGGGTACGAGGTGGTTGTTTCCTCGGGAAAACAAGGGCCGGTTTGGCCTCTATTGGCCTCGGTGGAACCGGCCAATCGACACGAATCGCAGATGATCCAAGAGAAGCTGCCGCAGCTGCCGCGACGGACAAAAGCCGTCCTGGCGGATAGAGCGTACGACGCAGACGACCTGACGGAAGCGATCGAATGGACCCCAGAGGGACGTCGTACGGGCCGCCGCTTCGTGTGTCCGCTGATCCAACGTTGCAATGCGCGGCGAACTGCGAAGAAAGTGTGGAGACGCACACGACGACGACAGATACGCCAAGCTCACCGCAAAGCCCGAGCTGCCTTCCTGAATACAAATGCCGGCCGACGCTTGTACGCCCGCCGCCGCGTGACGGCAGAGCCCTTCAACGCTTGATTCAAAGAACGCTTCCAACTTCAGCAGCGCGTGTGGCATCGCGGGCTGAATAACAACCGAACCCAGATTCTCGCGGCCATCATGGGCTACCAGTTGGTCCTGCACATGAACCAGGTCTATCGAAACTCACCGGCAAACATTACCTGGGTGATCGATGCCCTTTGAATTACCGGACGGTCTCACAGCTTTGGGTGACCATGTCTTGCGGCAATTCGCATGCGCACGCGAAGGCCGCGAGTATGCTACCCGGCGAGCATTTAGGGTTGGAAAATGGAGCGAGCGGGTGAGGCTCGACCTTGGATCTTGCAGTTGAGGATGCCACGTCTCCAGAGCAGTAAGTAGCGGTCCTTCATCACGTCGAGAGGTCCGCAGGCATCGCAAAGCCGAAAAAATGGCTCATAGACCGCCATCGGCACATCAGTCCGCTTCGCGAATCTGATGACGGGTCCCATAGACATCGGGTACAGCAGAAGCAGTAATCCGACCATCCAGCCGATCCACGCCCGCGTTCGTTTCGGCGGTTCGTCGCTCATTCGAGTGAATTGCCTTCGATAACGATGATGCCCATCCGAGCGTCCCAAATCGCGAAATCTTTGCGCGGCAGCCAAAGATTGAGGTAGCTCGCCAACAGTTCGCCTGGGATTCGAGAGCGCGCCATCAGATACAGGGGCCGATGCGCCATGCCTGCCGGCGACCGGCACGTGGGACCGACGCTGAGCGCGTACAAGAGCACAACAGCGATCGCAATCCACATGTTTCTCATGCCGCGATTGTGCCGGTGAGCGAGGGACGGAGACGAGACGGCTTTGATGAGTGACGCTGGGTCAGCCGCTAATGCGTACGACCGTGCGACCGGCGATTCCGCCGGCCAGGATTCGTTGCACCGGTTCGTCGACATCCTTGAGCGCGATTTCGGTTGAAACCTCGGCCAGGCGATCGGGTTTCCATTCGTTGGCCATCAGCCGCCACAGCTCGAGTCGGCGTTCGCGTTTGGTCCAGCCGCTGTCGATGCCGCAGAGCGTGACGCCTCGCAGAATGAAGGGGAAGACTGTCGTCGACAGCTCGGGGCCGGCGACCAGGCCGCAAGCCGTGACGCAGCCGCCGATGTGCGTTGATCGCAACAGAGTCGCCAGCACGTTGCCGCCAACGGTGTCGACGGCGCCGGCCCACAGGGCTTTCAACAGCGGGTTGCCGCCTTTGACGTCGACGTCGCCGCGTCCGATCACTCGCGCGGCTCCCAGCTCTTTCAACCAATCGTGACGGTCGGCCTTACCAGTGACCGCGACTACCGTGTAGCCGAGCTTGGCGAGCATCGAGACGGCCAGACAGCCGACGCCGCCCGTCGATCCTGTGACGACGATCTCCCCCGATGCCGGCGTGATCTCGTGTCGTCGGAGCGCATCGACCGAGAGCGCGGCCGTGAAGCCAGCCGTCCCCAACTGCATCGCGCCAACGAGCGAGAGGCCTTGGGGCAGAGGAATCACCCATTCCGCGGGGACTCGCGCATACTCCGACCAACCGCCCCAGCGTCCTGCGCCGAGGTCGTAACCCGTCACCAGAACTTTTTGTCCCTTTTGAAAATCGGGAGAGGTCGACTCGGCGACTTCGCCGGCGGCATCGATCCCCGGAATGTGCGGAAACTTCCGCGCGACGCCCGGCCGACCCGTGGCCGCCAGTGCGTCTTTGTAGTTGAGCGAGGAATACGCGACCTTGATCAGCACCTCGCCTTCGGGCAGATCCGACAGGTTACGGCGGCCGAGACCGCTCTTGATTTGATCGTGGGAGTCCTTTTCGACGACGTAACAGGTAAAATCGCTCATGCAGTCCTCGATTGACGGCGCTCATCCGGCACTGTGGCGGGCAAGCCGCCGTGCCACCCCCAGCACACTGGCGGACAAGCCGCCCGTGCCATCTTATGTTGTCAAATCTTCAGAAGCTCGGTGGCCTGACTGTACCCAAACCGATACGGGACGCAAGCAGATGAACGAACAAATTGGCTATGAATCCGCCGACGGCGTGGCCCAGATTCGTATCGATCGTCCTGACAAAAAAAACGCGCTGACGGCCGCCATGTACACCGGACTGGTGGAGGCCTTCCTGCGGGCCGAGGCCGATCCGGCTGTTCGCGTGCTGCTGCTGTGCGGGTCGGAGACTTGCTTCACCGCGGGCAACGACCTGCAGGACTTCATGAACGCGCCGCCCCGCGACGACTCGAGCCCGACCATTCGCTTTCTCAAGCAACTCCCCGCGACGCACAAGCCGCTGATCGCCGCAGTCGCTGGTCCGGCAATCGGCATTGGCACGACCATGCTGCTGCATTGCGACCTGGTTTATGCTGACCCGAACACGAAGTTTCAGCTCCCGTTCGTCACGCTGGGACTTTGCCCGGAAGCCGCTTCGAGCTTTCTGCTCCCGCAAATCTTCGGACACCCGCGAGCCGCCGAAATGCTGCTGCTGGGAGATCCGTTCAGCGCGACGCAGGCGCTCGAGATGGGGCTCATCAACGGCATCACGCCGGCGGGAGAAGTGATTGCCACCGCGGCGATCAAGGCGCGGCAGATGGCCGAGCGTCCGGCTGCCTCGTTATTGCTCACGAAGGCTCTGTTGAAGCGGGCCCACGCGCGGCAAGTCGAAGAGACGATGAATGAAGAGCTCGGCCACTTCGGCGCACGACTCAAGTCGCCCGAGGCCGCGGAGGCCTTTCGCGCATTCTTCGAGCGGCGGAAGCCCGACTTTTCAAAATTCGCTTGAATCCGGGCGAGGCAACGCCGTTTGCAGCGGGAAGAAATCGGGGCTCAGCATGGGCCGATTGTCCCGCACTCTGAGATGCTCGCGAATATCCTGCAGGCAGTTCGACAGGCCGAAGGCCGCGCCGGTCAACAGCACCAGGCCGGTGACGGTCAAGAAGATGCGTCCCTGAAGATCGACGGTCGCGCTGCGCCAGGCCACGAGGGACCGCGCCCCCAGCCCCGCCAAGAGGAGCGAGACCAACAACACGGTTCGAAACAAGGGCATCGACTTGTCGCCGATGATTTCCGCGAGCTTCGAATCGGCGATGACTAAACCGATCGCGACGCCGATCGTCGCGAAAAATCCGATGACGTGCGACCGCACCCAGGCGCGGGCCTCGGTATCGTCTTCGGTCTCAGGTTCGATCATCGAGCCGGTGTTCATCGGGGTCATCTGCGATTCAGAGTCGCGAAGGCAATTTCATTTCACCCTCTCCCATCGGAATGGGAGAGGGTTCGTAAACTGCCTCTCCGCCAGTCGAGCGTTCATCGTCCTGCGGGCGTGCTCGCCTGTCAATTCCCGATGCCGTGCGCTAATCGAGTCGGGCGCGATGCAAACGCAGCGAGTTGGTCACGACCGAGACCGAACTCAGGCTCATGGCGAGGGCCGCGAAGGCCGGGCTCATCACCAGTCCGAAGAGCGGGTAAAGCAGGCCGGCCGCGATCGGAATGCCGACGACGTTGTAAACAAACGCAAAGAACAGGTTCTGGCGGACATTGCCCATGACTGCGCGGCTCAATAGGAACGCGCGCGTGATGCCCCGCAGATCGCCGTGCAACAGCGTGACGTCGGCCGTCTCAATCGCCACGTCCGATCCGGTGCCCATCGCGATGCCAATATCGGCCTCAGCCAGTGAGGGCGCATCGTTGACGCCGTCGCCGGCCATTGCGACCACCTGCCCTCCGTGCCGCAGCAGTGCCACTTCGTCATATTTTTCTTGCGGACGCAGACCCGCCTGAAATTCGTCGATCGCCAATGATTGAGCAACGACCTGTGCGGTCGTGGGATTGTCACCCGTCAGCATGACGATCTTCAGACCCAAGCGATGCAGAGCGTCGATCGTGGCGCGACTGGAGGGCCGAATCGGATCGGAGATCGCCAACAGGCCGATGGCCTGATCGCCCGCGCGCACAAACGTCACCGTCTGTCCGTGTTTTCGCAGAGTCTCTGCCCGATCGAGCAGCGGTTGGGCAATTCGTTGTCCGTCGAACTCGATGAAGCGCTGCTCGCCCAAACGAATCGCCCGGCCTTCCACGATTCCGGTCACACCGCCGCCGGCCGTCGACTCGAAGTTTTCGGCCGGGGGGACGGCGATCTTTCGCTCCTCAGCCGCCGTCACGATGGCTCGGGAAAGCGGATGGCCGCTGTGTCGCGCGACAGAGGCAGCCAGGCTCAGCACGTTGTCGCGATCGACTCCTTCCATCGCAGAGACCTCGGCAACGCGAGGCCGGCCCTCGGTGAGGGTGCCGGTTTTGTCGATCACCAGAACCTTCGCCTGCTCCAGCAACTCAACGACAGCCGCGTTGCGGATCAAGACACCGCTGCGTGCTCCTCGGCCAATGCCGACGGTAATCGACATCGGCGTCGCCAGGCCCAAGGCACAGGGACAGGCAATGATCAACACCGAAACGGCCCGTTCCAACGCCACCGGCAGGCGCGGTGCAGAGCCGACGGCCAGCCAAATCGCAAACGTCACGACGGCGATCGCGACCACGGCGGGGACGAAGAAGGCCGAGATGCGATCGGCCAGTCTTTGAATGGGGGCGCGGCTCATT
>DASRXU010000353.1:0-10586 GCA_035687365.1 Planctomycetaceae bacterium | reverse complement strand
GAACTGATTTATCACGACGCCGGTGCGAAAACGCCCGAGGGACTGACGGTCGACCAGATCCACCGGCTGATCCGAGAGGCGGGGCGCGTCCCGGTCGAGCGCGATACCCTCTATCGCCGCGTAATCCGCGACGGCGCTCATTGGACCATCGGCGAGCCGCTGCTCGCGAGCGCCGCTTGCTGATAACCTGAGAAGACGACGAAGCTCCTGCTGAGCCGGCGTTAGAGAGCCGCGCACGAAGTAAGCGGTGAATTTCTGTTCCAAACCAAGAGACCGCTTATTGCGTGCCCGGCTCCTTAAGAACTACCTCGAGAGGAAAACTCGCCTTCGCGCAGAGCCAGGAGGATCCCAATCATGCCAACTTCCACTTCCGCAACCGACGTCGTTCCCCGCACGGTCAACCGTGAACTCAAATTCACCAACGGCACGGCCATCGGCGTGAGCAACCGTTGGAACAAGGGCCAATACTGCTCGATCCTGACCGAAGCGGGCATCGTCGGCTGCGGGATTTACGACCTCGAGACGGCGGCCGAGTTCAGCTTGGCGATCGCCATCTGCAAAGGCACGCCCGCCAAGCCCCTCGTCGAGCCCGAAGATCTCTTCGAGTCAAAGATCGTGGGTGCCACGCCGCAGGCCGAAGCCATGGGCATCCGTAAGGGGATCACCGGGAAGGAAGCCGTGGAGCTGATGCTGCGGGCGAAAGCGACGCACTCGTCCTGACTGCGATTTTCGAATCGACACCGTGAACGACCCGCCAAGCGAGAGACGCTGACATGAGCCCGACCGACACGACTCCCAGTGGATCGACGACACGAAGCGCCGCCGCTACCACCGCGCTGCGTGTGAAAACGCTCGACCACGTTACGCTGGTCGTCAAAGATCTGGATCGCAGCCACGACTTTTACGCCGGGGTGCTCGGCATGCAGCCGGTCGAGCGGCCCGCGTTCTCGTTTGCCGGTAGCTGGTTCCAAGCCGGGGCGACCCAGATCCATCTCATCCTGGAGCACCCCGAATCGGGACCGGCCGGTGTGCCGATCCCTTACCATCTGCTGGCTTCGAGCCGCATCCATCATTTCGCGTTCGAGGTGGAGGACGCGCAGGCCGCGACCGAGATGCTGCGGCAGCGGGGCATCCCGGTTGTCAGCGGTCCCAAGAACCGCCCCGACGGCATGATCCAAGTCTTCGCGACAGACCCGGACGGACACGTCGTCGAACTCTGCTCATGGCCCAAGGGCTGAGCCGGCAGTCACCGCGTCGCTCCCTCACGAATTGATCGGCTTAGATCATTCCGTCTTGGTCTTCTCTTCTTTGTCGGCCGACTTGTCCTCAGCGGCGTCCTCGCTCTTCTCCTTGGCTCCGCCCTTCTTGGCGGCGGCCGCCGGTCGCTTGGAGGCGGGGGTGGAACCAGCCGGAGAGAACTCGAGGCGGGCGGCGAAGAGCTGTTTGAGCCGCGTTGGGTTATAGAGCCGCACCACGCGGCTCTTATAAGTCACTCGGCCTTGGGAGTCGTGCGCGAGATGTTCGGCGACTTCCGGCAGGGCCTGGCCCGCGTACAAACCGGCAAAGGTCTCGGGGTCGACGCCCTGACCCGATTCGAGGTCGGCCATCGCGTCGACTCCGCCGACGCTGGTGGCAAAGGCATTCAGACCCAGGATTGCGGGGACGTACCGCCTTTCATCCTGCAGCATCTGCATCGCTTCGCCCATCGTCCGGTCCGCATCACGCAGCTTGTCGCGAACGGAGCCTTGAATCGCGTCAGCACTTGGGTCGGCACTCAGAGGCGAGGGAGCGGCGAATTGCAGCGCCCCCAGCACATAGCCGACGAATAATAGGCAGAAACAGAAAACAGTCCGAGGGATCCAGCGCATGCTCCGCTCCGTTGGCTGAAGTTTAGCCCGCCAAAATTGGCGTGACAGCCCGTCAGAACAGGCCGAGCCCGCGACCACTATTAATGGTGGTTGCCGTCGGGGGAGATTGCAAGTGAGAAAAAACACCTAGGGACCGCGCCGGCCGCGTCGCGCGAGCGATCAAGGGGCGACTCGTCCGACACTTGGGCCGGACGCTGTTCGCGTAGGTGGGCCGAGATTGAAAGGGTTCGCCGGATCGAGCGCCTTAGACCACAATTCGGCCGAGCAAATCGAGCAGTTCGCTCAGACAGCGGGCGACTTGGACCGTGTCTTGAGCGCGGCAAGCCTGCTGCAGTTCGGCCCCCGCAGCGCTGATTTCAGAAAAGCCGTAGCCGCCGCCTGCTCCTTTGAGCTGATGCGCTTGCCGCCCCAGTTCTTCGACAGAGCCGCTGCGATGCAGTTCGGCCAGCAGCCGACAGCGCTCAGGAATCGCCTCGACAAACGCCTCGAGAATCTCGCGGAAGTCGGCGTCGTCGGCAAACTGCGAACGAATCGGGGCTTTGACGGCGGAAATCGATTGGGACATGGCGGGCCTACTCCGAGACGCGGACGATCTGTGCCAGGAAATGTCTAGCATGCGCGAGCACTCGCGCATTGTGCCGCAGCGTTCCTGCCACGGGCGCGCTGTGATCGGCGTGTCGATTGTGCCGAGTCGACCGGTCCTATCGCGCCGAGGAACCCACTCTTGGGGAGCCTCAACAACGAACCGCGTGGCCACCAAATCGTTCCCGCCGGCCAGAATATGAACGGAGCGAGGAGCAGACTAGCGCCAAACAAACTCGCCGCGTTCGACGCTCCAATCGTTGCCGAAGAATCCGGCCGCGTTGACGCCGGCCATGCCCTTGCTCAAGGCGTCCGGTCCGAACAGCACGAAATCCGGATAGCCGACGCCGGAGACAAAGAACGGCAACCGGTCGGTCAGTCGCATCCCTTTGACACCGGTGCCGGTCACCGCGCCGATCGACGCCGTCTCGCTGCCCGGCCGGGGGCGTACGAAGAGGCAGCCGAAATTGTCTCCCTTGGTTTCTCGTCCGCCGACCGTGACTGATCCAGACTTCAACTGCACCGGACTCTTCCCGAGCAAGGCGTTCCAGGCGGCATTGGTGTCGGCGTTTCCGTAGAGCACGACATTTCGATCGGGATCTTTGGCCGGATCGAAACTCGAATCGAGCACGAGCTGGATGGACCCGTTGCCCCGATACCAGAAACTCTCGGCGTCGAAGCGAGCTTTGCGCAGCGCCCACGCGTTCTCTTCCGCGGAGCCCTTGGTGCCGACTACAAACAGCACGTCGTTACGAAACGCATTACGGAACGGGCCGCTGCGCGCGGGCGATTTCACTTCGCCACTCGGCTTCACGCCGACGCGCCATTTGTCGTCGATGCGATCCAGCCAAAGCTTTCCTACATCACCGGGCCACGGCACGTCGGCGAGCTTCTGCCCGTCCAATTCGATCGGAACGGGCGCGCCGGGTTTCAGATGGCGGACATCGAGACCAAGGCAGGCGACATTCTCTGTCTTCCCCACGAAGCTTCGCTTCTGTGGATCTTGAGTGAGATCGATTGAGCTGAGCCTAAAAGCCTTTTGCTGCGTTTCGATGGTCGCCCACTGGCACTCGGCAGAGACCGCTGGGCTCGCGGTGGCAAATTTGACGTGCTTCATGTCCCCTCTTTCGGGGAGCGTGCGTTGCGAGAAAAATTCGAACATCTCGGGCCAATCGACGCACGGGTTGCCCCACCAATGGCCGGCCCCCAGGCGTTCGTGGTAGGCCCAGTCTCCATGAACCCGGCCAGGACCTTCCGCATCTCCCGCGCCTGCTCCACCGGCACGTTGTCGTCCCGATCGCCGTGCAGAATGTACACCCCGAGTGGCGCGAGGTTGTTGACCAAAGCCAGTGTGTCGCCGGCCGAAGCCGCGCGTTGAAACAAATCGGCCAGCGGATCGGGATGATCGGCTCGCGCCACGCCGGCGTAGGACAACATGCTGATCCAGCCGGCACTCGGCCCGATGGCGGCAAACTTGTCCGGAAAGGTCACACCCAAGTGCCACGTGCCATGTCCGCCCATTGAATGACCGGTCAGCCAGCGGCGATGCGGATCGACTTTGAGCTGGTGCGACGCGTCGTCGAGAACCTCGAGTGCATCGAGTCGGCCCCAATCCTCCCAGTCGAAACCGTAAGGCCGGCGATTGGTCGCGGCGACGACATGAGTCCACGACTTAGGCGTAAAACACGCGGCCTGGCCCAAACCTTCGACTCCGGCGCCGTGCAAAGTCAGCGTCAAGCCGGGCGTTTGCTTGCTCGGAGTCGCGGGAACCAGGGCGTAATACTGGACGCTGCCGTCGATCTTGCTGCGAAACGTGACTTTGCGCGTCTGCTCAGGTTTCAACACGCGAAGCGAAATCTCGGCTGTGCCGTCGGGCTTGTTCGGCCCTCCCTGCTGTCGGTGCAGTTCGAGCTTGGCCGAGACGGTGCCAGTCTTGGTCGGCAAAGCGACGATATGAATCGGTACCTTCGACACACTCAGCGGGGGAAGGGACGGCAGATTGGTTGGCTCCGGTTGGCCGCCGGGCAGAATTGCTGACACGCTCACGCCCGTTTGCCACGAGTTCGTCGCATTGATGACCGGTACAGCGGCCCAACCGTCATACTTCTGCTCCACGACCAGGTCGGGAACCGTGATGTCCGCCGTGTTGAAAAACAGCTCGCTCGGCGAAGCAGTGAGTTTGGCGTGCAGTTCACCACGGCCGACTGCAAACAAGAATTGGTTCACCCCTTGCTTCAGCTCAATCGGCACATGCAAATAGCCGTATGAGTAGGGATCGCCGGCCCGCGGCTCGGCGTTGACCCAAACCATGGTGTGGCCGCTGGCCTCCAACACCATCGTGCAATCCTTGTCCGAGGGAATGGAAAAGAACGCATAACCCCCGACGAGGGAGCGATGTTGAAACTTTCCGTCCTTGCCGGCTGACAGTTTTTCCCACGTGCGCGGCCGGCCTTTGGCCCGCGGCACCGTGTCGCCCGCCTTCGGCGCCTTCCATTCGCCCGAAGCTATCTGAGCAGCCACCGGATCGACGGGAAACGCAACGCGTCCGCCGCGCCCCACCGGCGCAAGGATCAAGGCGTCTCCAAACGGCATGTCTTTGGGTGGCTCGCTCGCCGAAACCGACGCACAGATCTCGAGCACAATTAGAGCCAAGCCGATGCCCGCGCGGCGGCTAAGATAGCGAACAATCATCTGCGAAACTTTCTGAAGTCGTTCTTTGAATCGCTTGATGAGTTGTACCGCAGCAGTCGGGCCCGTGTCATGCGGGCGGATCGTGAGATCTTGGCGACACTGCTTGCAGGCACGCTGTTCGGATCGGCGGGGCACCGCATAAGATCGGGTGCGCCTCATGAATTTCGATTGATCGGCAAAGGGCACCCATGCGGGACGAAGCCGCCTATATCTGTGAAGCCTGCGGAGAAGAAATCGTCGTCCCCATCGATGTGTCGGCCGGACTGAGCCAGGAGTACGTCGAAGATTGTCCCGTTTGCTGTCGGCCGAACCTGGTGCACGTCGAGATTGACGAGGACGGAGAGGCCCGGGTTTGGGCCGAAAAAGAAGCCGACTGATTGCGTCGCAAACCCGATCGCGCAAGCCCCGGTTTCAAAGTCCGTCGGCGCGACGCCTCTTGACTCGCGCCTCAGTGCGCAATTATTTTCACAGGAGCGTTCGATGCGTGTGGTCGAACCGCCATTCCCTTGTCAGCACGGCCCTTATCAGAACTGGACAGCCCTTTGAATCGCGTCACACTGTCGGCGGCTCTCATCGTAACTCTGATCGCTTCTCGATCGGCCCTGGCCCTCGATTGGCCGCAATGGATGGGACCCGACCGCGATGGCGTGTGGCGCGAGTCAGGCTTGATCGACAAATTTCCCAAGGCGGGACCGAAGATTCGCTGGCGCGTGCCGATCGGTAACGGCTACGGTGGCCCGGCCGTCGTCGGCGATCGCGTGTATGTGATGGATCGCCAGAAGAAGGCGGTCGAACCCGCTGACAAGACCACCGGCAAGACCGCTGGGAAACCCGTGGCGACGCGCGGCAAGTCGATTCCCGGTAACGAGCGTCTCCTCTGCCTGAATGCGAACGACGGCAGCGTTGTTTGGAAACATGAGTACGATTGCCCATACACCATCTCCTACTCCAACGGGCCGCGCTGTACGCCGTTAGTCCGAGACGGTCGCGTCTACGCGCTGGGAGCGATGGGCGACTTAGCGGTCTTCGACGCGGCGAGCGGCCACCTCCACTGGACGAAAAATCTGGCTCACGAGTTGCATGCCAAGGTCCCGGTCTGGGGCTTTGCCGCGCATCCGTTGCTCGAGGGCGATTTGCTCTACTCTCTCGTCGGCGGGCCCGGCAGTGCGGTCGTCGCGCTCAACAAGAACACCGGCGCGGTCGTGTGGAAGGCGCTCGACACCCAGGAAACCGGCTACAGCCCGCCCATGCTCTACGAGTTTGGCGGCAAGAAGCAGCTCGTCATTTGGCTTTCCGAAGCGCTCTACGGGCTCGATGCGGCCACGGGCAAACAACTGTGGAAGCACGATTATCCCGTCGGCGAACAGATGACGCGCCCCGCCGTCAACATCATCACGGCGAAGAAAGTCGACGATTTGCTATTCATCTCGACCGTTTACCACGGGCCGATGATGCTCAAGATCGGCGCGGACAAAGCCACCATGGTTTGGAAAGGGAAGAACGACAACCCCGGCAAACCCGACGGAGCTTATTGCCTGATGGCCTCGCCAGTCTTCAAAGACGGCTATGGTTACGGCGTCGGCATGATGGGTGACCTGCATTGCTTCGACGCAAAGACGGGCAAGGACATTTGGCAAACATTCGCCGCCGTCACGGGTCGCAAGGCCGACTGTGGGACTGTGTTCGTGATTCCCCATGAGGATCGCTACGTGCTGTTCAACGACCAGGGTGACCTGATCCTCGCCGACTTGTCGCCCAAGGGTTACCACGAGATCAGCCGCGCCCATGTGCTCGAGCCGGCGGCGTTCGCCCGCGGCCGCAACGTCGTCTGGTCACATCCGGCCTTTTCCGATCGCTGCGTGTTCGCCCGCAACGACAAGGAAATGGTCTGCGTGTCGCTGGCGAAGCCGGGGGCGAACGACGGCTGACCGCGACCTCCTCACGGGCGATAAGCCAGCTTGAACTTGTGCTCGTCGAATCCGAGCTTGATACGCTCGACGAGCGCGGCGCGGACGTCGGCGAAGTCGGCCGACTTCACCCAGACGCGGACTGCCAACTGCACGCCGGCCGGAACGAAATCGTTCACGCTCACGCTCGGCTCCGGATCGACGAGGACGCGTTCCTCGAGTCGTACCAGGCCGTCGAGCACGCGTTTGACGTTCGGCAAGTCATCGTCATAGGCGCAGTTGATGAGCAGCTCGATCCGGCGCTGCTCCTTGGCCGAGTAATTCTTGATCACGCCCTGCGTGACCTGGCTGTTGGGAATATAGATTTGCACGTTGTCGGCCGTGCGCAGGAGAGTGGCAAAGACATGAACTTCTTCGACGGTGCCGGCCGACGTCCCAATTTCGACCGAGTCGCCGACGCGAAACGGTTTGAAAACGAGCAGCAACAAGCCAGACGCCAAGTTCGCGAGCGAGCCCTGCAAAGCCAGGCCGATCGCCAGGCCGGCGGCCGCGATCAAGGCGGCGAACGAGGTCGTGTCGAATCCGACCCAGCCGAGGGCCGAAACGACGGCAAAGACCAGTACGGCGACGTAAATCAGGTCGGCAACAAAGGTCGCGACGGCAACGTCGGTCTTGGATCGCAGCATTAAGCTGCGGCAGATTCGGGAAAGCCCGCGCGCGACCCATCGCCCGATCAGGACGATCACAAACGCCGCCAGCAGATGCTCGAGGAACTTCAGCCCGTCGGTGCTGAGAAACGTGGTCACGCGATCCCAGTTGGACAAATCAGCGACCTGCCATAGCTCGCCGATCATGGCGACTCCTCTGCCAGGGACGATTTAGAACCGGCCTTTTGCAAACCGTCCGATTCTAGACACGCGCTCCGCAGCCCGCAGCGCACCGCCAGCAACCAGAGCGGTTCGGAATCGAACGCCGCCGTTGACCCGACTCCCCCGCGCCGAAAAGCGATCCGGGCAATCAAAATTGCCCGGAACCGTCAGAGATCCCTTGATCGATGGCCTGCCGCGCGGACCGCGTGGCTGCTGCGCCCTCGCGGCACCCGATTTGCATCTCTGCTCCTCCCGCTCGTATGGAGCAACGTAAATAGGTTGGCGGTTTCGTTCGACCGGGTAATCACAGCGTCGCGGGCATAAAAGGGTAAGGGATTCGGCGATGCCACACTCCAGAGGTCCTTCCGCACTCTATCTCCCGTCCCCAGTTGAGATTCGGGACGCTTGCAACAAAATCCGCACGGAATGGTCGCCCGGCGAGCGCGAGTCTCGGCGAGTCGGCGGGCGCTATGCGTGGCGCGTGCTGGTGTTGCCGCATCCGGAATTTGATCGGCGGCAGCACGTCAAAGCCATTTAGGGGGTGGCTTGTGTCCGTCCTGACCTGGTCGTCGTCCGTTCGATTACAGTGAGCCCGCCGCCCATAGGGGATTTCCGCCCCTGGACGGCCTCGGCGAGGATTGCCTAAGCTGTCGGCGAGGGATTTTTATGATCGCCACAATTGCATTTGACGTTCCGCGGGCGCTTGATCGCGTCGGCGGGGATCGCGTCTTGCTGGCTCGGATTATCGACTTCGTGGTGGAAGATAGCCCCGACCTCGTCCGCCAAATTGAAACGTCATTGGAAAAGGACGAATTTGGCGAAGTGGAGCGTGCCGCTCACTCCCTCAAAGGGCTGGTCTCCAACGTCTATTGCGACGCGGTTCAAAGCCGCGCGATTGAGATCGAAGGGCTCGCCCGCTCGGGGAACCGTGCGGCCATTCTGCGGGCCGTCGAAAGCCTCGCCGACTTGATGCAGCCCATGATTGAGAAGCTTGCAGTGGCTCGCCGCGAACTCGAAGCCGCCTGAACGCGCATCAACGCTCGCTCGGCAGTGAAGTCAGCGCAAGGCGGACTTCGTTGACTTGTCGCTCGCTCCGAGCCACTATCTCCATCGTCAGCTCTTCTTGATCTCGATACGAGTGCATCGCTCGTCACCGCCACACGCTCAACCTCTGCCACGCAGGTCGTCTTCTGCTGAGGCACGTAATGGGTGCCATGCCCACGGCTCGGCGTGGGCATGCATGGCAGGACATGCCCTCCCAAAGCTGTGGGCATGGCACCCGAACAAATTGCCATTTGAAGGAGTCGTCCGACATTTTTCCCAGGATTTGAGGGTCGGTTCGACCAGCTTTTCGTCCAATTGCCGGCATTGGCATGCGATGTGCCCCGTTGGCGGTCAGAGTTCGGGGGGATTTTGTCGAGACGCCGTCGCGATGGCGCGTAGAAACCAAAGGCGCGTCATGACCGCGTCAAACAGCTCGGCCGTCTGGGTCCTTTGAATCGTTGGGGCAGCCTTTCACGACCATCCGTCGTCACACATCTTCGAGGCCACGATATGCAACGACCTTTGAAATACATTTTGGGCGCAGTCGCTTTCGTCGGGTTAGTGGGAATGGGGTCTCTGGTCCGCTCACAAACTTCGGCCATTCCCTCTGCGAATGAGGGCGATCAAATCGCGCAGCAGGATGCGCCGCCGTCCGCACCCGGCCAGCCGCCACAGCCCGATGCGTCCATCCCCCCTCCAGAAGGCGCGGCGAACGACAAAGTTGTCGAATTGACGCGAGGCCCACTCAACCAGGGCTTTGCGGAAATGACGAACATGACTCCGCAGCCCTCGCCGCCCGTCGCCAAACAGCCCCCGGCTCCCATCGACGAAGCACCACCCGACGCCAAACCGGACAACCCGGATACGACGTGGGTACCCGGCTATTGGTCATGGGACGCCGAGAGCAACAACCACGTTTGGGTCAGCGGAAGTTGGCGGGTGCCGCCTCCAGGGCACCGCTGGATCCCTGGCTACTGGTCGGAAGGCGACGGCAACTATCAATGGGTCTCCGGCTTTTGGCAGCCCGAGGAAGTTGAGGAAACGACCTACCTGCCCGCGCCCCCGCCTTATCGCGATGAAAACGTCGACGTTTCAACTCCTCCCGATGCCGACCACTTCTGGGTTCCCGGATATTGGGCCTATCGTACGCAATCGTACGAATGGCAACCCGGTTACTGGAGCCGCGTCGTCGCCAATTGGATGTGGATTTCGGCCCACTACGAATGGACGCCGTACGGGTACGTCTTCATCGCCGGGCACTGGGACTACCCACTGCAACAGCGTGGGATGCTGTTTGCGCCTGTTTCATTCAGCGCACCGGTCTACTTGAATCGACAATTCGTCTACACGCCGCAGAATCTGGTGGCTTTGGACGCGCTGGTCGACAACCTGTTCGTCGCTCCCAACTACCAGTGTTATTTCTTCGGAGATTACTACGGTCCACAATACGCCCGGTTCGGCATTTACCCGTGGTTCAACGTCGGCGTCGGACCTTATCTCTACGACCCGATCTTCGCCTACCGCAACACCGTCCTATGGCGTACGCATCCGCACTGGCGCGACGACTTTCGCAAGCGCTACGACCGGCTGGTGCGCGATCCGGGTTTGCGACCTCCGCGCTCGTG
>DASRXU010000352.1:0-7500 GCA_035687365.1 Planctomycetaceae bacterium | reverse complement strand
CCGCGACAAGACGCAGCTTGCCGACACCGAGAGCCGGCTGGCCCTCCGGAAGACGGGTCTCTTGCAGATGGAAGTCGACATTCAAAAAGCGCAGGCCGTGAAGCCGCCGGTGGCCACGCTCAAACACAAACTCACGCCACTGGGTCGCGAGATCAGCGGAAAAGAATTGCATTTCCGTCTGCTGAACAATCGGGTCGCCTTTCTGCCGATCGAAGAGTTGATCCAACGTTTGCGCCCGCAGATCCTGCAACATCGCGACCGGCTGATTCGCAACGGAATTCAACGTGGCGAAATTGGGCCGGTTGTCGGTTTTCACATGGAGTACGTGCTCGAAGCCCGGCGGCTGTCCGCGATGGAAGAGCTGCGGCAGGGAATGTCGGTCGCAATCACCCTCAGCTCGTGGAAGTTGGTGGCCGAGCCCGACCTCGAAACCGAAAGCGGCTACGAAGCCGTCAAAGACCATGGCGATTTTCTCCGCCGCCTGCGCGATGCGGACGCCGAAACCACGATCACATTTTGGGTCTACCCCGACAGCTACGCGCTCTATCGCGAGCTTCAGGAATTCGCACACCGCGAAAACTTCACCGTCGCCGCCCGGCCGTTGCCATTCGGCATTCCGATCACCGGAGCGCCGGAAGGCTCGCGCTCGACCGGGCAGTGATAAATTGCAAATCGTTTTTTTCACCACAAAGACACGAAGGCACAAAGATTCAAACTAAATCATTTCGATTTAACTCTCTTGATCCTTACCCGCATTTCTTAGTGCTTTCGTGTCTTTGTGGTGCAACTCCAGGATTGAACTTACCAAGCCGGACACCAAGTCGGATTGACAGTCTGCCGCGCTCGGCGGTCTAATCCCGCCGCGCGGTTTCCCATTTTGCCGCGAACTCGTTTTTCCCGAGGTTTCGATGGCCGAACGCCGCATGTCCGAACACCGCAACTCCGAACGCCCGAGAGTCGAACACGGCGCCGCCGAAGATCGCAAGCCCGAGCCGCGGAAGGTGGCACGAACGCGTCATACCGATCCGTCGTTCATCATCGCAGCGATCACGACCGGGGTTTTCTACTACGTCATCAGCCTGCCGTCGATGCGCGGGACGCTCCTGCATCACTACACGACCGAGCATGCGGTCGAGTACGTCATCATCGGCGTGTTCATCTGGGGCATCATCGACATCGCACTCAAGCTGCTTTCGTTTCCGCGCGACATCCTGGCGCTTCGCCAGACGTGGCTGCCGCCGCGGCAGGGACGAGAGCCGATGGCGCATGCTCACGTCCTCCTGGACGAAGTTCGCGCCAAGCCGCGCTGGCTGCTCGAGTCACGCATCGGACGCCGACTCGTCCAGGCCCTCGAATACGTCACCGAACGCTGCTCGGCCAAAGACTATCGTGAACACCTGCGCTATCTCTCCGAGCAAGACGAGGACAATTCGCACAGCGCCTACGTTTTGATTCGGTTCGTCATCGGCGTGACCCCCGTGCTCGGCTTCCTGGGCACCGTGATCCACTTCGGTACGGCGCTTAGCGGCATCGACGTCGACGAACTGTCGGCGAAGTTGCCGATCGTCGTCGGGGAAATGGGAACGGCGTTCAACACCACCTCGGTCGCATTGATCGCTGCCATGACCATGATGTTTTCGCTCTTCGTCTGCCAACGGATCGAACGCAGCCTACTGCGTGCCATCGACCGCCTGGTTGATCGCGAACTGCTCCGACGCTTCGAATTCAAAGACCCGAGCATCACGCCGTTCTTGTCGGCCGTGCAATCGGCCAACGAAGAAGCCCTCGCCGCCATCAATGCAACACTCGGTCGACAGATCGAGATTTGGGTGGCCGCTCTCGATTCAGTCTTTCAGCGATTCGACGAGCGACAACAACACGAGTCCCAGCACTGGCAGCGCGTCCTCGAAGTGTTCGACGAGCGACACGAATCGCACGACGCCAGCCTGCACGAGCGACTCCGCCAGTCGATCGCCTTGGTCGATGCGCGACACGAAACGCAGTTCACCCAAATCCAGGCCCTGCTCGAACGAGCCGTCGGAGCCCGTGACGACTTCGCCACCTTCCTCAAAACGCTGGACGACATCGCCCGCGGCGAAGGTCGCCTGGTGGAACTGCAGGAATCGCTCTCCGAAAACCTACGCGTGCTGCACGAAACCCAACAGATCGACAAGGCCCTCCACGGCCTGACCGCGGCCATCCACCTCATCACAGCCCGCCAATACTCAGGCCCCCACTCCGCCGCCGCCTAGCAGGGGCATGGCCCCTGCACCCGGTGCGGATTGCGCTGGACTTGCTTGGGTCGCTGGAATCCGCGACAACGCTGGCGGGATTCGCTACGAGTGGAGTCGGCAGGCATTTAATGGCTAGCGAGCCGAATGGCAGCTATTCGAGAGCGGCTTTCGCTCTTTGTGCGTTTGCGGGAACTGTGCCCGCACTCTTAGCGACGCCCGAGACCACTTCCCCGACCGTTTTTTCGGTTCGTCGCTCATGCCGTCATCCGAATTTATGGGGAGACCCTTCGGGAATGGTTACGTGCGGATCGCCGTATCGCTTTGGCGATGAAGTACGTCACGAGTCCAAGCACCACAATCGGGAGCGCGATGACGGCTGTCAGCAGGCAACAAAATTGCAGCTCTGTTAGCCCGAATCCGTGAATCACAACTTGGATTCCAGTCGGTTCCCGTCGGTCATGCCGTCATTCTCAATGGATCAGGTTCTGCACAACGTCGAACAGCCGTGCCGACGATGCCTACGGTCACGAGCCACGGGAGAGTAGTGCCTGCGTTTGAATCACGGTTTTTCGCGTTTGGCACGGGAGTTCATGCGTAAAGTCCGTGCGCGTCGAGGTTGCACCGATAGATCATCAACGCGGCGAATGCGACCGCCGCTAACGCGCAGATGGCCGCCCAAACCAATACCGATCTTGGTTCGTCGCTCATGCCGTCACCCGTCGGTTGTGTCGGCGGATGAGGAGAAAAGCCATTGCCGCACAGAGCAACAGGCCGAATGAAAAGTCCCTATCTCCATTGATCGCGACTGCCCAACAGATGCCAGCAATCGTCAGCAGCACGCTGACATACGCCACTCGGAAGATGTGTCGCAGACACAAGCGGATCATGCCCTCATTCTAGCGGGGGATTCGGCGCAAATAGATAGGGCTTGGCTGATACCAGACAATCGGGACTAATGTGGGTAGTGCCTGCGTTTGAAAGTGGGTTTTTCGCGATTGGCACGGGAGTTCAGCGGGAGGGTCCCTTGGTGAATTGAACTTGTTTCTTCACCGTCGAGCCTCGCGGTTGGACTCGGATCAGCTCGTCAATCTGCTGCGCCGGCCAGAAGAAGGTTTCGATCCACCGATGCGCTAGCCTGCCGGAGATCTTGTGCCTGTGATCGACGTGCTCCACGAGGCCCGTGCGGCCGTCCACAATCAGAATTTTGTGGGCCGTCGCGTAACGCGCGCCAAAATACGCCGCCAAGACGACAAACGCGACCAACACGGCTAGCGTCCAGCTTTTCCCATTTTCATGCCGTCGCTTCGGTTCGTCGCTCATGCCGTCATCGTTTCGAATGGCCATTCGCGCCAATGCCACGGCTTATGATCCGCGCGAGAATCAAGACGATCAACGCAACTGCGGCGAGCCTCGCCCACCACGGCATTTCAACGTAATAAGCAGCCATCAGGGCACCTCCGCTCATGCCGTCATTCTAGCGGCGGATTCGGCGCAAAGAAAAACCCGCCGGTTGGGCGGGTGGTGTTCCTAAACCAAGCCGAATCATTGCAGGCAGCGTCCCAGGTCCGCAACTATTTTGGAGCCTATTTCAAAAGGCGACACCGGTAGTGTCCGTGTTTGAAACCGGGTTTTTCGCGATTGGCATGGGAGTTCAGTGTTGGTCGGATCGGGGACTCAAGTCGCCTCCACTTTATCGAGATCGTCCGACCATTTGGCGCCGGAAGCGGAGACTTCTAGGACACTAACACGACGAACCTCTGTCCAGGATTCGTCGTACTCAACTACCTCATAGTTCCGACCACAGGCTTTCCAGTTCGAGCACGGCGCTCGGTTCGGTTTCGCGTTCCAAGGAATGACGGCGAGCCTCCGAAGCTCATCAACTGCCTGCCGAAAACTGGGGAATTTGCCATGCGGTTCGGCGTGCAGTTCATCCTCGATTACAAACACGTTCGGCTTGTCGGTCATCGGTTCGTCGCTCATGCCGTCTCAGCGATTGGCGCGGGAGTTTATCGCATCCAGTTGACGATTGTCCGAACGCCGACGATAAGCGCGAATCCCAAAAGAGACCCCACGATCGAGCATCCGATTAGCCCCACACGGTCGCGCACCCAATTTGTTTTTTTCCGCCTGAGAGCATCCTCAATTGAAATCAACCGAATGCAATCGACGGCCTTGGGCCACCCCGCTTCTGCCGCGACGAGATTCCGAAGACGGGAAAACGACTCTCCCCCGGCGCTCAGGCTCAGCACGCCGTGTTTCTCGTCAAAGTGGACCTCAATCCCAGTGTCCTCTGGGAGCTTCTCGGTGCGTGCGTCGCTCATGCCGTCATTCTTCGGTGAATCGGTTTGGCGGCACGGGCCTGCGCATAAGCCACCCGCAGCCGAATCCAAATGCGAAGACTGCCACGACTGCAATCGTGAATCCAACAGTGAGCGCGAGAGGCGATCCCGTTCCGCATCGCTTCGTGGGTTTCCGGTGCCTGCGCCGTGCTGGCGTGCGACTGGTCCATGCCGTCATTCTAGCGGCGGATTCCGGCGGCCTCACTCATCATCGCCCGGTAATGGGCGCGCATCCTGGACGAAAGTTGCGGATTGGCACGTGAGTTCTGTGCCGGCTAGGGTCGATGGCCTAACATCCGGACTCTCCGCCGCGACTGCCGCTCTGTCTTAAGCGCGATCAGCACCACGGCCAGCCCAAGCACGGAGAACCACGAAGCCGCCGCTATCTCGCTCAACGAAACCTTGAAATCGACCTCTCGGTCAATGACAGCTCGCTTGGGATCCGCAGTATTCACGAAGCAGGTTGCGATCTCCCCAACTGGGTGAGCACGCGCCGCGGCAGCTCTCGATTCGTAGGGCTTCGCTTGCTGCTGTATTGATGCGAAACAAAATCCTTCCCACCGAAGTGATAGGAAAATGAGAATTCGAGATAAGAAGACTTCCTACCGCCGGTGTCAATGAATCGACTGGTGACCACAGTACAGGGAGTAGGCGCCCAGGCGCGCGCCGCAGCGCACTCCCAATGCTCCTGCATGCCGGCGTAGATGAACCAGCCTCCAATAGCCATTGCGCCGCAACCGAAGCAGCAGATCACAACGCCACCGGGCGTCAGCGGCCCCCACTTCTTGCTCGCGTGCTCGCTCATGCCGTCATTCTAGCGGCGGATTCGGCGCAAAGAAAAACCCGCCGGTTGGGCGGGTCGTGTTCCTAAACCAAGCCGATCATTGCAGGCAGCGTCCCAGGTCCGCAACTATTTTGGACCTATTTCAAATTCAGGCACTACCCACCCCACTAGGTAGTGTCCGTGTTTGAAACCGGGTTTTTCGCGATTGGCATGGGAGTTAGGGGGCGGGCCATTTCGCGGGGCGCAATTTGCGGTCGATTTCGTGCGCTGGAGCGAGAAATCGCTCAAGAAGTGGAGTGCCGTTTCGGTACGTGGGAGACACAACTCGCGGGAGTGGCTTTCCCATTTCGGCCCAGGTAAAGCTGCGGACTTTCCCATCAAGGAGGGCGTAGTAGGCCCCCATGTAGACGACAAAGAACAGCACTGCTGTGGCGAACACTATCGTCGTGTGGCCACCCGCTCCCCGACGCTTCCAATCCGGCCCCTTCGGTTCGTCGCTCATGCCGTCACCTCATCGATTGGCATCGGAGTTCATCGGCGCCGTTCTGCCAGCGTGACGATCCAGCCGAGTAGTCCAATTCCCCCAACGACAATCCCGACCCAACTCGCTGCAAGGCTGTATTCTGGATCACAGCTGATTGCTCCCGAACCGTAGCAAACAGCGGCAGCCAGGACGACGATCGCCGCGCTCATAGACTTCATGCCGGTCGAGCGTTTGGAAGCGGGGGCGTTGTCGTCGTCGCTCATGCCGTCATTCTAGCGGGTCGCCGCCCCTCCAGGATCGGATGGCGAGATACGCGCTGACCGCGCAGACCGACACTGATGCCATCAAGAACGGATTGGGCGCGTGCCAAAGGATCGCCCCAGCGAACGCCCAACAGGGGATCGCGACAAGCGCGGCTAATGCTAACCGTCTCATGCAGTCATTCTAGCGGCGGATTCGCGCGGAACGCGCAAGGCCCTACGGGGCGCGGATTTAGAGCAAAATTCGGCGCTCTGTCAAGATCAATCTTGACGGGCCGCCCGAAGGACCGATAATAACTAATGAAATTGCCCGCCAACCGAACTGTCACCTTAAGGTGTGCGTGCCCTGGAAAGGGATAGGGAGGCGGGTTTTTTATTTGCCGAGCTGCGGCCAAATCTGAATCCGCACTTCTCTCTTCCGCACGATGTTTCTGTACGTTGTGCGCCCCTTCGCCTTAGAGGCGTAGCATCGATTGACGGCTCCGCAAACGTTGTCGGCGAGCTGGAGCAGATTGTTCGTGTGAGACCCTTGGGCGCGGATCTTCTTAATCCGCCGACCGGGCGAAGCAGGTTTATTCCTTATTTTTTCTTCTTCTCTCATCTCACGCCTCAGGTACGTCTTTAGTTCGCGAACAAATTCGCGCCCCCCGCATTCGTCGAAGACGACGGTCGCGTTGTCGAGATATTCAAGAATGTTGGAGAACGCCAACTTGACCGTGTATTTGTAAAGAGATTCTTTGTAGCGGAATCCAGGGCCAGTAAGCGCCTCTTTGTTGAGCACTACAGAGCTGTAAAAAAACGGAAACGGCGCGACGCAGTTGAGAAATGCTTGGCGAATCCTGTCGTTGTCGCTATTGAAGTGAAACTCTTTATGGCGTGGAAGTTTTAGCTCAGACCGCAACTTCACAATCCCGTCGTCACAATCTTGGGCGACATTGCGATCTTGAAAAACAACTGTGGTGACCACAAAAAACGGGGACGACCCAGAAGCAGTTTTGCGTCCTGGGTCGCCCGACTCGTCAACAAACACAAGCATTCATCTGTCCTAGATATCAGTCGATCGCAGTCGGCCAAGTAGTTTACCAAGCCGTGCGTCCCGAATCTTTCGGTTCGCGTGCTCCCCGACCGCGTCAAACAGCCGGTCCATGTCCCACAGCTCGCCGATCACGCCCGCAGCCATCGCAGGCGTGCAGCCGAGCGATCGGTGAATGCGGACGTAGTTGTAAACCGCAACGTGCAACGCGGTCGCTGCGGCAAGGTTCTCCAGCTTCTTTGAGAACGCGTAGGTCAGGCGCGTGAATCGCTTCATAAAGAGCCGGATCGAACCGTTCAGGCGCTCGACGTGCGAGGTACAAATCGTGCCGAGGTCTTTTATGCCCCGTATGTTTATCCGCTCCGT
>DASRXU010000351.1:0-2468 GCA_035687365.1 Planctomycetaceae bacterium | reverse complement strand
ACCTACCGCCGAATCGGTGACGTTCGCGAGCGCCGATGGCATCACGCTTCGAGGCAGCCTGCACCTGCCGAACAACGGCCCACCGCGCGGGATCGTGATTTTCTGTCCGGAATTGGGTGGCGATCACTGGTCGGCCGGTTGGTATTGCCGCGCGTTGCAGAACGCCGGCTTTGCGGTGTTTGGCTTCGATTTTCGCAACCAGGGAGAGAGCGACCGACTGCCTGGGTACGCACCTATTCATTGGCTGACCGAATACGAGGTCTTGGACGCCAAGGCGGCGATCGAGTTTGTCCGCCGTCGTCCAGACTTGACCGGCCTACCGATCGGTTTGTTCGGCATCAGCCGAGGCGGCTCGGCGGCCCTGGTGGGGGCGGCGCAATCACCCGACGTTCGCTGCGTCGCCTGCGAAGGGGCTTTTTCGATCAGCACCATGACGCTGCATTACGCGCTTCGCTGGTCGTCCCTTTACTTTCCGGCGTGGCTGCTGCGTCTGTTGCCGATCTGGCACGTTCGGACGACTCTGGCGCTGGCCCGCTGGGTTAGCGAGCGGCGCCGACATTGCCGCTATGTCTTGCTTGAGAATTGGCTGGGTGGGCTGGCCGGGAAACAAGTGCTGATGATCGTGGGTGGACGCGATAACTACGTTCTCCCTGAGATCAGTGAGACCCTCTTCGAGCGGTTTCCCCAGGCGACTAGCCGCCGCTGGCTGGTGAAAACGGCCAAGCACAATATGGCCCGGGAGGTCGATCCGGAAGAGTTTGATCGTCGCCTGGTCGAGTTCTTTTCCCAAATGGCTCCTCGGCCGGTTTCTGCAGCGGCCTCCGTGGTCCCCAAGCCCTGGATCGATCGCATTCCTCGGCCCGTGGATCGCCCCGTCTCATCCTGAGCCGTCTGATGGTGCTGCCTCGATGCTGAGCGAGGGCTGGGTGACGGAATCCGGCTGACCGGTCTCATCTTGAGCCATTTTCAGGGTTTAAGTACGATCCGCCCCCGCGCAGCCCGCTCAGGATAAGAGCGCGCAGCGAGAGAGCCGGCGTTACGCCTCGAGAGGCCCGATGGACTATCAGCTCAAGCCGCTCGGAAAGAACTGCTCGCAGACCGGCCAGCCCCTAGGACCCGGCGAGGTCTGTTACTCGGCCGTCGTGGAAAAGGGGAGCGAGTGGGTGCGTCTCGATTTTTCGGCCGATGCCTGGAGCGGACCGCCGCAGGGAGCACTCGGGTATTGGAGGCTGACCGTTCCCGCGCGAGATCAAACGCGGCGTCGGGCATTGGATCCCGATGCGCTGCTGCGGCATTTCGAGCAACTGTTTGAAGACGCGAATCCGGCCCGTGAGAATTTTCGCTACGTCCTGGCCTTGCTGCTAGTTCAGCGCAGGCGGCTGCGCATCACGCAAACGCGAAGCGATACGGACGGTGCCGTCTTGGAACTTGCCGGAATGCAGGGGGAAGGCCCGTTCGAAGTGCGCGATCAGCAGCTTTCGGAATCGGAAATCGCCGCGCTGCAGCAGGAACTCGAGACCAGCATGATGGCGGAACCAAAATAGCCAGAGCCGCGGCGTCGCGATCAGCGAGCTGCGGACGAGCGACATAGGGAACTACGCGATGGATCGCGCATCTCTCGGGGCAATTTCGACGTCGACGGCTGGCAGGCGACCGCGAACGGCCGTGCGCGCCTTCGGCACCTCTTCGGCAATGCTGGCGGTACTGATGACGGCGGGATGCAACATCCCAGCCCCCTTCGCGCACAATAACGATTTCGGATCGCCCCTGCCCGCGAATGCGTCGGTCGAAGAAGTGGTGCGGCGGGTCAACACCAATATCGAGCGGGTACACGCCTGGCGTTCGAACGACGTACGGATCTCCGGCCAAAGCTTGCCTGTGCATCTCGGCGGTCAGATTGCGGTCGAACAGCCCCGCAACTTCCGCCTAATTGCCACTGTCATGAGCGTGGACGAAGAGGCCGACTTCGGCTCCAACAACGATTGGTTTTGGTTCTGGGTCAAACGTGGGAATGCCAACGGCCATCCGAGTTATGTGTACCAGGCCCGACACGAGGACGTGGCGAATTCGCAGATGCTGTCCCAGATTCCCTTTCAGCCCGATTGGCTGATGGAGGCGCTGGGCGTCGTCCCGATTGACGCTCAGCACGTGACGTTGCGTCCGGAGCAGAGCGGACAATGCGTCAACCTGATCTCCGAGTGTCTTTCGCCTTCGGGACAGAACGTGAAGAAAGTGATTCGCGTCGATCTTCGACGGAGCGTCGTTCTCAGTCAGAGTCTGTATGACATTAATGGCAACTTGATCGCCCGCGCCCGTCTCGACAAGCATGCTCTCGACAAGGCGACGGGCACTGTGATGCCTCACCTCATCGCATTGGAATGGCCGCAAGCCCAGTTGCAGATCAATCTCGAGATCGGGCAGATCGATGTGAATCCGACGACCATTCCGGCGCGCAACTGGGAAGTGCC
>DASRXU010000350.1:0-25549 GCA_035687365.1 Planctomycetaceae bacterium | reverse complement strand
GCAAGCATCAAGAGGACGTATTGATCCGGTGTGACCACCAGCGAAATGTTCTTGGCGACAACCTCTTTCGCTTCGCCGTTGGGTACGGCGCTCTGACGGACGTTGTCGGTGGCGAAGACCTCGATGTACTGCAGGATGGTCTTGGCCTTTCTGACTTCTCCATACTGGCTGTTCATTTGATTCGGGGCATGATGCGACATGGTGTAGGTCACAACGACGTCCACCCGATCGCCCGGCAGAATCAGGCCGCTGTGCGTCTTGGTGGCCGTCACCGGCACCGTGGCTACGCGCATCCCTTTGGGGATTTCGCTTGATCCTCCAAAGACCCCCTTCTCGTTCAACTTGGCGACCATGATGGGCTCGTTCGGAGTGGCCGAGACCCGCAATGATCGCTCTTGGTATTCCTCGTGATTGGTGACGGCGCCTAGAGGAATGTCCTTTTTGTCCCATTCCTTGAAGGCGACGTTCGAATCGTCCAGTGGTTGACCAGGCATGATGGTCGTGATTGCCACGAGCACCTTGCCCATTTCCGTGGGCGGCTTCTTATCGCCGGAAAGAACCTGTTGCACCCCCAGCATGGCTACCAGGCCGCAGCCGATAGCCATCGCTAACAAGACCAGAGATTTCATCTTCATCTGCGGAGCTCCTGGATCGCCTCGTGGCGAGCAGCATTCCCACGTCGGCCCAACCGCCTCGCGGTTTGCCGCCGGCTGTTTAAGCCGGTTCGGTCGACCGCGAGCCGCCGCTACGAAGGATCCAGGGTTTGGGCCGTTGGTAACGGCGCCAGAACCGCATCACCTTCTTCATCGGCACCGGTCTGGTAAGACCTTCAGCCTTTAACGAGGATATCGATCAGATTGGTTGTTCGGACGTTAACGGCTGTAGGGTGTCGACCTTGCGGCTTGTCGCGGAGATAGCGAACGGAACCGTGCAGGTCGGCGGGCTTCGGGAATTACTGTCTACCTCGCCTCAAGTCCTTTTGTTGAGATCGTTTCGAACCGTCACACGAATCGCCGGACGGCCACGCTTTGGCCAAATAGGCCAGAGCCGAGTGCCCGGCAAGTAATTGCTTAGAGCATTCCCTCGTAGAAGAAGTAGGCGATCGAGCCGATGCAGATCGGGATTCCGTACGGCAGCAGCAGCATCTTGGGTTTCCGTTCGGCAGCAATCCGCGATAACTCGCGCGGGTTCTTGATGGTCATCCATTCCGACAAGATCATCAGCAATTGGGCGTAGTGCTTGTCGAAACTGCGGCGCCAGACCACCATTCCGACAGCCATCACGGCTCCGACCACCGTCGAGACGCAGAAGGCGTAGAAGGTCGTGGTCGCACCGAGCCAGGCTCCGACGCCGGCGAGCAACTTCACGTCGCCGGCACCCATTCCGCCCACCGCATAAAGCGGGAGCAGACAGGCGAGACCGACTGCCATGCCGAGAAGTCCGTCACCCAGCCCCGCCCAGCCGCCGGTGACGCCGCTGTAAACCAGGCCGGAGAGGACCATCGAAAAGGTCAGCCAATTCGGCACGCGCAGTTGTTTGCCGTCGATATACGCGGCGAGGATCAACAGCACGCAGACCAGGCGCACGGGCCAGTTCGTAAAGAGATCTTGCGACCAATCCATGATTCCTTGCACCTTTCTGTGCCGAATTTTCTGTGTTAAGTGATTGCAGCAGGAAGGAAAGCGGCGGTGTCCGCCGCGGTGGGTCATCGTTATTGCGGGCGGCCCGGAGTTGTTGCCAGCAGTCCCGTCACCCAGCAGACGATAGCGACGAACATGGCCGACATTTGCAGCCACGCAGCCAGCGGTACGTCCGACCAGAATGGGAACATGACAACGCCTCGGGATTAGGCCAATTTTGGGCCGGCAAGCCATTGCCGCGGACCGAGTACAAAAGTCCGCGAACTCAAGGCGCCGGCACTGAAAACGTAGGCCACAGAGGTCGGCTGTCAAGCAGCGGCCGCCCGGACGGGGCGGTTTTTCAACAGGGAGGCGCCGTATCGATCGCACGGGCCGGTTGCAAAACGGGAACCGTGTGCGGAAACTCCGACATACTGACCGTCTGTGCCGATTTGTCGCGATGAATCGCCTGACACCGGCGTGACGTCAACCTGGCGTGCTGAGCGCCTGCCAATCCGCGTTAATCGTTGCGATCCCACACTGTCGCGAAATCGGGTGCCACGGCTGAGCTTGCTCAGCCGTGTTTCAGCGGGCGATCTGGCGGCATTTTGCGAAACGCGACATCGCTTCGACCAGAGCTTAATATCCGCGGCGAAAACGCACGGCTGAGCCGAAACGTCTCAGCCGTGGCACCCGGCGCTACCATAGGCTGGTTTCTCGAAAAGCGAGATCCTCGATGGATGCCAAAGAAGAGGCGTTCCACGCCCTTTGCTGCTACACACTGGCGCACGGCTCTCCCTCGTTCATCCACCAGCACGTCGTCGACGCGTTTGGCGCACAGGACTCACGCGAGGGGGACAAGTCGATTCGTCTCACCTTCGCGCTCGTTGGCCTCTATCTGCACGTCGAGAGGGGATGGACCGGTCGACAAGTTCAGCTGGCGCACATGAAGCTGGTGCGTCGGAAGCATCAATGGCCCACGTTTCGTATTCCGGACGATCGAGGCGCGATCAACGCGGCCACAGTTCTCGCGGTGAGTCCTGGTTCCGAACGTGACCAAATGATCGACGCTTGGTGTCGATCGGTTTGGCGGGCGTTCTCCGAGCACCGCGCCAAAATCGAAAAGCTGCTCAGCGAGCACGGTGTCGCGCCCGTGCCCGAGGCACCTGGCCGCTAAATGTTGGAAGCCGACGGAACGGTCTACGCCAATTCGCTCTCCGAAGGAACGACGAACGGCTTGCGATAATCCCGCGTCAGCATCGCATTCGCATCCGACGATGCGCCACCCACAAATGTCTCGCTCTTCGGATTGATCACGAGCTTCTTGCCAAAGTGTACGGCCCCGGCGTCGGTCAGCTTCACGTCGTTGTACCAGAGGTGTTCCTGGAAACGGTCGAACGTCTCCCACGCTTCGGCGTCGGCACCGAGTCGCTCCGCCGCTTCCGTCCCCTCAACCGTCTCGCCGAGTCGATACGAGATGTTGCCCAGGTGACACAATGCGCTCGAGATGTGACCTTCGAGGACATCCCCGTTCAGATCGGTGTGCTTGCGGCTCCGCACGGCCTTGGTGAAGTTGGCGAAGTGGCTTGCTCCGCCGCCAAATTTCTTGATCACTTGGTGCTTGAGATCAAAGGCGACGCCGCCTGTGTAGCTCGGCGCCACGACGTAACCTTCCGTTCCGTAGAAAATCACGCCGACCGTCGCGCCGCGCAATGCGGGCGTCTTCAGTCCGCGCACTTCGAAGACGAGGCGCTTGCCGTTCGGATAATCGTGGACGCAAACCTGCGTGTTTGCCGTCTCGCCGGCATCTTCGTAGCCAAAACGGCCGCCGTAGCTCATTACGCCGGTCCCGATGTCGTCGACACCCAGACCCCAACGCGCCAGATCCATTTGATGGATTCCCTGGTTGCCGAGATCGCCGTTGCCGTAGTCCCACATCCAGTGCCAGTCGTAGTGCAGGCTCTTGCGCGTCAGCGGTTTGATCTGTGCCGGGCCGGACCACAGATCGTAGTCGACCGATGCGGGGGGCGAATAGGTGCCTTTCGGGCCGATCGAACCGCGACGCTTGTAGCACAGACCGCGAGCCAGCTTGACCTCTCCGATCTTCCCGTCGTGGACGAACTTCATCAGTTCTTGCATGCCGGGGTTGGAACGGCACTGCGTACCCGCCTGGCAGATTCGCTCGTGCTTGCGCGCGGTCTGCACCAGCCGCCGTCCTTCAGTGACGTTGTGGCTCACCGGCTTTTCGACGTAGACGTCCTTGCCGGCTTGCAGAGCCCAGATTGCGGCCAGCGAGTGCCAGTGATTGGGCGTGGCAATCGACACAAGGTCGATCCTTTTGTCCTCGAGCATCTTGCGGAGGTCGCGGTAATAGGCGGGCTCTTTTCCTTTGGAGTAGCGCTTCTTGAAGCGCTCGACCGTCGATTTGCCAACGGCTTCGTCGACGTCCACGATCGCCACCACTTCGCAATCGCGCATTCCGCCAAACGCCTGCAAATGTTCCAGGCCCCGTCCACGCACTCCCACGCAAGCGACGCGGAGTCGCTCGTTCGGGCTGGTCGACGCCTTCGCGGTGTCGTCGGCACGGGTTTGAGAAGTTTCGCCCGCCATGACTGCCGCGGCGGCTGCGAACAGGGATTTTTCGAGGAAGTCCCGGCGAGTGTTCATGAGCATCTCCTGGGGAGGGCGAAAGCTTCAATGGCGGGTCGAACGGACTCCTGCCACTTTCACCATACAAATCCGCCCGAAAGCCGACAACGGAGGCTGACTGGCCGCAAAAAATCCGCCGAGCCCCTCGAGAAATTATGCGGCGCGGACTGTCCCGTGTACGAATTGGGCCGCTTCGAGGAACAAGCAGCGCGACTCGTTCTTGAGCAATCGGCGGACTTCCGTCTCGTTGGCAACCGGCGTCAGAAACAACTCGTCAACCACGTCGTCTGCTAGCCCGCTCAGCAAATAGATCCGCGCCCAATCGGCGGCCGAGGCAAGCTGGGTCGCGCAGACCAAATCGGGCGGGGCCTCTTTGCGTAGCGGACGAATGGCGTCGCGCACGCTCTGACTGGAGCGAATCATCTCGAGCCCTTGAGGCAGCTCCGCCGCGAGGTCTGACAGAATCACGATCTTTCCGCCTCGGGCGACCAGGCTGCGTCCGACCTCAGCGGCAGCGCCCAATTGCTCCCACACATGCTGGCCGCTCTGGTGATCGATGCCCGCGATGACGACGTCGGGCCGCTCGTCGACTTCGACCTGCCAACCTTCGACCAGCAGTTTTTTGCCCGTCTTGAAGACCGGATCACAAACTCCGGCCAACACGCGCGAGACTCCGCCGGTCGCGGCCGGAATGACTTGAATCGTAAACGGATTTCCGATCAGCCAACCGATTTCGTCGATCAGCTCGCGCAACGGTCGGCTCTCGTCAGGTCCGATCTCGAGATGCCCCTGCCCTTGCGTGCGGAGCATGGCGTCGACAGACGAGAGGCCCGGATAAAACACACTGTTCGTCCCGCGGTAGCCGATCAGCGGATCGAAGGCGATCGGGCCGGCAGACATCAGGAAGTCGGCGTCAACTACGTCGCGCGCCATATAAACGCGCTCGCCCGAGGCCGTCGACGCCAGATAGACGCACGCGTCTTTGCGAGTCGGGTCGTGCACGACCCAGCGCACTTGCGAGCGAATGTCTTCCGGCAATTCCAATCGGGGATCGGGGAGTTGCGACTCGAGCCGCGAAGCGGGCTGTATGACGGTGAGTTTGTCGGCTTCGATGCCCCGGGGCGCCAGGACTTCCCAAACGCCGGCGACCAGCCCGGCCGCTCCCGGAGTGTACCGGTCGAGCGCCAACGTCACGTGATCGCCGGGAATTACTGCTTGCTCGACGGAGGGGAATTCGATTGGTGCGCGCAGGGCGGCGAGCAACTCCTTCTTATAAAAGGCGTTCGGCCGCGGGGCCGCGTACTCGGCAACGAGACGCTCGCTGTCGATTTCGCATTCGAAACGTTGGTCGTTGCCGTAGGGCAAGACCACGTGTTTGGAGGCCAAGAGTCACTCCTTTAGAGTCGCGATATGGTAGAATCGCCGCACGGAGGCAGTCAACGCGGCTGGTGACGGGTGATGATTCTGATCTTCGCGTTTGGAGAGAGCGGATCCGCGATGTCTGCGGGTCGCAATGACGTCAGAAAACCCACGAGCCCTGCGCTCGAACTCATCCGCTCCTGCTGAGCGTCTCGTGCCGCCAATGACCGACGACGATCAACTCATGGTGCGGATTCAAGCGGGCGAATCGTCCGCGTTTGAGGAGTTGGTCGAGCGCTATCAAGGCCCGCTGATCGGGTTTTTCTTTCGCAACATCCGCGATCGACAGCTCTGCGAAGACCTGACTCAGGAAACCTTGCTGCGGGTCTTCAACCAGGCGTGGGATTATCTTCCCTCGGGCCGGTTTCGCGGCTGGATTTATCGGATCGCGCGCAATCTCCTGATCGACAGCGTCCGCCGGCAATCGCACGACGCGTTGGTCCACGCCTTTACGCGGACGCCCGACGGCGAGTCGGACGCGATCAACCGCCTGACGGCCAACATCGCCCCTCCCGAAGAGTTGGCCGACCAACGGGAGCTGGCGCGGATCGTCGACGAGCTGTTGCGAGGCTTGCCGGCCGACCAGCGACTCACCTTCACCATGCACCACTATTCGGGATTGCCGCTATCCGAAGTGGCAATGGCGATGGATACCAGTCTGCCCACGTGCAAGAGCCGCCTGCGGTTGGCCCGCGAGAAGCTGCGGCAGAAACTGCGCGAGCGGGGACTGGCAGTGCGCGAGTCGGTTCCGTCGGATTCTGAGTCGTCGGAATCGGAGAATTGATACGACGCTCGAGAAAATCGAAGCACCCGCCAGCACCCGCCAGCTCACGCTGGCGGCTCGCCTGGTCGCATCCCGCGACGCCGACCTCAATCTACTTCGTGGTGGTCGCCGTGATCACGCGGTCCTCGGGATCCGTTGTCAGAATCAGGCCGCGGAATTGGACCTCTTGGGCGACCTTATTTTGATGGAGTTGCAATCCGATAGGGCCCGCCTGACACGTCTCGGGCTTGGGATCGGTCCAGTCGGCCGCCAGCGTGCCGTTGATTACGAATCGAATGCGGTCGCCGATCGCGAGAATTTCCATCCGATTCCAGTCGTGCTGTTTGCCGGCCTTCTTAGCGACCTGATCTTTGTCGTTGTAGATCATGTTGCGCCCATATAAGTCGTAGAAGCCGTAGCCCGACGGAAACATCACGAGGTGACCCTGATAGCTGAACGGGTCGCCCTGCTTTTCGACGGTCTTGCCCCACAGGGCGATGCCCGAGTGCATGTCGCTGGTGACAAGGCGGCCCTCGAAGATCAAGCGAAAGTTGCGGTACTTTTGCTGGGTGACCAGGTAGGTGCTCGCCTTCGGACCGTCGTCTTTCGTATTGCGGCCTACAATCGCCCCCTTCTCGACCGAGAAGTACTTACCGATCTGTCCCTCCCAGTTCGACAGATCGACCCCATTAAAGAGGTGAATCGCCTTTTCGCTCGCGGGAAGCTTTGCGATTTGCTGCGACGACCAATCGAAGCTGGCGGCGTCGTCAGCCAGGTTTGCAGAAGTTGCGATCGCGCAGATCGCCAGCGGGAAGAAAAATCGGATCGGAGACAGAAACGGTCGGCGAGGTTGCATCGAAGTTCTCCAGTTCCAGCATAGCGCAATGTGGGTCTGTCAGCTCGGCCGGTTCATTCGGCTTGGCGTTTGGGCATCATAACGCGGGTATGGTGCCGCGTCGTTCGCGCGGAGTGGTTTGGCGCGGGCGATGTCTCAGGTTCCAGGATGGTGAATGCCCAAAACGCGGTGAATGAGCAAGAAATTCATCAGCGCAATATCGAACTCCCGAAGGGGGGTTTGGCGTCGAGAATAACGGTCGGCAGTCGGAAGGCGGTCGTGGGAAAGTCTGCGTGATTTCCCTATCTTCCGCCTTCCGTTTCTGTTCTGTGTTCCTTTCAAGTGATTCGTTCATCGTTGTCGATACCGAAAGAAGGGGGGCCCCGTACGTCTGCTTTTGCGGCGTCGCGGTTGGTCCCGACTCTGGTGTCGAAGGGCCGCGCCGACGAGCGTCGCGGTCAAAGGACCGCGCCGATGAGACGGGCTGCACTTTGCTTTGCGGGGATCGTGGGACTGCTCGCGGTCCACGCTGTTCCTGCGATTGCCGCAGACCCGGGAACGGGCGCCGTCTTCACCAATAAAAGTCGCTTTCGCATTCCCTTTCGCTACGACCCGACGGAAATGCAGCGGCTGCAGGCTCGCGAAGTGCAGCTCTATGTCTCCACGGATCACGGGCTGCGTTGGCGAATGGTCGACAAAGCCGACCCGAAAGCCGACCACTTCGATTTTCTGGCTCCGACCGACGGCGAGTATTGGTTTGCCGTCCGCACGCTCGACGCGTTCAGCCGCTTGCATCCTGCCGGTACGAACATCGAGCCGGCCCTGAAAGTGATGGTCGACGCGACGTCCCCGGTCTTGGAACTCCTGCTGACCGAGCTGGAGCCGGGCAAGATCGAATTGCGGTGGACGGCGGCCGACGACCATCTGGACGTGAGCAAGCTGCGGATCGAATACCGACAGCCTGACTCACCCGAGTGGCAGCACGCGGCCGTGGTTCCTCAGCCGAGTGGACAGACGACGTGGGAGGTAAAAGGGGGCGGCGTGGTGGCTGTCCGCGGGTCAATCAGCGACCTGGCCGGAAACACGGTCAACGCTGAGCGCGACCTGAATGTGCATCCGTCGCCGCACGGACAAAAGAAGGGAAGCGAAACGGAATATCACGCTCCGGTCGCGAAGGCCAGCGACGCTTCGATGGCCGATGCTCCGGCACGCGAAACGACGGCGCAGAATCCTGCGGAAAACTCGGGCGTCGATACGCACTCGTCAACCGACACTGCAAAGCCGATGGCCGCCTCGTCGAAGCCCACGAATCCGAGCCACGCCGAATCGCCGGAGAGCCGACTTTCCTCCGATCGCGACTTCTTCGTCGAGGACAAGAGCGATAAGTCGGGGCCGAACATTCAGCCCAAATTTCACAACGATCTCGTGTCAGATTCGCCTTCGAAGCGACCGGCCATCGTGCAAAAGCCGCAGAGCGCTGAGTCGTCTCCGCCGACTGGCGGCGACGATGAATTCGCAGAGGCGAAATCGACGGCTCCCGCGACTCCCGCTGCGCCAAAGGACGACGAGCCGCGCACGATCGTGGTGAATCGCTGCGATTTTCAGATTGGCTATCGCATCGACGACTTGGGCCCTTCGGGACTGGGCAAGGTCGAACTGTTCATCACGACCGACGGCGGCCACAAGTGGTACCGTTACGGCAGCGATCCGGACAACAAGAGTCCGTTCGCCGTCAGCGTTCCGGCCGATGGGACCTATGGATTCGAGTTGCGAGTTCGCAACGGCGCGGGCATCGGCGACGATCCTCCGCACCCGGGGGACAAGCCGTCGATCGTGGTGCTGGTCGACAAAACTCCGCCCACCGCACAGTTGTTGCCGCCGCAGATTGGCCGCGGGAAATCTCACAACAAGGTCTTGCTGCGCTGGACGGCGGAAGACGCCGACTTTGGCCCCACCCCGGTCCAACTGGAATATGCCGCCGAGAAGGCGGGGCCGTGGCAGAAGATCGGCGAGAACCAACCCAACACGGGGCGTTACATTTGGTCGATCGATCCGGGCCTGCCCGGCAAGGTCTTCGTCCGCCTGACGGTGACAGACCGTGCCGGAAACGTGGCCCAGTCAGTCACGCCTGAGCAACTGGTGATTGATTTCACCCGCCCGACTGCCCACATCATTGATGTGGAAGCCAAGTCAGCCGCCCCCGACCACACCCCGCGATAGGGTCCGCGTCGGGTGACCGCTAGGTGAGTCCAGCCCGTCGCCTCGTCTGGCTGCGCCAGGGCGCCCCTGCCCTAGTGGTGCTTGAAATACTGCACGACTCGTTCGTGCTTTTCCGCGGCCGCTCGGGGGTTAAACGTCCCGAGATTTCTGCGCTTCCCATTGGCGGGATTGAGCTTACGCGAATAGAGCCGGTATTTTCCGGACGCTAATTTACGAATCATAGGTAGTTCCTCCTGGACCGGTTGAGTTTGATTCGTCGAATTCCCGGGAATTGACACTTTCCCAAGGCTCCCAGGCCACTTAGAGCAAGCCCCGGTCCAAACTTCGGGCTGCTTTTCTTCCGCCTTAAACCTAGAATCCCGGTTGCCAGTCAGGCCTAAGTGAGCATACACTTACATAATGAGCACCGACGCCGCGCGCGGGCCAAGGTCCGGTCAGAAGCTCTCCTGCGAAGAACGACGCACAGCCATCTTGCGCGCGGTGCGGCGGGTCTTTGCGGCAAAAGGCTTCGACGGGACGACGACGCGCGAACTCGCGGACGCGGCTGGGGTCTCTGAAGCGTTGCTGTTCAAGCACTTCCCAAACAAGGAAGCCTTGTTCTCGGCGATGAAGCTTTCGCTGAACGAACAGGACCTGGGACGCCTGGAACGCATTCAGCAACTCGAGCCCTCGGTTTCTACGCTCGTGCTCTTGGTGCATTTTTTGACCCACCTGCTGATCGAAGGTTGGACGGTCGCTGAGGATGAACCGGCAATCCAAACGCGGCTCATGCTTCGCAGTTTGGCACAGGACGGCGAATACGCGCGACTTCTGTTACGGCGCGTATCAACGGTTTGGGTGCCGAAGATTGATGAATGTCTCAAAGCCGCTGTCGTTGCGGGAGACGCGTCGGCCAATCCCGTGTGTACGACACTGGCCGGCTGGCTCACGCAACATCTGGGATGCATGGCGATGATGGCTTTGCTTCCGCCGCAGCCGGTTGTCGACTACGGAATGAGCCGGAGAAATCTGGTCGAGCAAGTCGTTTGGTTCGCGCTGCGGGGGATGGGGGTCAAGGACGAGGCGATCCGCCATCACTACAACCCTCGCGCCCTCGAATTGATTGAGAGTCAACCATGACCGGTCGGTTGGTAAGTGGCTACTCGTCAGTTGCTGGATTGGCGGCTGCACTCCTTTGCGGGGTGCTGCTAGCCGGTTGCACACATGCGCCGGCCGGGCCTCCGCCACCGGGTCCTCCGGCCGTGACCGTCGCGTACCCGCTCGAGCAGGAGGTTGCCGACTATGTCGACTTCACCGGGCAGACGGCTCCCGTCAAGAGTGTTGACGTGCGGGCCCGCGTCTGGGGCTTTTTGCAGAGCGTGAACTTCACCGAGGGAGCGCTCGTCAAGAAGGGCCAACTGCTGTTTCAGATTGATCCGCGGCCCTACCAGGCGCTCGTCAATCAAGCCAAATCCAAGATCGCGCAGGATCAAGCCCAGCTGACGCACAACAGCGAAACGTACAAACGAATCCAACAGCTGCGTCAGCGCGGCGCAGCCAGCCAGGAAGATCTCGATAAGGCGCTCGCGGACCGCGAAGGGATGCAAGCGGCTTTGATGGCCGACACCGCCGACCTCGAGACGAAACAGCTCGATCTCGACTTCACGCGGATCGAGGCTCCCATCAGCGGACGCGTCAGCCGCTACGAAGTTACTGAAGGCAACGTCGTGCAGTCGGGTCAGAACGGCGGCACTCTGCTGACGACTATCGTTTCGGTCGATCCGATGTACGTTTATTTCGACATCGACGAGCGAACCTTGTTGCTGGTGCGGCGCCAGATCCAGTCGGGACAACTCAAGAATGTCCAAGAGACGGCGTTCCCGATCTTTGTCGGGTTGGCGGACGAACCAAGTTTCCCCCGCCCGGGCAGCGTTAACTTCATGGACAACAAGGTCGACCCGGGAACCGGGACGTTACGCTTGCGTGCGAACATCACCAATACAGACGGGATGCTGACGCCCGGCCTCTTCGTTCGCTGTCATTTGCCCCTCGGTGCGCCGCGCCGCGTGATCCTGGTGACGGAACAAGCGCTCGGCAGCGACCAGGGTCAGAAATTCGTCTATGTCGTCAACGACAAGAAGGAAGCCATCTATCGGCCGGTGAAAGTCGGCCGGCTCTATGACGGTTTACGAGTCATTGAATCGGGTCTATCCAAGACCGACAAAGTTGTGGTGATCGGACTGCAGCGCGTCCAGCCGAACACCGTGGTCGAGCCGAAGGTGGGCGAAATGCCCATGCGTCCCAGTGCGACCAAGATCACTGGGACGAAGGTGGCTGATCCCAAGATCAGTGAGACCAAGTCCGGTGAAATCAAAGTCGCTGCTCCCAAAGACGGTGGCCCAAAGATGCCTGAGCCGAGGGGCACGGATCCAACTGAGACTGGTCCAACTGAGACTGGCAAGCCGGAGGCGGGACAGCCGGCGGGCAAATAACCGAGCGTTGGAGATCTGTCGCTGCGGGCAACTGAGGTTCCGGTCGATCCTGCGGACCAACTGTGCGGGATGCGTCCGCGGGTTTAGACACCACATCGATTCAACCAGGTAGAGCCGGTGATCTCGCGGTTTTTCATCAGTCGACCGATCTTCGCCTCCGTGCTGTCGATCGTGATCACGCTGGCTGGCGGGATCTCGGTGTTCAACCTGGGGTTGGCGCAGTTTCCGCCGGTCACGCCGCCCACCGTGCAGGTCACGTGTACCTATCCCGGTGCCAGCGCCAAAGACGTGGCCGAGTCGATCGCGGCCCCCATCGAGCAGCAGGTGAACGGAGTCGAGGGGATGATGTACATGTCATCCCAGTGCGCGAACGACGGTTCGTACAACCTGACTGTCACGTTCCGGCAAGGTTTCAACTTGAACCTGGCCCAAGTGCTAGTGCAAAACCGCGTCAGCCTGGCGGTGCCCCAACTTCCCGACGTGATCAAGCAGACCGGCGTGACCACGATCAAACGGTCGCCCGACATCTTGTGCGGTATCGCCATCCTGTCGCCGGACAACCGCTACGATCAGTTGTTCGTCAGCAATTATGCCGTGCTGCAAGTGAAGGACGAGCTGTCGCGCGTCGAGGGCGTCGGCGACATCTTCTTGTTTGGGCAGCGCGACTACAGCATGCGGGTCTGGGTCGATCCCCACAAGATGGCGTCCCGCGGCCTGGCCGCTTCCGACATTGCCAATGCGCTGCGCGAGCAAAATGCGCCAGTCGCGACGGGCTCCGTCGGTCAGCAACCTGCCGTTGCCGGACAGGAAACGCAAGTCACGCTGACGACGCTCGGCCGACTCACCGAACCGGAGCAGTTTGGCAACATCATCGTCAAACACTCCCCCGATGGCCGGTTGACGCGACTCAAGGACGTCGCGCGGGTCGTGCTGGGTGCCAAGAACGAAGACGTCAGCACGCGGCTCGACGGTAAAGAAACGATCTTCCTCGCCATCTTCCAGATGCCCGACGCGAACGCGCTCGATACGCATGACCGCGTCATCGCGAAGATGGAGGAACTCAAGAAGACGTTCCCCGAAGGGCTGACTTACGAAATCGGATTCGACACGACGCCTTACACCCGCGAGTCGATTCGCGAAGTGGTCAAGACGCTCCGCGATGCGATCATTCTCGTCGCGGTGGTCGTGCTCTTGTTCCTGCAGAACTGGCGATCGTCGCTGATCCCGCTGGTGGCCGTGCCCGTCGCCATCGTCGGCACGTTTGCGGCCATGCTCCTCTTTGGTTTCAGTCTCAACAATCTCACGCTCTTCGGATTGGTGCTGGCCATTGGCATTGTCGTCGACGATGCGATCGTCGTCGTCGAGGCCGTGGAGCACCATATCGAGCACGGATTGTCTCCGCGCGACGCCACCATTCGCGCGATGGACCAGGTCTCGGGGCCGGTGATCGCCGTCGGTCTGGTGCTGAGTGCCGTGTTCGTCCCCTGCGCCTTTATTTCGGGAATCACCGGGGCATTCTTTCGCCAGTTCGCGGTGACGATCGCTGTCTCGACCATCATCTCCGCTTTCAATTCGCTCACGCTGAGTCCTGCGCTGACGGCCCTACTCTTGCGGTCGCACGATAAGGGAACGGCTCCCCCCTTGCCGCGACTGGCATACGTCGTCGGTGCAGGAGCCTGGGGCTGGTTCTATCTCGCCGCGTGGACGCTGCCGCCGGTGCAACCTGTTCTGACAACTTGGATCACGGCTTGGTTTCCTGCCTCGTACGGACCGAGGTTGATCGACTCTTTGCCGATGGTCGTTCAAGTCGCGTCGGCCGTCGTCTGCGGCCTCGTCGGCTGGGTTGTGGGACCGTTTTTGAATCGGGGGCTGCGCGGGTTTTTCGACTTATTCAACTGGACTTTCGCGTGGGCGACCCGCATGTACACGGGCGTCGTCGGCGGATTGCTGCGGGTCACCACGATCGTGCTGGTGGTCTACGTAGGTTTGTTGGGAGTGACGTATTGGAGCATCGAGTCGACGCCCAAAGGCTTCATTCCGCTGCAAGACATGGGTTACCTGTTGTGCAGCGTCCAACTTCCCGATGCTGCGTCTAAGGAGCGGACCGAAGAAGTGATGGCCCGCCTGGTCGACGTCGCGCGAGGGATTCCGGGCGTCAAGCACGTGACCGGCGTGTGCGGGCAGTCGTTCGTGCTCAACGCCTTTGGCTCCAACTTCGGATCGATGTTTGTCAATCTCGACGACTACGCCGACCGCCGCGACGCAGTGCGCTCGGCCGACTCGATCGCCAATCAGGTCCGGGCGGGAGCGGCACAGATTCAGGAGGCTCAGATCTTCGTGTTCGGCCCGCCGCCCGTTCGCGGTGCCGGTCGTGCCGGCGGTTTCACGATGATGGTCGAAGATCGCGGCGACATGGGCCCCAAGTTCCTGCAGGAAGAGACCGAGCACCTGGTCAAAGCCGGCAACGCGACGCCCGGACTGATGGGACTGTCGTCGGTGTTTCGCGCCAACGTCCCGCAGATCCACGTCGAAGCCGATGCCCGCGAGACGATGGCCAAGGGCGTGACGCTGCAGAGTTATGCCGACACCATGTCGATCTTCTTGGGCTCGCTCTACGTCAACGACTTTAACCTGTTCGGGCGAACCTGGCAGGTCAACGTGCAGGCCGATCAGCAGTTCCGTGCCCAGATCGAACAACTGATTCCGATGACCGTTCCCAGCATGCGAGGCACGATTGTTCCCATCGGATCGCTCGCGAGCATCCAGGAGACGAACGGACCGCTGGTCCTCACGCGCTACAACATGTATCCCGCCGCGTCGATCAACGGCGTCGCTGGGCCCGGAATGAGTTCGGGACAAGCGATCGACGTTTTGGCCGGCTTGGCCAATCACGAGTTGTCCGGGAACATGGCGTTCGAATGGAGCGACATGTCTTACCTGGAAGTCATTGCCGGCGATACGGCCATGCTGATCTTCGCCTTTGCCGTGGTGATGGTGTTCCTGGTGCTTGCGGCCCAATACGAGAGTTGGTCGCTGCCGTTGGCAGTAATCCTCGTCGTACCGATGTGCCTGTTGAGTGCGGTGATCGGCGTCAAGATTGCCGCGATGGACATCAACATCTTCACGCGAATCGGGTTCGTCGTGCTCGTCGGATTGGCGAGTAAGAACGCGATTTTGATCGTCGAATTTGCCAAGGTGCAGCGGCGTTCCGGCTCTCATCGCCGAGAGGCGACGCTCGAGGCCTGCCGGCTGCGGTTGCGACCCATTGTGATGACGTCGCTGGCGTTCATTCTGGGCGTGCTGCCACTCATCGTTTCACGAGGAGCCGGTGCCGAGATGCGTCAAACGCTGGGGACGGCCGTCTTCAGCGGCATGCTCGGCGTGACGGTGTTCGGCCTGCTGCTGACGCCGGTCTTCTTCTACGCCATCGACTGGCTGGGCGACGCGCACGTATTCCAGTCGGTGTTTGTGCGGCGGTTCAACCAGTTGTCGCTGGCGCTCGTGTCGTTGCGGCCGGTTCGCTCATCGTTCGCGGAGACTTGGTCACGGATGGTCGCCCGCCGACGTGTCAGGCTGCGGATCGCCCAAACCAATGGCCACGGTTCGAACGGGCACGGCACGTTGGAGGCAGATCCGCCGCGGGTCGGGTCTGAGAAGCGCACTGCGAATCTCGAGATCGCGGGCCAGGTTGACGAAGAGCCCGATGTCGAGCGTCTGGTCGGCTGATTTTGGGAGCACTGCGTGTTTTCGACGTTCTTCATTAACCGGCCGATCTTCGCCTCCGTGTTGTCGATCATCATCACGCTGGCGGGCGGGATCGCCTTGCTGACGCTGCCGGTCGCGCAATACCCGGATATCACGCCGCCGACGGTCGAGGTTTCGGCCGTTTATCCCGGTGCGAACGCCCAAGTAGTGGCCGACACGGTTGCCTCGCCGATCGAGCAACAGGTCAACGGCGTCGAGAACATGCTGTATATGTCGTCGCAGTGCACCAACGACGGCACCTACACGCTGACGGTGACGTTCAAGAACGGCGTTGACCTGAACATGGCCCAGGTGCTCGTCGAAAACCGAGTCTCGCTGGCTGACCCGATTCTGCCCGACCTCGTCAAACGCCGCGGCGTCTCGGTGAAGAAAAAGTCGCCCAGCGTGCTGATGATCGTGAATTTGTTCTCGCCGGACGGCCGCCGGGACAACTTGTACCTCAGCAACTACGCGACGATTCAGCTCAACGGCGAGCTGTCGCGGCTCCCTGGCGTGGGCGACATCACCTACGTCGGCCAACGCGACTACAGCATGCGGCTGTGGCTCGACCCCCGGAAGATGGCCTACCGCAATCTGACGGCCCAAGACATCGTGACAGCCATCCAGCAGCAGAACACGCAAGTGGCCGCCGGACAAATCGGACAAGCTCCCGTCGCTCCCGGCCAGATCACGCAATTGACCATCACAACGATGGGCCGGCTCGTCGACGTCGAGCAGTTTGCCGACATGATTCTCAAGACCGATGCGACCGGCGCGCTGGTCCGCGTGCGCGACGTGGCCCAGATCGAGCTGGGGGCACTGGCTTACGATCAGACGTGCACCCTCGACGGCAAATCGTCGGTCGCGCTCTCGATCTATCAGCTCCCCGGTTCTAACGCGCTGGATGTTTCGCAATCCGTCAAAAACAAGATGCAAGAACTCAAGGCCCGCTTTCCCGCCGGGCTCGACTACGCGATCGTTTACGACACGGCTCCGTTCATCAAAGAGTCGATTCGCGAAGTTTTCATGACGCTGCGTGACGCGGTCATCCTCGTCGCGGTCGTCGTGTTACTGTTTCTGCAGAATTGGCGGTCGGCCATCATTCCGCTGGTCGCCGTGCCCGTGGCGATCGTCGGCACGTTTGCGGTCATGGCTGCCATGGGATTCAGTCTCAACAATCTGACGTTGTTCGGCTTGGTGCTGGCGATTGGCATCGTGGTGGACGACGCGATTGTCGTCGTCGAGGCCGTCGAGCGGCAGATCGAGCACGGTTTGCCGCCGCGCGAAGCGACGATCCGCGCGATGGAAATGGTGTCCGGACCGGTCATTGCCGTCGGATTGGTGCTGAGCGCCGTGTTCATTCCCTGTACGTTCATCACCGGAATCACGGGTCAGTTCTTCCGGCAGTTTGCTTTGACGATTGCCGTCTCCACTGCGATTTCTGCGTTCAATTCGCTCACGCTCAGTCCCGCGCTCACCGCCCTGCTGTTGCGAACGCAGGACAAAGAAACCGCCCTGCCGTTGCCCTGGTTCGGCTTCCCGCTGATTGGAGCGCTATTGGGTTGGGATCTTTCGACGCGCTTTGGTTGGGGGGACACCGAGAATTGGGTACCGATGGCCATCGCCATCGCGATAGGATTTGCCGTGGGAGCGGTTTTCGGTCGACCGGCCAATCGCATCCTCGCTCGGGCCTTCCGCGCGTTTAACCGTGGCTTCGATCGCACAGCCGCCGTCTACACCCGTGCCGTCGGCGGCCTGCTTCGCGTCAGTGTGATCGCCCTGGTGATCTATGGCGGCCTGTTGGTTTTGACGTACGGCAGCTTTCAGGCGACGCCCAAAGGATTCATTCCCCCACAGGACAAAGGTTACCTGCTGGTCAACGTTCAACTTCCCGATTCGGCTTCCGTGCAGCGCACGCAAAAAGTGATGGAGCGAATCGAGGAGATCGCCGACAAGACTCCGGGCATCAAACACACCGTGGCGATTGCCGGCCAATCGATTCTGCTCAATGCCAACGCCCCCAACTTCGGCGCGATGTATTTGATGCTGGACGATTTTCATTCCCGAGTCGCTCAGGGTCTTCCCGATACCGTGATTGCCAGCCGACTTTCGGCCGCCCTCAATGCGGAGATTTCGGGGGGACTGATCAACGTGTTTAGCGCGCCGCCCATCGACGGACTGGGCACGGCCGGCGGATTCAAGCTGATGGTGGAAGACCGCGGCGACACGGGTCTCGAAGCGCTCCAGACGTCGGCCGACAGCGTGGTCGAAGCCGGGAAAAACACCCCAGGCCTGCAGGATGTCTTTACGAGTTTTCGCGCGAACACGCCCTGGTTGTATCTCGACATCGATCGCGAGGCGGCCAAAACCATGGGCGTCTCGATCACTGAGGTCTTCAACACCCTGCAGGTTTATCTCGGCTCGCTCTACGTCAACGATTTCAACCGGTTTGGCCGCACCTGGCAGGTCAATGTGCAGGCGATGCCCGATTTCCGCAGTCAGATCGAAGACATCAAGCAGATCAAGATTCGCAACGGTGCGGGAAACATGGTCCCGCTCGCGACGATGGTGGGGATTCGCGAAACGACCGGCCCCGTCATGGTCATGCGCTACAACATGTATCCCTCGGCCGCGATCAACCTCGCGCCCGGCGCGGGGGTGAGCTCGGGTCAAGCGATCGAGCGGGCGGAAGCCGCCGCGCAGGGTGACTTGCCGCGGATGATGAGGGCCGAATGGACCGAGTTGGCTTTCTTACAGCTCGAAACGGGCAACACGGCAATGCTCGTGTTCCTGCTGGCGGTGGTGCTCGTCTTCTTGGTGTTGGCCGCCCAGTACGAGAGCTGGTCACTGCCGCTGGCGGTGATTCTCGTCGTGCCGATGTGCCTGCTCTGTTCGGTCGCCGGTGTGCTGTTCGCGCACCTCGACATCAACATCTTCACGCAAGTCGGCTTCGTCGTGTTGATCGGGCTGGCCTGCAAGAACGCCATTCTGATCGTCGAATTCGCCAAGTCGGAAACCGAGCACGGGCATTCCGCCGGGGAAGCCACGCTGAAGGCGTGCGAATTACGGCTGCGGCCGATCGTGATGACCTCGTTCGCCTTCGTGCTGGGCGTCGTGCCGTTGATGATCGCCGAAGGCGCCGGCGCGGAAATGCGCCGCACTCTGGGCACGGCCGTCTTCTTCGGCATGCTCGGCGTGACGCTGTTCGGAATCTTCTTGACGCCGCTATTCTTCTATGTGATTCGCCGCGCCACCGAACGATTGCAGGACTACCTGGCCGAGCGGCCGCCGATTGTGCAGCCCGCCACGCACTCCGTGTCTTCCCACTGACGCGCGCGGGATGTGTCAGAGTTCGTTCGGTCGCTTGTCGGTCACGCTGGCAGCTGCGCGGCCAAGTTATTTGGTCAATTGCTCGTTCACCCACTTCCCGAAGTACGTGAATGAATGCCCACCGTTGGCCTCGGCGATGCTCGTCACGCGGAGCGCTTCGTCCCGATCTTTGACGGCCACGTTCATCGAGTAATGGCCGTTCCGCAATTCCTGAATGCCGAAGTCGACGACGGCCCGTTCGAAGTCGCCAAAAAACGCGACCTTACGCAGGCCTTCCAACATTTGGATGCCGTCGGGTCCGTGCAGCGATTTGATCTTCGATTCGGGAAATCCCGCTTGGCTCAGGGCCTGGGCAATGAGCTGAAGTTTTTCATTCGTGTCGACAAAGCCGATGACTCGGGATTGGGGAATCGGCAACTCCTGGCCGTGATCAGTCGTGGGTTGAATCATTGCTTTTGACCTCCAAGAGAAAACCGGTCGCATCGCAAAGCCTGCGGGCGCAAGCCTGGGGGCTCGCGAGAGGCGGACCACGCGAGCTCGAGCGGCCCGATGGAGCACCGCGTCTCGACCGCCGGCTTGCTAACAATGCAACCGGCGTTCCAAGACCGCGCTTGGGAATGCTCAGCCGATCAGGTAAGGTGGGAAAAAGCACCATCTTGAATAGGGTTCTGACATGACGTGCCGTCGCTCGTTTCTCGCCATCGGGCTCGTGTTCTGCCTGCCGCTGTCGGCTTTCGCGCAATTGCCCGCCAACGCGGTGATCTTGGAAAAGGTGAAGATTCCGGAGAAGCAGAAGCCGATCGACCTCTGCCCCGTTTACCTCACCGCGTCCGATCCCAAGCTCCCGACGTGGGTGTACAAGGGGGTGACGTATCGCGGCAGCAAGCCCGACGCGCGCGAGAAATTCCTCAAAGATCCGGAAAAGTACGCGAAGGCAGCCGAGAAGCAGCGGTTTGTGAACAACTTCATGCAGGCCATGAGCCCGGTTTGGTGCCCGGTCACCGACCAAGTCTCGGCAGGCGGCATGACGCAGTGGAAGAAGCTCGGTTACACCTTCGAGAGTTGCTGTAGCTTCTGCGACGACAACGTCAAGGACGAAGATTTCCCCGCCGCGATCAAACGTCTCAAAGAGCGCGCGGAAAAGACCTACGCGCTGATCGGCGCCAAATACACCGAAGGGGCCAAGAGCCCCGTCGACGGCGCGATCCAGAAGCCGAAGTCGTAACGATCGCGTTCCATGCTGCAAGCGGGCGCGGACAACTTGTTGAGGTTGTCCAGGATTTCAGATGAGGTCGGGTGCCACGGCTGAGCTCGCTCAGCCGTGACTTCAGCGGGGGACGAGAGCGGCCCAAGTCGTCGGCCACTCGACAAGCCGGTTGCTCCTCCCCCATTCACCGGCCGCCAGTTCTCAGGTTGTTTCTACGCGCGTAGAAAACCGGGGTGCCCGCGTTTGGCCCGCCGTCGTACGATCGAGAAAGGTCTATTTTTTCGGAAGCGCGGAGGGTGCTGTTGCCGCAAGGTCGCATTGACCAATGGCACACGATGCCCCGCTTACTTTTGAATGCAGGTTCTTCGTGGCCGGGAAGCCGCAACTTTTGACGAAGTGGTTTTTCTCGCACTGGCTGGCTGATGCCGCCGGGCGAAGCGTGTCGTTGGAGGCGCGTGGCCTCTGGATCGACATGCTCGCGTTGATGGATCAGGCACCCCGCCGGGGCTACCTCCAACACGCAAACGGCAGACCCCTGACCGCTGAGCAGCTCGCCGTCTCGGTCGGCTCCTCAGTCGTCACCGTCTCCCGGCTGTTGCAGGAGCTTGAAGACGCCGGTGTGTACTCGTCCGACGCGACACAAACCATCTACTCACGACGCATGACGCGCGAAACCAACGCTCGAGCAAGAGAGGCGGAAGGTCGGAATGTCCGACGATCGTCCGGCCATTGTCCGAGCAATGTCCGCGACAGGGGGTAAGGGGGCTTATCCCTTCTTCTTTTTGACACTCTATCCAGATCTCATTTCAAGACTGCCTTCGAATCGGAACATATCGGGGCGACTTCGGCGCACGAAAGCTCACACTCCCGCGTCGTGGCCCGTCACCTCTTCAACTCTTCACCCGGGTCGACGGGGGCTGCCTTTTGTTTCGTTGCCGTCGAGGCGGGTTCGTCGGCTCCTGGGTCGCGCGGAGAACCGGAGGTCGTTGGGGGCTCGGGGAAGGAGGCCGCTGAGCCGCTTGGTCGGGCCTCACTGCTTGTTTGCGGACTCGTCGTTCCGGCGCCGTAGGCCGGCGCATCGCCGCCAGAGGTCGTGCCCGCGTAGCCCGATGATTCGTCGCCTTCCCAGGGAAAAGCGTGAACGGCCAAACCCACGGCGACGCCCGCGGGAAGCAAGCAAATGATCAGAGCGGCGACGAATCGCACCGGTGCTTTCAGGGTTCGGACCGGCGGCAGCGCGACGAGTGCGCACAACATGGGCGCAGCGATCAAGAGCGCGAAATTCATGGTCGTCAGTTCGCCGAAGAATCGGCCAGCCATGAGCAGTCCAAACAACAGGACCGTGCCGATTCCAACCAGTCCGGTCATGGAGCGTTCGCGTGCGAGCAGCAAGCAAACGAGCAAGGCGGCGGCGGCCACGCCGGCGAATGGTAGCCCCACCTCTCCTCCGCTGGCGTAGCCCGACAGCATCAGGCTGACACCAGCCGCGGCGGTGATCAGTCCCAACGCCGCCGGCACGACGAAGCCGCCCGGCTTCTGGGCCAGATAGATGAGCAGGCCCCACAGGAAGGCCAGCAACACTCCCAACCCGAGCAGGATTTCCAGGGCTTCCTGCTTCGTCCAGGTCGAGGGAACACTCGGATCGGACCCGGGCAGGTAACCTGAGCCCAACAGCAGAAGCGTCGGCGTCACCAGCGCGAGCAGCACTCGGAACACCCGGCCAAACCAAGGCCAGCGTCGCAACGCGGCGGCGAGGATCTCGACGATTCCGACGGCCGGCAACAGCACCAGCAGCAGGCGATCTTGATCCTCAATGGGAGGGAACTTCGGCAGAAGGTTCAGCCACCAGCAGCCGATTCCCATTCCGCCGCCGACCGCCGCCACTTCGGCCAGAGTGGCCCAACCCGACCAATCTCGGCGCGCGGGCCACGCGCCCGCCAACATCACGAGCGCCGCGACGATGGCCGCAGCGGCCGTCGCTCCCAAAATCAGTACCGGGTCGGGCATCCGTTTTTCCTTTTGGAGTCATTCCTATTGCGGAACGTCGGACGCGATTTACTTCCGCACTCCCTCGAAGCTGACTGCGACGTAGACCTGCGCACCGATATCCGGCAGGCCCTTATCGATGCCGAAGTCGGCCCGCTTGAGCGCAAACTCCGCGGAATACCCCGTCCGATTCATGCCCTTCGGAAATTCGGCCGTGCGCCCACCGACCAGTTCGAGCGTCATCGGCTTGGTCACGCCATGCATGGTGAAGTCGCCCGTCACCTCGAAACCGTTTTTGACGGGGTGGACGGCGGTGCTCTTGAACGACATGGACGGGAATTGCCGGGCATTCAAAAAGTCCGGGCTGCGCAGATGCTCGTCCCGCTTTTGATTGTTCGTATCGATGCTCGCCGGATTGATCGTCAGCTCGAACGACGATTTCTCCGGGTTGCTCGAGTCGATGGTGAAACGACCGCCGAACTCGTCGAAACGCCCTTGGATCCACGACAGGCCGAGGTGGGAGATCTTGAAGTTGACTCCCGAGTGCATGGCGTCGACGGAATAGTCGTCGGCCAATCCCGGCGAGGCAAATCCCAGCAATGTGGCGAGCGCCGCCAGCGCAATCTTGGGGCAAACACGGTGCAACATCGAACGGCTCCGAAATTCGAAGATGTCTTTCACGAATTGTCAATTCGCACCCGACGCGAGTGCAAAGCCCAGGCAACAACACCGTACTTTAACGACGGCACGAGATGCCGAAAACAATGGCCGCACCGGCCAGAAGCAAAATTCTTAGCTGCGACCGGCGAAACGGTGGTGCGTCCCTCTCATTCCGCCTGCGGCTGACCGAGGCGCGCGGGAAGGGAGAGAAATCCGGTCGAGAGGAACGGATCGGCATTGTCCGACCAGATTGTGAGCGGGGGAAACGAACCCTGCTGCGTGGTCAACACGTCGTACGATCGACCGTCGGCCGTTCCCAGCCAGAAACGCACGCCGTAATCGCCCGCTCGCAGGCCGATAGCAGGCAGCTCGAGCACGATCGAATAGGTAGTGCCCGCCGTCAAGGGCGACGGCGATATGACCTCGCTCACGGTGGTGATCGTCTCATAATGCGTCACCGATTCGAGCGAGAAGAAATAGCGGAGGTTGGGGACGCTCTCGAAGACGTGATACGTGGTGCGCAGCCGAACGGTTTCGCCCGCGCGGAAGTCCCACTTTTTCTCCCCCGCTGTGTCCTCGACGCTGACATCGGTGAATCGCACCGAACCCGTGCTGCGGTTCAAACGATCTCGCAGGTTCGTATTCTCATCGACCTCGAGACGGCACAACAGGTCGTTATAGCGCCGCAGCACGTCGGGGGTCGGGCCATCCTGCACGACTTGCCCGTGATCGATCAGAATCGAACGCGGGCAAAGCTGCCGAATAGCTCCCAAGTTGTGGCTGATAAACAGGACGGTACGGGCTTGCTGCGAGGCCGCTTCCATCCGCGAGAGGCATTTTTTTTGGAACGAAGCGTCGCCGACGGCCAGGACTTCGTCGATCAAGAGGATGTCGGGCTCGAGGTGGGCGGCGACGGCAAAGGCCAGACGCACGTACATCCCGCTCGAGTAACGCTTGACGGGCATCTCGAGAAATTGGCTCATCTCGGCGAAGTCGACGATGGCGTCGAACTTGCGGCGAATCTCCTCCTTGCGCATGCCGGCAATCGCGCCACTCAAAAAGATGTTTTCGCGACCGGTCAGCTCGGGGTGAAAGCCGGTGCCGACTTCCAGCAGCGTGCCGATGCGGCCTCGCACCCGGGCTTCGCCGCTGGTCGGCCGCGTGATGCGTCCCAGCAGTTTGAGCAGCGTCGACTTTCCGGCGCCATTGCGGCCGATGATGCCGACGACCTCGCCGGGCCGGATCTCAAAGCTGACGTCTTTGAGCGCCCACAGCGTTTCGGTTCCCCCCGCGTGGGCCGGATCGCGCAGACGCTGCCAGGCCGCGGCCAGGACGGACCGAGAGCCGTTTGCCGCGCCGGTGGTTGCGGCGCGGGGCCGGGCGGCCGCAATGTGGTATCGCTTGGAGAGTCCCTCGGCCTGAATGGCACTCAACATCAATGTCTCGACGGTTATCGACGTCTTTGCGCTCGGAATTCGGCGGTAGCATTTGGCGACAAGATGTCGCCCAGACGCGGTCCCTTCGTCCATTCTAGCATGGTCGACTTGGGTTCACCGGTGCTGCTGCCTGTGTCCTTCCCGGGCGGTTGGGCACGGTTGTTGCGTGCTTTTCGCTCTCTTAAGGGATGGTTCCATTACGGAACGCCAGCAGCGTGGCGTCGGAGGTGCTCTCATGAGAGAATTCGTCATCGAACGAACCAACGAAATGAAGCGGGAATGGTGGACCGGAACGACTTGGTCCGAGAGTGAGACCGACGCCCGCTGGTATTCGAGCGAGCCGGACGCTCCCGAGGAAACGCAGGACGAGAACGCCCGCGCCGTTCACCATGCGGCCGGCGTGATCAGCGACTGACGCAATCAGCGAACCACCGACGAAAAGGGGACGATGGCACCGCCGGGCCTGTGGGAAGTTGTGCTCCTTGTCGTGATGGGAATCGCCACGGGGGCGATCGGCGCCGTGCTGGGCACCGGCGGCGGTGTGCTGCTGATTCCGATCCTCCTGCTGGGGTTCGGCGTGCCGATTCATTTCGCCGTCGGGACCAGCATTCTCACCGTTGTTGCGACGTCAACCGCGGTAGCAATTGGCAACCTCGACCGCGGCACGGCCAATATGCGGCTGGGCATGACGCTGGAGATCGCCACATCGCTGGGGGCGATTAGCGGCGGCTACACGGCCGCCTTTCTGGCTCCGAGGTTGCTCGAAGCCATCTTTGCTTTCATTCTGGTCCCGACAGCCATCGTCATGTGGCGGAAGCGCGCGGGCGATGCCGATTCCGACGTGCCCCCTGCCCCCGGGCTGCCAGCGACTATCGGTCCTGATTCCACTGCTCATGCCACGACAACTTTCGCGAAACGCGAAAGTCCTCTCGCCCGGTTTACGGATCGGTTGGGGGGCGAATTTGACGATCCTCGGTTCCATCGACGCATCGTCTACCGCCTCGAGCGGCTGTGGGCCGGTCTCATGGTCTCGTTCGTGGCGGGTGTGATGTCGGGATTATTGGGGATCGGCGGCGGGGTGTTCAAAGTCCCCGCGCTCAACGTGCTGTGCGGTGTGCCGATCAAGGCCGCGGCTGCCACGTCGACCTTTATGATCGGGGTGACGGCCGCGGCTAGTGCCTTCTTGTATTTTGGCCGAGGACAGGTCGAT
>DASRXU010000349.1:0-8395 GCA_035687365.1 Planctomycetaceae bacterium | reverse complement strand
TCACACCGTCGAAATCTACGATTACGGCCGGTCCGGCGACGGCACGTTCTATTACGTGATGGAATTGTTGTGGGGCCTCACGTTCGACGACCTGGTCCACAAGCACGGCCCGCTGCCGGCCGCCCGCGTCGTCTACCTGCTGCGGCAAGTCTGCGACGCGCTCGAAGAAGCGCACGCCGCCGGACTGATTCACCGAGACATCAAGCCCAGCAACATCTATGCGGCCCGCCGCGGCGGCGAATACGACTTCGTCAAGCTGCTCGATTTCGGCCTCGTCAAAGGCCTGGCACGTGCCGATCAACCCGCACTGTCCCGTGCGGAGACGATTGTCGGCTCGCCGCTGTACATGTCGCCCGAACAAACGCTCAACGAGCGGAGTTCGGACGTCCGCGGGGACATTTACTCGTTGGGCGCTGTCGGGTACTTTCTGATCGTCGGACATCCGCCGTTCGTCGCGGACAATCCTCTCGAGATCATGATTTCTCACGCTCGCGACGCGGTGCCGCCCCCAGCACAACTCGTTCGCGATCTGCCCTCTGACCTCGAGGCCATCTTGCTGAAATGTCTCTCCAAAGATCCCGCGGAACGCTTCGTCACCTCGGCGGCGTTGGGCGAAGCGTTGGCGAACTGCTCGGTTGCCGGACAATGGACGAAAACCGACGCAACCCGCTGGTGGAACGCACATCAAGATTCGCTGGTTGCAGGCAGCACGGCCACCGGCGACACGTCGTCGTATCTGCTGCAGGAAGAACTGCAGCTCAACGCAACCGCCGAGGGGGCCGGTCGGAAGTAAGCAGGGAACATCAATGAACATGCACTTGTTGAATCGCCGGCGATTTCTGCAGGCTTCGGCCACGCTCGCGGCCGTCAGCGTCGTTCCCGCCGCGAACGCCATGGTTCGCGAGCCGCAGGCGAAGCCCGACTCGGACGAACTGGCGGGGCTCGACGCACTCGGCCAGGCCGAGCTGGTGCGACAGAAGAAGATTTCGCCGGCGGAATTGGTCGACGCGGCCATCGCGCGCATCGAGAAGCACGACCCGGCGCTCAATACGATCATCACACCGACTTTCGAGCGGGCCCGCAAGCAGGCGGCGCAACCTGTCGGGTCGGGACCGTTCGCGGGCGTCCCTTACTTGGTAAAAGACCTCGAGCCGGTCGCCGGCGTGCGGCAGACTTTCGGCGCGGGCGCGTTCAAAGGCAACGTCGCGCTCTATACCTCCGAAGTCATCCAGCGAATGGAACGCGCTGGCCTGATCATGCTCGGTAAATCGAATACCCCGGAGTTCGGCCTGCTGCCGGTCACCGAGCCGCGGGCTTTCGGAGCGACGCGCAATCCTTGGAACACAGCCCACTCGCCCGGCGGATCAAGCGGAGGTGCAGCCGCGGCGGTGGCGGCCGGACTCGTGCCAATCGCCACGGCCAGTGATGGCGGCGGCTCGATTCGAATTCCGGCGTCCTGCTGCGGCCTGTTCGGACTGAAGATCAGTCGCGGACGAAATCCCGAGTTCCCTGGCGTGAAAGACGACGGCCTGTCGGTGAATCACTGCGTGGCTCGCTCCGTCCGCGATAGCGCTGCCCTGCTCGACGCCACGCGCGGTCCCACAGTCGGCGAGCGGTGGTACGCTCCCCCGCCAACACGCCCCTATTTGCAGGAAGTCGGCGCTCCTCCCGGTCGCCTGCGCATCGCCTTCATGACGAAAAACTTTGCCGGAGCACTCGTTCACCCCGATTGCATCAAAGCCGTCGAAGCAACGGCCAAACTCTGCGAGGAACTCGGGCATACGGTCGAGGAAGCCGTGCCCCAGTTTGACGGCCGGTTGTTCGGCGAGTCGTTCCTCGTCTTATGGGCGGCGGTCGCCGGCCGCGCGGTGAAGACCGCAAAAAAACTGTCGGGCGGCAAGGTCACCGTCGAAGCGTTCGAACCTTGGACTCGGAAGCTCGTCGAGATGGACGCCAAATACGCTCCGTCGGACGTCAGTCTTGTTTGGACGGGAATCGCCCAGCAAGCGAATCTCGCAATGGTCAAGTTTTTGACGAAGTACGACGTCTTGCTGACTCCCACGCTGGGCCGGCCCCCCGTGAAGATCGGCGAACTCGATCAAAACATGCCGGTCGACAAATTGATCCCCTGGCTCAACGAATACGTTCCCTTCACGCCGCTGGCCAATGCCACCGGCCAGCCGGCCATGTCAGTACCCCTTCATTGGAACGCCGACGGCCTGCCCATCGGCAGCCACTTTTTCGGACGCCACACCGACGAGGTGACCCTACTGCGTCTGGCCGCGCAGTTTGAACAGGCACGCCCGTGGACCAAGCGGCGTCCGCCGGCGGTCGCCGCGCGTTAAGCTACTGCCATAGCCATAGCCTGCCCTCTGTGAGTCATCCCATGTCAACGCCGCGGTTGCTACCGCTGATCTTAATTGTCGGCTCGCTCGCCTCATCCGCTTGCGCGCAGGAGGTCGGGGACGAGGTAGTCGTGGCAAGCGACAATGCCGTTCTGCAATCGAAAAAGGATCCGAAGGGCACTGTCGCAAAAGGTGAACTGCTCACCGTCCAGAAGGTCGAAAACGACCGCCTCCTGGCAAGATTCGCAGACGGAAAACACGGAACGATCCAAGGATGGATCAAGCGGCCCGACGTGCTAGCATTACCCCGGGCGCTGGAGGCCCTCGATGATGAGTTGAAGCGAAAACCGACTGCGACCGCCTATGCCACTCGGGCACGGATCTGGGAATTCCAACACGAGCACGAGAAGGCAATTGCCGATTACGGCGAGGCAATTCGCCTCGATCCTAAGCAGGCTAGGTTTTATTCTCAGCGAAGCATCCCGCTTTTTCACAAGCGCCGGTACGACCAGTCAATATCCGACTCGACGGAAGCGATTCGGCTCGACCCGACACTTACCACTGCCTACGTTGAACGCGCCTTCGGCTGGCGCGCCACAGGCGATTTTGAAAAAGCATTCGCCGATTGTGATAAGGCCATTCAGCTCAACTCGTCATTCGCTCCCGCTCACACCGCACGCGCCGCGGTCCACACTACCCGAAGAGAGTACGCCCTGGCGATTGACGAATGCACAGAAGCGATTCGTATCGATCCAAGCTTTGCCATGGCTTACGCCGGCCGTGGCTATGACTGGTATCTGCAACGGGACTATGCCAAAGCCCTCGCTGACTTCGAGGCCGCGATTAAGCTGGCACCGAAGACGGCGCAATGGTACATCGGCCGCGCCTGGTGTCATTCTGTTGCAGAAGAGTTCGACGAGTCTCTAGCCGATCTTGATACGGCCGTCCGACTTGGACCGAACGATTTTCCGCCGCTGCTCTCTCGGGCCGCGCTGAGAGCCACGTGCCCGTACGCGAAGTATCGGGATGGGAAGCGATCACTGAAAGACGCCAAGAAGGCCTGCGAATTGACCGATTGGAAGGACATTAACTGTCTCAGCGTCTTCGCGGCGGCCTACGCTGAAAGTGGCGACTTCCTGAATGCCGTCAAATGGCAGGAGACTGCGCTGGAGTTGGTGCCCGAGAAGGATCGACAGCAGCAAAGCGTTCTGAGATACCGCCTCAATCTCTACAAGTCGCATCAACCCTATCACGAGAAACCCCAGGGCAGTTAAGTCAGCTGCACTCGCCCGGATCCGGCAAACGTCTCATAAGGAACACTGATGCGACCCGAGCGATGGATCGTCGTCTTCGGAATTCTGGCGAGTCTTTTCGCATCCGTGATGGCCGTGTTGGCCTTTCGGACAGGCGTGACGCAGGAGTTCTTCGAGTTTGTGCATCCGCCGCAGGAGTACGCGGACAAGCTGGTCGAGCAAGCCACCGCGCTGCGCGTTGCCTTCTCGCTCGACAATCTCTTCCTACTCGCCTACTCGGGCTTCTTTCTCTGGTTCGCGGTCGAGCGTCGGGGCAACGCGGATCCGTTGGCGATCAACGTGCTCATCGGGTCGCTGCTGTTTGCCAGCCTGCTCGACGCTGTTGAAAACTTTCACGTGCTGGCGATGCTCAACCGGGCCGAGATGCACCACCTTCCGAGTGAGGGCGAGATCGAACTGCAATACATTCTGAGCGCCGTCAAGTTCACAGCGGGCTACTTCGTGGCCGTAATCTTCGGGATTCTTTACCCACGTGATACTATGCTGGCCCGAATCGTCGGGGCGAGTACGGCAATTCTTTTTCCACTCCTCGGCGTGCTTGTCTTCACGACGCCTGCACCCTGGTCGGATCTCTGCGGCTTGGGGCGGTTTCTGTTTTTCGTGCTCGGATTTTTCTTAAGCGCAATCGTCTATTGGAATCGACCGCCAGAAGGAGCGATAGCGAGTCGCTGAGCTCGCTCGGGTTGGCGAACAACGTCCCGCGCGGGAAAGTTTCCAGAGCAGCGAATTTTTTCGGCAATCGAAGATCCGCATCGTCGATGGTAAAATGCCGCTGGGCCTTCCGCATCAAAATCCATTCCCGTCGCGATCAGAAATTCTTGCTGAGGAGTCATCCATGTCGATTCGAGCCGCGCGTCTTTTCGTTGGAGTCTGTGCCTTTTCAATGGCTGCCGTTGTCACCGGGGCCGTTGCGTCAGACGAGCATCACAAGGCGGCGAAGGCTGACTCGCCCGGCTTCGAGCGATTTAAGCAGCTCGCCGGCGAATGGGTCGGCAAGTCGGACAAGCTGGAGCACGGCGCCGAAGGGGGCATGCGCATCGTCTTCAAGGTCACCTCGGCCGGGTCGGCGGTCGAAGAAACGATGGGTCCCGGCACCGAGCACGAAATGATCAACATGATCCATCCGGACGGTGACGACATCGTGCTCACGCACTATTGTGCCATCGGCAATCAGCCGGAAATGAAAGCCCCGGACAAGATCGAGGGCAACGACGTGGCCTTCAAATTCGTCCGCGGCGGCAACATGAAGTCGACCAACGAAATGCACATGCACAACGTCACGTACACCTTCGTCGACAAAGACACGCTGCGGACGAAGTGGGTCAACTACGATGGCGGCAAACCGGCCGGCGAAATCGTGTTTGAGCTGAAGCGCAAGAAGTAAGCGAGCCTCTCAACGGCGTCGCGTCTCGAAGCACAAAGACTTTTCTAGGTGCCCCTACTTTTACTGAATGGCACTGGCTTTTCTGGGTGGCACTGGCGGCTCGTCCGCCAGTGTTTTTTTGCGCGCTCAAGGCGCTTTCCCGTCCCGCAGCCAGTCGAGCGCGACGGGCCACGCCGCCGCTCGGCTCGAGCGAAAGAAATCGACGTGTCCCAGGCTTGGCAACCCGAACTGGCTTGGTTCGAGGCACACAGTCTGTTTCGGAGCGAGTGGGAACAACCGCAGCAAATCCTCCACGTTGCGGGGCGTCGCAATCGAATCGTCGCTCGAATACAGCGACAGGATCGGAGCGCGGAACTCGTCGTAATAGTGGCGGGAGATGCCGCGGCCGAACTCATTCGCGACGTAGCCCGGCCGCAGGCACCACCGCGACCATTGCCGCGCCACCCCCGCCGGAAGATCTTCGCCCATGCCGATGATTTTGGAAGGTGAATAGCCCAAGCCACGCGCGGTCGCCGGCAGATAAAACCGCAGATACGCGTAAGCCGTGATCCGATACGGAAAACGCAGGCCTTTCACATGCCCGCTCGAGGCCGAGACCATCAGCACGCGACGGAGGGAAGCATGATTGGGCATCAGGCCCACGAGTTGCCCGCCCGCGCTGTGGCCGACGAGATCGACACAGTCCGCCCCGCTCCTCTGCTTGAGCCAATCGAGAGCAGCCGGCATGTCGAGTTGTCCCCAGTCCTGCTTGCGGGCGCGGCACAGTCGAACATGCGGCTCGCGCAGTGATGTCCCGATCCCGCGGTAGTCGAAGGTGAGGACGTCGATTCCCTGTTCAGTCAGCCACCGCGCGAAGGCCGAATAAAACCGCTGCGGCAAGCCCGTCGCCGGGCAAATCAGTGCGGGACTCGACCGCTTCTCCGCGCCGGCCGCAAAGAACGTTCCGGATAGCAGCGTGCCGTCCGCGGCCGGGAATTCGACCGACTCGGCCTTGGCCTTGACGGCCTGAAATGCACTCGCGGAATCAGGGGGCATTGCGACCTTTGATTCGTAGGGCGGGCTGCGCCTGTCGAGATTGGAAAACACATTGGGCGGCAGGCACAGCCTGCCCTACTCAAAGCGGTCGGTGCTCACCGTTGCACGTCATAATAAAAGCTGTCGGCATCCTTCTGCGACCGACCGGAAAAGAGCCGTCGCACGAAGCCGGGATTGAGCACCAAGTACCAATCGCCGAATTGATCGAATTTTCGGCACGACGTGATGATGTGGTCTCTCCAGATCGTTCCGTACCGCTTTCCCCGCTGCTTCCCGTAGGCTTTGAGGCGGTCCGCGAAGTCGAGATCCTCGACGCTGACGCACCGTTCGTCGAACCCGCCGACGGCCCAGAAGTCTTCGCGAAGCAGCCAGAAGAGCCCCGCCGACACCCGATGCCGCAGCGCAACCGGCAAGAGCACCAACGCCGTCGCCACGATCCCGATCGACCAGCGCTCGGGCCAAATCATTACGCCGCCGCCAATGTATTTGCCCGCGCGAAGCAACCGGTCGACCGTGACCAGCATGCCACGACTCATGCGGCTGTCGGCGTCGATGGTGACCAGAATCTCGCCGGAAGCCGCTTGCACGGCCGCATTGCGAATCCGGGCGATGTTGCGGGCATCTTCGTGGATGATCTTCGCTCCGGCGGCGCGCGCGATTTCTTCCGTGCGATCGGTGCAGCGGTTAATGGCAACGACGATTTCGACCTCGCCGCGAAACGGTTCGCTCGCGGCAGCAATCGATTCCAGACAGCCCGGCAGGAATTTTTCCTCGTTTCGAGCTGGAATGATGATTGAGAATTTGGGCATCGGTTGAGTCTTTGGACCAGCCTCACACAATAATGCAGATGCGTCAACCAGCTCTCGCCTCCTCGATTCCCCGAAATCCCGCATGACCGCCTTCGTCGGCACCGATATCGACCGCGCCGCGTCTTTGCTCGCGAGCGGCGGGCTCGTCGCGTTTGCCACCGAGACCGTTTACGGCCTAGGTGCAAATGCGTACGACGCGGGGGCCGTGGCGCGAATTTTTTCCGCCAAGGAGCGGCCGGAATTTGATCCGTTAATCGTGCACTTGGGCGACCTGCGCTGGCTGCCCGACGTGGTGGCCTCGGTGCCGCCGCTGGCTGAACGCTTGATCGACGCCTTCTGGCCGGGGCCGCTCACGCTTGTACTCCCGAAAACGAATCGCATTCCCGATCTCGTGACGGCGGGCCTGCCGACAGTCGGTGTGCGGATGCCCGCTCACCCGCTGTCGCTCGAGCTCTTGCGGCGCGCGAATGTTCCCGTCGCCGCTCCGAGCGCGAATTTGTTTGGCCAGGTGAGTCCGACGACGGCACGACACGTCGCCGAGCAACTGGGCGAGCGGATCGATTACATCCTCGACGGCGGACCCTGCTTGGTTGGGGTCGAGTCCACGATTCTCGATGTTTCCGGCGATCTGCCGACATTGTTGCGCCCGGGCGGCCTGGCAGTCGAACTCATCGAGGCGGAGATCGGCGCGATTCGAGTACCGAGCCCGTTGTCGAATGAGAATGAGCCCCAACTTTCGCCGGGCCGCCTGATGCGTCACTACGCGACTCGGACACCACTCGTGATCGCCGATCGCGAGCAACCGCCGCCCGGGAATCAAAGCGTCGGATTGTTGACGCTCGTCGCGGAAGCGGGGGATGAGCGGTATACCGCGGTCGAGGTTCTTTCCGCGCGCGGCGATCTGACCGAGGCCGCGACTCAGCTCTTTGCGGCCATGCGACGGCTCGATGCTCGAGGTCTTGACCTGATTGTCGCACGGCCCGTCTCCGAATCGGGACTCGGACGCGCCATCAACGATCGCTTGCGCCGTGCAGCTCGCTCTTCCTCCCTCTCCCGTTCTGATGGGAGAGGGTTGGGGTGAGGGCATCTTTGATTGTGGTCAGAGATGCTGACGGTTCGACAGAGAATGAAGACAAGAGCCCTCATCCTGCCCTCTCCCACTTGAAGCAAGCGGGAGAGGGTTGCGAAGTCGTCGCGAATCCACGCACCCCGACAGTCGATCGTGAGTTGACAAGCGTTCCGCGCGCGGTAGGATGACCCGCGACGTGGGTGTCGCTCCCGACTTGGCGTCTGGAGTGAAGAATAGGGAAAACGGTGCAAATCCGTTGCGGTCCCGCCGCTGTAACCGGGGACGAACGCCGCTAGTAACCACTGCCTCGTAAGTGCGAGGCGGGAAGGTGCGGCAAGTAGGCCGATCCGGAAGCCAGAAGACCTGCCCATTCGTCGTTTTGCATTCGGCTCTTTCGAGGAACGAAGACGCTGGCCTCTTGCGCCGCCCGCGCCTCACAG
>DASRXU010000348.1:0-22423 GCA_035687365.1 Planctomycetaceae bacterium | reverse complement strand
CGTGCTGTTCGGCAACCTGCAGCGCGTGGCGGCCGGCCGCATCGGCGTGTCGCCCATCCTGACGGCGGCGGCCAACAGCTCCGGCGGCGTTATGGGTAAGATGATCGACGCACAGAGTCTGGTTGTTGCGAGCGTCGCGACCAGCACGACCCAGTCGCTAGCAGACGGCACGACGCCCGACTCCAAACCGGACGACCAACCGGTCAGCGCGGCAGACGCCCTGCGCTATGTGTTCCTCCACAGCCTGGCACTCGCGGTTTTAGTGGGACTGCTCGTACTGCTCCAGGCCTACGTCGTCCCGGGAATGGTCCCGTGACGATGCGCTGCGGTCAGGTCCCCTCGGTCCCGTGGAAGTGTCCGGACCCGAGATCCGCCGGCCGCAAACACTTTGCACGGATCGTGTTGCGTCCGGTCACGTACGAATTGTGAAGTGGACCGCGGCCAAAATCAGACCCGATGCGGTCCCGTTCGTGCTCGAAACGGCCGGCGGGTAAACCGGTCCCCTATTCCGGGAAATCCTTACCCGCCTCGCCGGGTAAGAACGTGTTTACCCGGCGGGTAGACTTTACCCGCTGGACAAAGGCTTACCGGGGTCGTCCGGCGGGTTGAAGCTTCCAATGGATCCCGGGCGCAGGGATCGCGCAAGTCCATCTCTCATTGTTTCGCGTTTCGGCCCGCGATCGAGCTCGGTTTTCTACGCGCGTAGAAACGCCGCGCGGAATTTGTCGCGATCGCTCCGGGCATGGATTACGGTGCTTCGCCTTATCGCATCGCTTGGCGAGTGACCGCCCTACTGATCTTTGATTTCCAGGCCTTGAAGCATCTTGATTTCGAGGTGTGGAAGCACACCTTTCAACTCCGGAAGCATCTGCGGCGTTATTCCAGCGCCGGTGAGATTGAGAGTCTTCAGATTCTTGAGCTTTCTCAACGTCAAGAGCAGCGAATTGAAGGACGCTTCGGTGATACGGCAATTCGAGAGATCGAGGTGTTCCAACGCGGTGAGTTCACCGAGTCGCAACAAGTCGTCGGTCTGAAGTCGTCGGCAATGCGAGAGATTCAGATACCTCAGGTGCTTGAGACCGGCCAGCTCGGCCAACCCCTTCCCGCTGATCCAAGTGTCATGCAGATCAAGTTTCTCTAATTCGGTCAGATTTCCGATCGCGCGCATATGTTCGTCGTCGAGCCCGCATCCCGGCACAGCGAGGGTGCGCAGGTTGGTGAGTCCGCTGAGTGCCTCGAAGCCGCTGCCATGCAGACCCTTCGCCTGACCACCAAGCGTCAGACGCGTGAGGTTCTTCAGAGGTGCTAGCGATTTCAATCCGGCATCGGTGAGTTTGCTGCCGTCGAAAACCAATGTGGTGATCCCGGTTAATTCAGAGAGTGCCTGCAGGGAATCGTCGCCCGCCTCGATATCGCCAAGCACCAATGTCTTCAGCGACTTGATCGCGGCAAGCTCCTGCAGCGCTTGGGGCGGCGTGACATGATGGAGAAACAGCACTTCCAAATGCTGCAAGTCACTGAGCCGCCGGAGGAGAAATCGATTTACGGGAGTGCGTCCGAGACGCAGGTCCCGAATATGAAACGCGATGGGAGGAAGATCTTGCGGTTTCGTGACTGGCGTGTCCGGATCGAGATCGGTGTATATTGTGCGCGTCAAATTGGTTGGGTCTTTGAGCAGCCATTTTGCCCACTCGACGTCGGAGGAACCCGGCTTTGGCGGGAGCGTGACCCCGACGATGCCGCGCCCCGGGTAGACGTGTGATGCGCAAATGTTGCAGCTCGACAGCTCGCTCTGGAGCTTAAGTACCCCGCCTTCCGTCGTTCGCGTGTTATCGAGGATCAAGGCGGGTAGCGGGACTTCCTTTATTCCTCCGAGATACAACCCAGGATCGCTCTCGATGTTCCGCGGATTGTTCTTGGCGGGAAGGCTTAGATCGTTTAGTGACTTGATCTTGGCAATCTGCTCAAGTCCGGCATCCGTGATGGGAGTGTCGCTGAGATCTAAGAAGGACAAGCGGCTCATGTCGGTAAGAGCCGGAAGACAGGCGTCGCTGATGCGTGCGTGAATCAGAGACAGCGCCTTCAATTTCTTGAGAGTTTTGAACCGCAGCACGATTTCGTCGGTTACCGACGGCGACTGCAGCCTCAGCGATATCAGTTCGGACAGCGAGGCCAGTCGCTCGACGTCGGACGCCGAAAATTTGAGCGGGAGGCCACGCCGATTGTTGATGCCCATCAGGTGAATCTCGCCTGTCGGGAGTTTCGCCAGGTCCTCGACCTGACCGCACTCACGCAGGAAAACGAAATTCCCTCGGCCGCTGAGCACCCATTCTGCAACCAGACGGTCGACATTGGTCGTAACATCGGGACCAGCCGCTCGAGGGTGAGGCGGGGCCGCCGCCGTTTGATTGGGGGGGTTCGCGGACCCGCTAATCGAAGGTGAGAGTTGACTCTTCGTCTGCTCAGTCGCAGACGTCTGGGGCGATTTTGAACCGAAATCGGATTCAATTTCGCAATTGGGCAGCAAGGTCTTCAATTGGGCGACCGCAGAATTCGTAACCTTGGTGCCGGAGAGATTGAGTGTCTTCAGCCAGGTTTGATTTTCGAGAGATTTCAGGCCGGCGTCGGTGATTCGCGTTCGCTTGAGCGACAAATCCCTGAGCTGCGGGAGGTTTTTCAATCCGTCGTCGGTGATCTGCGTTTCATCCAGCGACAATCCGGAGAGATGGGACAGCGCGGCAAGGAATTTCATCGCCCTGTCCGTGATTCGCGTCTTCGACAAGTCGAGTTCTTGCAGGGGTGGCAGCGAGGTGAGGGTCTTCGCGCCTTCATCGGTGATCTGAGTGCCCGAAAGTCCCAACGCAAGCAGCCGCGGAATACTGCCCAGGCCGTCCAACCCCTTGTCGGTAATCCTGGTCCCCGTCAAATCCAATCCTCGCAAGGACGGCGGGCGGAATTTGATCAATTCGCCGAGTAGTGCATCGTCTATGACCTGGTCGTTGTCGAAGTCGATCGCGAACACATGGAAACTCGACGCGGGAAGATCGTTGACGTTCTTGAATGAACCGTCCTCGAGCGTGACCTCGCCAGCCAACTTCACTGCCCAAATTGCGACTTGTCGCTCGACATCTTGGTCAGCCAATTCAGAAGAGCGGGGATGGTTCACTCCGGGAGTGGCCGTCTTGACGTTCTCTGGACCTGTGAGCATAGGCGTCTGCCCGTCCAGCACTTGCCCCTTCTGAAACGACAATCCTTTTTCCGTTGAGTAAAAGCTTCCAGCCTTACTTACATTCGGCGGGTGACTCTTCGTTCGGCTCGCTGAACCTCCCGGCTTGCCGACATTGGGCGTCACCTCGACGGTGGCGTGCGGATCGTCAACGTAGATGTCCGTCTCTCCCCTGTCACTCTTGATCCGAATCAGAATTCCCGCGAGATAGATCCCTCCGACCGCCACGCCGGCCAGGACTGCAACCGCCAGCGCGATGCGGAGTGGCCGCCGGCGCCAAGGCGGTGCGCTGCGAAAAGTAGCACCGTTTTTGGCCAAGCCGCCTCGCCCCGCTGGTGCCGCTGGCGCTGCATTCGCCGCAAGGCCGGGCACGCACGCGTCGAGCGCCGCGACGATTTCCGACATTGTTTGCAGGCGATCAGCCGGGCGTTTGGCGACCATTGTTCGGAAGACGGCATCGAGCGATACGGGTGCCTCTTCGCAGAATTCGCGAATCGTCGGCACCGGTTGCTCACGGTGAGCCAAAAGCGTTTTCATTCCGGTCTCTTCGTGGTACAGCGAGCGCCCCGTGAGCAGGAAGAAGAGCGTGCATCCGAGGCTGTAAATATCCGAGCGTTGGTCGGCCGAGCGCGTGTCGAGGGCCTGTTCGGGCGACATGTAGGCGACCGTGCCGATCACGATGCCCGCCTGAGTCAGTTCCTGGTCCATCTCGACGCAGGAGAGATCTTCCGCCGACGCAAATCGCACGAGTCCCATGTCGAGCAGTTTGACGGTGCCATCCTCGGCCAGAATCAGGTTCGCCGGCTTCACGTCGCGGTGAATGATCCCGCGCGAATGGAGATACGCGAGTCCCGTCGCCGCCTGCCGCACATAGTTGGCCGCTACGGCAACCGGCAGCGGACCTCGTTCTTTCACCAGACGGAAGAGATTCACCCCCTCGACGTATTCCAAAACCAGGTAGGCGATCTCGGCTGATTGGTGAGCGTCGTAAGCGGCCACAATGTTGGAATGCGAGAGCGCGGCCGCTGCTTGGACTTCGCGCTGAAACCGCTTCACCGTGTCGCGGGCACTCATCATGGCAGCCGGCAGCAGCTTGAGCGCGACCACGCGGTTCATCGAGCGGTGCAGCGCCTTGAAGACCAATCCCATGCCGCCGGTGTCGAGCGTGTCCAGGATCACGTAGTTATCGATGAGCAGCGGATCGTTCGACGCCTTGAGGAGGACCGACGCCTGATAGCGTGTGAGTTTGCCCTCGGTCACGAGTCGCGACGCGATTTCGCGAGCTTCGCCGGGCAAATCGCTCGCCGTGAGCCGCTGATTCAGGTCGTGGATTTCGACCGGAGACAGCAAGCCGCTCTGAAAGATCGAGGCCGCAAATTGCTCGACGGTGAGATGAGACGCGGGAAGCTCGGTGTCATGCAGGGCAGCGCGCGACCCGTCTGTCGAGCGATCGTCGGTCGATGTCGCGGCGGAGTCCGGCTCGAACATCCAGCGAGTCGCTTTGAGCGAATCGATCGACTCGCGTACGACGGGGAGGAGGTCGGGCGAGTCTTTACAAAGCTCCTCGAGCGTGGGCTCACGACCGTCGCGCTGGCTTTGCTCCCAGTCCACCAGTAAGTCGCTCAGTCGATCGTCAAGAGCCATGTTCGTTCGCCTCCTCGAAGCAGGCGCGCACCTGCTTCAGAGATTCATGCAGGACGAGTCTCGCGCGCACTAAGCGCCGCAAAATCGTTCGCTCGGTAACGCCGAGCAGCTCGGCCGCCTCTTTCTGAGTCGCCTCGCCGTACCAGATCACACTGAACGCCTCACGCTCGTCGCGCGGCAAGGCTTCAACGGCCTCGTGAAAATGGGCCCACGCTTCGAGCGTCTCGGGCGGTACGTCGGTGCGAGCCGGACCCGAATCGTCGCGTTGATCCAACCGTCGGCCAATTCCGTCGCTGTGATGGCGTGCTGCCGCGCCCTCGGGACCAAAGTGATGCCGGGCCAGATCGATCAACGTCCGCCGAATTTGCGTCGCGGCCAGGCCGAAGAACTCGCCGATCGACCCCGGGCGAACGTCGCCCAGCGATCGGTAGAGCCGCAACACGAAAGACGTCGTCGGTCTGTTCCCAGCGCCGTAGATGGGGATACCCGCGAAACATCCGGCGCGTGAGGGCGAGCAAGCGTTGACCCGCGTGATCGAGCAGTTGGTCTCGTGCGGCGCCGTCACCGGCGGCCCAGCCGTCGAGCAGCCGCTGCATTTCCGTAGTCTGTCCGCCGTCCATCGAACCATCCAGCGCTCGAGGGGAAGGAATCGTAAGCAAACGGCTGGTTTCCCTTGGTCTCCGCTCGCGCGGCTCAGGGGTTCGGTTGTCGTGAGGCCATCCTTGTTCACTACCTACCATACTTAAGCGTAAGCGGGGCGAGAAAGCAGACACCCAATCGCTGGCGTTTTCCGCTTCGGGCGAAATCGCCTTGGCAGTTGTCGGTGGGCCTGTTGCTGAAATTAATACGTTCCGTCATAGTACGTAACGTACTATGAAAAGGACGTCGCTCTCGCTACTCGACTTCGCTCTCCTCGGCGTGGTCCACAATCAGGCGCCCTGCTCGGGTTACGACCTGCGCAAGCTGTTCGCGGAAACACCGATAGGCAGCTTCAGCGATAGCCCGGGAAGCATCTACCCCGCGCTGGCCCGGCTTGAGCGCGGCAAATTGATTCGGGGACGCGTGGAAGAAACGTCGTCCGTGCGGCGACGTAAATTGTTTCGACTGAGCGTCAGCGGAAATCGGACGCTCAAGCAATGGCTGCGTCGGCCTATTACGCAGGCAGACGTCGTGCGCGGGATGCGGGAGCTGAGCCTGCGATTCGCGTTTCTGGAAAGCGTGCTCGGACGCGACGCCTGTGTGCCATTCTTGGAAACCCTGGAGAAGGAACTGGCGAGTTACATCCCGACTCTGCGGCGCCACCTCGACACGCAACGGGCAACAAATCTGTTGTCGGCCAGTTTGGCGATGGAGAGCGGTGTGATGGGCTACGAGAGCCAATTGGCCTGGACGCGCCTGGCCTTGACCCGCTTCAAACACACTCGAACGTGACCCCGCAGCATCTGTGTTGTCTGCATCATGATTCCACAACCTGATTCCACCACCTGAAAGATCCCCCGTGAAGTACCTTGCCAGTCCGCAATCTCAGACATTTCTCTGTTGCCTGCTGCTCGTGGGCAGTGCCGCTTTTGGTGAGGCAGGCGCGACAGAGATGCCGCAGGTCGCGCCGCCCGAAGCGGGGCTCTCTGCCGAAAAGTTAAGCAAGGTGAACTCGATCGTGCAGGCGCAGGTCGACAAGAAACACATCGCGGGCGCCGTGGTGCTCGTCGCTCGCCATGGGAAGATTGCGCTCTGCGAGGCGTTCGGAAAGCTGGACGTCAAATCGGGCCAGCCGATGCCTTCCGACGCCATCTTCCGCATCTACTCGATGACCAAGCCAATCACGTCGGTGGCAGCGCTAATGCTGGTCGAAGAGGGAAGGCTGAAGCTCGATGATCCGGTCGGCAAGTACCTGCCCGAGCTGCAGGATTTGCGCGTGTATGCCGGCCAGAACCAGACGGTGGAGGCCAAGCGACCGGTCACCATCCGCGACCTCATGCGTCACACCTCGGGTTTCACGTACGGCATTCCCAACGGCTCGGCCGTCGATCAGCTTTACATCAAGAACAAGATCGACGAGGGCGCCCTGCCCGAGATGATTCGCAAGCTCGGCACGCTCCCGCTGCAGGATCAGCCTGGCTTCCGCTTCAACTACAGCTATTCGACCGATGTCCTTGGCCGCGTGATCGAAAGTGTGTCAGGCGAGCCGCTCGACAAATTCCTTCGCGAACGAATTCTCCAACCGCTCGACATGCGCGACACAGGTTTTATGATCGCCGACGAGAAGCTCAATCGGTTTAGCACGGCCTACGCGCGCGGCGCCAAAATGGGACTCCGCGTCATCGACTCACCTGCCACCAGCCGCTACCGAAAACAGCCAAGATTCTTCTCCGGCGGCGGCGGATTGTTGTCGACGGCCCGCGACTACTGCCGGTTCTGCCAGATGCTCTTGAACGGCGGAGAATTGGACGGCGTGCGGCTGCTGCGGCCAGACACGGTTGCGCAAATGACTTCCAATCAACTTCCCAAGGAAGCGATGCCGATCAGGCTCGGCGGGTTTCCCCTGTCCGGTCACGGATTCGGACTGGGTGTGATGGTTCGGCAGCAAGGCCCGTCAGGCCCCGCCCGAGCAGATGGCGAGTATTCTTGGAGCGGCGCAGCCAGCACGTACTTCTGGGTGGTTCCCAAGCCGCAGCTTATCATCATCATCCTTCAGCAGATCGAACCGCTCGACATCAGCTTGCAGCTGCAGCTCAAGCCGGTGATCTACTCAGCGATTTCCGATTGATCTCGGCGATTTGCATCAAAGCGTGAGTCGCTTCAAAATGCAGGAAGTCGTTGGCGCCGCCAAGTGTTCCGAGCGGGACCTGTTTTTGACCTGACACGTTTAGTGTGCGGCATGCCGCTAGCTGCCACTTTGTTTGACGCGATAATACTTACATTTGAGGAGCCGGAAAGACGAAAAATGATTGTATGGCATCTTGATCTCACCCTGAATGACTATAGGAGTGTCCGGAGGGAGCTGTCGCACACTGGCCGCAATATCGGTCTCCGAAAAAAATGCATCGATCATGGCGCCGTCGGCGCCCCCTGTAACTAAGTGAACCATATCATCCGACTCTAGCAGGTGATCTTTGTATATTTTGGCCAGCCAAGCTACTTGCTTACCATTCCATTTCGCCCAAAACTCCTCTTCACTGCGTCCAGCCCGTACAGCTGCGGCGCATTCGAATATGAGATCCGCTGCGCGAAAGTCACTCAGCTCTGGAATCGTCTCGGGTGGCGGAACGACCGATTGCGGCTTCGGCTCGTTCTGGTCAAATTTGGGGAGTTTAGGATTGTCCGAGCCCGTTTCACCCGAACGTCCCGGGTCTTCTGAGCCTCCGCGCCCCCACAACCACGCAATGCCTCCGAGCGCGAGCACGGCGACAAAGATGATCAGAATGGTCCGAACACCAAACTTTCGTGTGTTCTCCTTTTCGCGTTCTTCACGATATTGTCCCTTACGTTCCCTGTGAACCTCCTTGGGGCCGAGCAGAACCTTCGAGAAAAAACCCCTCCCTTCTTTGATTGTGGTCTTTTCTGTGCCAAAGTACCCGCTAGCCTCCCTCTCGCGGCTGTCCGATTGGATCGCAGCATCGACGGACCAATAGCCCTTCCCGACGGCCTGGCCCTCAGCAGGCCTCGGCAACGCTGGCTGGGCATGCTCAAACTGGTATCGCCACGTTGTCGAAATGCGTACTTCACCGAGATCGTTGACCTCGATCTCTTTCGCCTGGGCCGCCCACTGCATGTAGCTGTTCACATCGGCCGGCAACAATTTAAGATCATCCGCGATCTTCGCAGCGACAACCCAGTGATCCGCTGGAACTTTAGCCAAGTAGGCGAGCACTGGCACTCGGACTTCGTGGGTCATACTGGTATCCGATGCAGGAGAGGATCAAGCCGGCATTGGTAAAAAGCACCGTTCCGATCGACGGCGATGTCCATTAGGCCCCCGCAGGGGGAACCGCTGGGATTATGGAGACAGCAGATGATGCGAAGATTGGACTTGACTGCCAAAAGCTTCAAGTGAGACCGCAGTGCCATCGCCGAGTCAAACAGGGCACCCATCGGATCCGGAGCATCCGTTGTCGGCGCATCCACCACCTCACGAATTTCCCGCGGATCCGGCAGGAATAATGGACGCTTCGTTTCGGAGAATGCTTCGAGGAGTCTGCTCCACTCGTCCTCAGATATCCCCGTAAACAAATCTGCAGCGTGCTTTTTGTCCCCGGGGATGACTTCTAGCTGTTTCGAGTTGCTGTCCACGATCTTGTATGATCTCATACGCACCACCTTGGCTAGCTTCTAAGCAACCCGAACACAGTTACCGAAAAGGTGAACAATAGGTCGGGTTGATCGTACCTTCGCGAATGTTGTCGATCAACAATTGGCCTGACTTCTTGCGCGCGTAGGCGACGTGCTATACGTCTCCTTGGCGCCGCTCCGGCTCATGGGTCGGCGATCTGCCGAAAGGCGGCGCGAATCAGGAAAAAAACTGAAAGGCCGCTCAGACCGCCGGCCCAGTCGGCGACCGCATCGAAGATGTCGCAAGTGCGGCCGAACCAGGGCTGCGTCCATTCGTCGGCGATCGCATAGAAAAAAATGACGGTGAACCCCGCGGCGTAGTCACGCGGGCGCAGTTCGCGCTTCGTGAAGATCCAAACGGCGATCAGAAATCCGAAGCCGGCGTAGCCCGTGAAGTGCAGCACCTTGTCGGTGTTTTGGGGATAGCTTTCGAGATTGACGTGTGGCCAATGCGTGCCCGCGAACATGATCAGCCAGTAGCAGGCCAGGACGCTGCCGGCGGCGATCCGATAGTTGCGCGTTCTGAGCGAACTCGTCACCGACATGCTAGTTCGCCACCGAGTACGGTGCTTTGAGGCGAAACTCCGGATGCTGCGTCAGATAGGCCGCGACTCGCTCGGAGCGCGATAAGGCGGTCGGAAGAAACTCGAGGGCCTTCTCGATGCGATCGTTCGGCTCGGCACAACTGAACCGCAAGAACCCCTGTCCCGCTTCGCCGAAGCACTCGCCGCCTAAGCAAGCGATGCCGAAACGATCATCGGCCCCTTCTAAGAGGTAAAGGGCCAAGCCGTGGCTTGTGATCCCGAGGCGGTTGCAAACCGCGGCGACGTTCGGAAAGACATAAAATGTCGCCGTCGGATCGAGCGTGCGAAAGCCCTCGATGCGGTTGAGGCCAGCCGTCAACAACTCGACTTTGTCGCGAAACTTGAGCATCACGGCGTCGCGTTCGGCCTGATCGCGTTCGAGCGCAGCAGCTCCGGCCAGTTGGACCAACGTCGGCGTGCACGAAAGTGTCGTGTTGATCATCTTGCCGATGGCATCGGCAATCGGCGCCCCGGCGACGGCAAACCCCAGTCGCCAGCCGCTCATGCTGTACGACTTGCTGAAGGTGAAGGCGGCCACCGACTGGTCGAGCATTCCCGGCTGCGCAAGCATCGACGCGTGCTTGCCTTTCCAGATCATGTGGCAGTACGGCTCGTCGCTGAAGATGGCGACGTTCTTGCCCCGCACCAGGTCGGCGATCTGCCTAAGGTCGTCTGCGGTCGTCACGCCGCCGGTTGGGTTGTGCGGCGAATTCAGGAAGATGGCCCGCGGAGCGCGATCCTCCGCTAGGAACCGCTCGATCTCCGCAATCTCCGGACGGAATTGGTTCGACTGACGCAGCGGCCGCACGACGGCCCGCGCACCCCGCCGCTGGATATTTGGCAAATAAGTCGGAAAGTACGGTCCGAAGACCAGGACCCCATTCCCCGGATCGAGAAAAGCTTCGCAAAAGAACTGCTCGAAAACCTTGGCCCCCGGCCCGGCCACAATGTTTTTGGCCTCGGCCGGAATGCCAAATTCGCGCTTTACAAAGCGGGCGGCCGCCTCCCGGAACTCGGGAATTCCGGGCGAGGGGCAATAGTGCGACTGGTTTTTTTGGATCGCCTCAATGCCTGCCGACTTAGCCGATGCCGTGCTGTCGAACGGGCTGTCGCCGATTTCGAGTTCGACGACATCCTTGCCGGCCGCTTTTAGCGATTTCGCAACCGCGAGCACCGTAAAGGCCGTCTCGACCGAGAGCGACCGGGCAAACTGGCTCAATTCGACGGACACGCGGCGGGATCCTAAAAGTTGGATGCGAAAGGTGCCCGTGGATCTGGCAAATTCGCCACCGGGCCGTGAAGCAACCCATCTTACTGTTTCGGCCGTCGGAGATGCACCTGCATCGAAGGCCGTTGTCGGAGGCGCGGCTGTCGAGTAAATTTAAGGGGGCGGACTTGCTCTGGGAGCCTGAAGGTCCGTATCGCGGCGGTTGGACACAACCCGTGAATCAGACGCTTGTTGAATCAGCGCCCGCAGGAGCGGGAACGGCAGCCGAGTTTGCGGCAAATTCGCCGCCCGTTCGGCCACCCGCCGAGCAAAAGGGCGCAGCGGGGACACCCGCGCGTCCCGAAGTCCGCGGGCGAACCCCTTCGTGGGTGATCAGCCTGATCGGACACCTGCTGATCCTCGTCGCTCTGTGGCCGATTCACTTCGCCACAATGCTGTTTCGCGAGCCGGAAGTCACAGCTTCGGTGGTCGACGAGGAAACGATCAGCACGCTCCCGCAGGAATTTCGATTTGACGTGGCGGCGGCCCCCGAAATCGGCAACGGCGGGGACAATACGTCCGAGACCGGTCTGCGGATGGCGTCGTTGGGTTCCGCGATCGAAACTCCGAAAGCGCCCGTCGTCAGCGTGACCAGTTCCGCCTCTTCGCTCGGAATGAAGCAAGTCACGATCGGGCGGCCGCTGGCCGACGTCGGCGTCGCCACCAGCCACCGAGAACTGAGCGACCTAATCGAGACGACCGGGTCGACCGAACATACGGGCGGGGTGAAGGGCGCCATCGATCGGCTCACTGTCGAGATCGAAGCCTCGTTGCGACAAGAAAATACACTCGTTGTTTGGCTGTTCGATGCGACGCCTTCAATGAAAAGCCGTCGCGAGGCGATCGCCGATCGCTTCGACAATGTCTACCGCCAGTTGGGACTGTTGGGAGTCGGTGGAAACGGAGCCCTCAAGACGGCCGTGGCCACGTTCGGGAAGTCTGTCCAGTTCTTGACGAAGAGACCGGTCGACGACATTGCCGCGATCAAGAAGGCGATCCGCAAAATCGAAGACGACGGCGACGAAAAGGGAGCCGTCGAAAACGTGTTCAGCGCGGCCCTCTCCGCCGGCGAGCGGTTCCGCAGTTTTCGCCTCGGATCGAAAGAACGTCGACGCGTGATGATCGTCGTCGTAACCGATGAGCGGGGCAGCGATACCGAACGACTCGAGACGGCCATCGTCAAGCTACGGCGCCTGGGGATGCGCGTCTATTGCGTGGGAGACGACGCGGTCTTCGGCCGCGAACGACATTATTTTCCCTACGTCTTTAGCGACGGGTTCCACGGATTGGCTTACACCAACCGAGGGCCGGAAACGGCGGATCTCGAAGGCGTGCAGCTACCGTTTTGGGGAGGACGTGGCCGCCTTCAGGAATTGACCTCCGGCTTTGGCCCCTATGCCCTGACCCGCCTGTGTAACGAGACGGGCGGCATGTATTTAATCTCTGAAGAACTCGGGGGCCCAAAATTCGACGAAGCCATCTTGCGTAACTATTGGCCCGACTATCGGCCGAAAAAAGACTACGAACTCGAGCGCGCCCGCAACGCCGCCAAAGCGGCTTTGTATCAGGCCGCGGTCGTCGGTCCGCCAGAAAAGATGCCCCAGCCGCAACTGGTCTTTCGCGCAGATAACGACAACACGCTGCGTCAACAAATCACAGAAGCTCAAAAGCCTTTGGCAGAACTCGATTACCGTCTGAACGAGATGCACACACTGTTGGAGGCGGGCGAGCGAGACCGTTCGCGGCTCGACACGCCGCGCTGGAAGGCGAGTTTCGATTTGGCTATGGGGCGCGTGCTGGCCATGCGAGCCCGAGCGCTGGGCTATAACCTGATGTTGGCCGAGATGAAGCAGTCGCCGCGACCGTTTCAAAATGCGACGAATAACACCTGGAGGATCGAGCCAGCGTCAGAGGACAAGTCGCCCTCGCGCATTCAGCACTTCGCCAAACGAGCCCACGAGTACTTGAAGGGAGTGATCGAGGATCACCGCGGGACTCAGTGGGAGGCGCTCGCCCGCGAAGAACTCGAGTCGCCGATGGGTTGGGACTGGCACGAAATCCAGGTCAACTACCCGCCCCCGCGACCCCCCCGTCCGCCGCGCATTCAGCTCGACGAAGATCGTGAGCGGAATATGCCCCGCCAGCCGATGGTTTCGCACGAGCCGCCCAAGCTGTAGTTCTGCCCGGCTCTCGGACTACTTGGACTTTGCCTTGGTTGCTGATTTCGGATCCGCTGGTGCCGGTGTGGCAGCCGGGGTCTTGGGCGGAGACGGAGTGGCACTTTCCGTCTTGGGTGGCGCCGCTGGCTTCGCACCGGCGTCGGCAGGCTTCGTTTCGGCGGCCGCGGGCGTACTTTGAGAAGGTGCCTCCGCGCTGGTGCCGGCAGCCGGCGGCTTGGCTGCATCGCGCGCCGATCGCCAGCGCTCGCTCATCAGTTCGTAGGTCGGTCGACGGTAATCGTTCTCGGGCAAAGCCTGCACGAGTTGAGTGATGGACTGGACGGCCAACGCAAGTTTCTTGCTTTCGGCAAGTGTCAGACTTCTCAGATAGGCGGCCTGAATCACCCACAGGCCGATGCCTTGCTGCGAGTAGCGACGGAGGTAGGCGGTGAAAGTTTCGTCCGCCAGTTCGGGCTCGTGCTGCTCGAATTGACAGACACCCATCCAAAACTTCGCAGCCTCAGCGGCCCGGAAGTTCATGATGAACTCGCGCTTGGGCGTTTCCAGCGCCAACGGCCCGGTGGGACGTTTGTCCGGGGGCAGGCTTTTCGCTCGCTCCTGCACCTCGTCGGGCAACCTCATCTGCGGAGGAAGCTCGGCGAGCTGTACCGATAAATACTTGCGGATCGCTGACGGGTAGTCGCCTTGAAGGTGCGCGATCCGTCCTTTGATTTGCCTCCGCGTGTCGTGGCGCACTTCGACTCGTTCCGTTTCGTCCCCGGGGCCGGGCATCCCACCGCCGCCCGACCGCTTCGCGCCCTTCCCTTTGACGTCTGTAAACGTGGTTCCCTGGCTCACTCTGAACTGCATCGTCTTCATGTCGAACTCAACGTCGACGGGCCCCTGAAACGGTAGCCAATCTTCGTCGTGTCGGATTTTGGCTTGAGGGTCGAGATGATGGGCGGCTGCAATTTGCTTATCCGGATACTCCCAAACTGAGACGTCGCCCTTCTTCCACAGCCCGCCGCCCGCCTGCTCCACGCGGTTACGCAAGCCCGGCCTCCCACCGACATCAGCCAGCGGGGAATAAACGGTCGTCGAGCGATTTCCGGCGAGGAACTCTTCGATTCGCTTGATGCGTGGCTCGGAGTAGCGGCTCGAGTTGATGATTTCGACCTGCGCCGATTTGAGATCCGCAGCCCGGAGGGGATATTTTTTCTCGGGCGACACGTCCAGCTTCCGCAACAGCTTGTCGTCAGCGATGACCTGCGCCAGCGTGGCCGGCTGGTGCACGGTGATCGACGTTGGCTTATCGTCGGGTGCCGGGATCGGCCAGCCGAGAGTCGGATCGAACAGGTAGACCTGCTTATCGAGCAGCACTCCCACCAACCAACGTGGAGTATCGCCAGAGGACGCGGCGCCGGACGATGGTGTGCCCGCGGCGCTAGCGGCCTTGGGTCGCAGAATGACCGAGTCGATACCCGCCTGTCGCAAAAGCTCTCCGAAGAGCCACGCGCGGTCCTCGGCCGTGCCCCGACCCAGCACCAAGGTGTCGTAAGTAGTTTGTGGAACGACAGGATCTGCGCTTCCCTGAAGCGCCACCGTCCGCACGCTGAGGTCGAACAGCGCGACGGCCCGCTCGAGGTCGGTCGGTTGCGAACTGATCGCCTTACTTCCGAGCTGTTTGAGCAGCCAACAGTTGCGAACGTGTTCGATGTCCGCCAGGTCGTACAAGTCGGAGAAAGCGTCTCCCTTCCCCGTTGGGGTTGGCGGATCGTTGGCGGAAGTGGGAGCCGATTTGCCGCATTCTCCGGCCCAGTTGTTGAGCGCGTCGACGACCTGCTGCTCCTGGGCGGAAATCCCTAGATTCTCCGGTTTCATCATGTCGAGGCTGCTCGACATCAGTTGCTTGCAGCGAGCATCGACGGCGGAATCGGTCGAGGCGGCGGCCTTCGTATTTGCCTTCGAACCGGCATTTCCGGACGGCGTCGACGACGCATCTCCGCAGCCGCTCACCAGCAGTGCGCACAGGGCGCCGGCACAGAAGACAATCGGCCGCGCGTGTCGAGTGGCGGCGAACCGGGTACGAAGCGACATAACGCGTGCTCGCGAAAACATGCAAAACTACCCTAGGAGCAAAGGAACTCGTTGACGAGAGACCGCAATTGCTTGAGTTGTTCGATGAGTCGGGGAAGATCCGCCAGGGGAATCATGTTCGGGCCATCGCTGAGCGCCCGGTCGGGGCTCGGATGCGTCTCTAAAAACACCGCGTCGCAGCCGGCGGCCACTGCCGCCCGCGCCAACACGGGAATCATTTCGCGTTGTCCGCCGGTCGTGGCACCACCCGGAAGCTGCACGCTATGCGTGGCATCAAAGACGACGGGCACTCCCATTTTCTGCATCGCGGGGATCGCCCGCATGTCGTTCACCAGGCGACCGTAACCGAACGTCGCACCCCGTTCGGTCAACAGGATATTCGAGTTGCCGGCCTCCTCGCACTTCTTCACGATGTGAACGGCATCTTCCGGCGCGATGAACTGCGGCTTTTTGACGTTGATGATGCGACCGAATTTTGCGGTTGCAGCGGCGGCCGCGTGAATGAGATCTGTCTGCCGCGCCAAAAAAGCCGGGATCTGTACGATGTCACAAGCTTGTGCGGCCGGTTCCGCATGGAATGTCTCGTGAATATCAGTCGTCACCGGCAGGCCCGTGGTCTCGCGGACTTTTTCAAGGATCGCCAGTCCTCGCTCGAGCCCTGGACCGCGAAAGCTGTGAAAGCTGGTGCGATTGGCCTTATCGAAGCTCGATTTGAATACGAGTGGGACGTCGAGCCTGGCTGCCATCTCGGCCAGTCGCCCGGAAACATCGCTCACCAACTCGGGATTCTCGATCACGCACGGGCCGGCAATGAACAACAGAGGCCGCCCGGGCCCGCAGGAAATCTTTCCGAGTTGGATGGGATTATTGGGCACGTCCGACTCCGACCTCGTCCGCGGACCGAAATTGCGGGCTGAGGGCGTCGCTGCCGTGAGTCCAAGAGCGAAGGGCGCTCTCGAGTCGCGGCGTCTGATTGACCTAGGATTTCGTGAGTTTTCGCCGCGGGGACCGCTACCCGGTCACGAGACGCGATTTGGGAACAAATAATGTCAACGCCCCGGGAAGGACCGTGACTTCCGCGGGCGTAAAGCCGGCCGGATCGCCGTCGCATTGAATGGGAACGGGAGTGTCGCAGGTAATTCGCACCCGCTTGGCTCGTCCGCTGACGACGTCGGCCAGCGTTTCATGCTGCCTGAGTAAAACCTTATATAAGTAACGGAGCATTTGGAATGCAGATCGGCGGTGGAACAGTCGCAGGTCGAGCAGGCCATCGGCACCGTCCGCACTCATCGCCAACGGCAGCCCCATCGCGTAAGCCGGCAGATTCGCCACCACGAGCAAACGGGCCGAAAGAGGCCGATCGTTGGGTAGATCGCCACCCTCCACCGAAACCCGCAGTTTCGGATAACGGTAACTACGCAGGGATTCCCAAATCGGTTGGAGGTAATTCCATTTTCGGATGTGTCCTGTCCGCCGTGCGTGGGCGCGATGGATAATGTCAGCGTCGAAGCCGGCGGTCACCATCAGCAGGAATCGCCGGCCGTTGATCAGGCCCACGTCGATCGCCCGCTGGCCGCCTTCCGCAATCATTTCCGCAACAAATCGGCCGTCGCTGGGGATACCCAGATGCCCAGCGAGCAGGTTTTCGGTCCCCAGCGGCAAGACAGCCAACGGCAGGTCCGGAAACCGGTTGGCCAGGTCGCCCACGGTTCCATCTCCCCCGGCCGCCACCAGACAGACCAATTGACGTCGTTCCTCAGGATTCTGCAGACGTTCCCACAGCCGCTCTCGGTGCGAGTAGAGACGGGGACGAATTCCGAGCCGGCGGAGATGGCTGACCAGGTGTAACAACTCGGCCCGCTGCAAGCCGGTTCCCGAGGTGGGATTTCGCTGAATGGCCACCCAGGGCGTGGACATACGGTTGGAATCCGTCTAAATCACGAGCGCAAGCAATTCGTCGAGCGAGTGCAGGGTCCGATTCTGTACCGAGGCGGAATTGCGGTCAATTTGTAACGCGGAGAGACCGGCGGCCCGGGCAGCCGCGACGTCGTTGGCCGGATCGTCTCCGATAAAGAGAATCTCGGAGGGCCCGCAATCGGCCGCGCGCACGAGCGCCTCGAAGAAGCGGGCCGAGGGTTTGCGATATCCGACGTCGGACGAAATGACTCGCAGCTCGATCGGACTCAACGCGGGCGTGCTCTCCATCACCGCATTGAGCCGACCGTCGAAATTCGAACAGATCGCCAACCGAAAACCCGCCTGCTGCAGCCTTTTGAGGGCCGCTCCGACTTCGGGAAAACAGGCCCAAGACCGGGGCTGGCCAAAATACGCAAACAATTCCTGAAAGCACGCCTCAGGATCCGCCGCGTCGTCCAGCACCGATCGCACAATCCCTTGCCAGCGCAACAGCTCGCGTGTCTCGCACGTGTGCAATCGGTCGCCCGACTCGCGACAGCCGCAGTCCAATTCGTCGCACTCGGCCACGACGACCACAGCCTGGTAAAACCGAGTGGCCACTACGTCGGGGGCCAGCTGCGAGCCATGTCGCGCGCCAATGCGATGATAAATCGTCGCGGCGGGAGGATTAGGATGAATCAGGGTTCCGACAGCGTCGAACGCAATCCAGCGAATGCGACGAGATTCAAACGGGTGGACATTCATGGGTCTGCGCCAATCTATATCGAATTTGCGACGCGACGTCGCGTGCGGGAACATCTAACCTGCGTCTCGAAATTTGGTCCGTTACACTTGGGACAGTATGATCTCGGCTAGGGAGAGCCCATGAGGATTGTCCGTCTCGGCCTCAGGATCACGTGCGTGAGTCTTTGCCTCCTGCTTGCCGCACCAGCGGTGGCAAATGACCGGCGAATTCGTGCGAATGCGGTTCACGATTGGCTGGCCGCGCTTCGCGAACCCGTCGAGCAACCGCAGGATATCCCGCGTGCGTGGAACACCGCTCAACAGTGTCTCGGAAAGATCGGTCCCGATCATCGAGACGTGTTGCCCGAGTTGATTCTAGCTTTGGACCACCCCGTCGCGCGCGTCCGAGCGGCCGCGGCTAGTGCGATCGGAAACATCGGTCCCGAAGCGAAAGACGCCGTACCGAAGCTACGAGCCCTTTTGCCGAAGCCAGGTCAAGACGTGGAGGAGGACGCGGGTGAGGCGGCTGCCGCGCTCAGCAAGCTCGGCGACGAAGCGGTCGAAGCCACTGACGATCTGGCGTCTTCACTTGGGACCTCGGCGGACTGGGCCTTTGAGCAAACGCTGAGCAGGCTCGGTTGCGCAGCTGTTCCCGCCATCGCACGTGGGCTCAAACACAAAGACCCCAACGTGCGGGAGCGGTGCCTTACGCTGCTCGCTCAGTTGAACTGCCCGGAAATGCTGGATCCTGGTCCCCAGCTCGACTTGCTCGGCGATCAATCGGAATCAACGCATCGAGGGGGATGTTTCGGCCCGGGAACCATCCGCGTTGGGTCTTCGGCGCCCGCTTCCCTGGTGAGGTTCGGCCCGAAGATCGTCCCACGTTTACGGAAATTGCTGCACAGCAGCAATCCCGTCATTGCCATACGCGCGGCCGCCGTGTTAGCGAACCTCAAGGTTTTTGATCAAGAGGTCGCCGATCAGCTGGTAAACGGTTGGCGCAGAGCCGAAACAGAGGACGAGGTTTGGCGTGTGCTTCGAGAAACCGAACGAAGCAAGGATCCCCGAGTCCTGTCTCGTTTAAGGGCCCTCCTGAAAGACCACGATTTGAACGTCCGCGCGCGCGCAGCGGTCTTCCTCTCGGTTTTTGAGGCGGTTGACCTCGACGTTCTCAGGGTCCAGATTGAAAGGCTTTCCGCGCTCGAATTTGCCAGAGAGGCTGCGGACGTCTTGATCAACTCGGGAGCACAGCTCAAGCCTCTCGAGCACGAATTGGTCGAGACCGCCACACGGGGGAACGCGTACCAGGCCCGTTGGCTCGCCGCTGGCCTTCTCGGGCGAATGATGCCAACGCATCCGGCCGTGGCCGCCAACCTTGTCGAGTTGCGGAAGACGATTCAGTCCAAAGATCAGGTCGCGCGCTCTTTTGCGCTCCAATCCGCCTTCCTGATGGGAGAGCTGGGTTGGCCGACAGTCTTCGAACTCTTGAAGCGCGAGGACGGCTGCTGTATTTCCTCGACGAATAAGTCCTTCGAGAAGCCGCTGATCACCGAGCTTTGCCGCGCGGCAAAGGAGCCGAAGCCCAACCGCAACTATATTTCCGGCTTGATCCTCCTCGCATCGACAAATTGCTCGGCCGAGGCACTGCGTCCGCACCTGGCGATCTTCATCTCGAATTTGGAACCGAGGCAGCAAGCCCCGTTCGATCCTGGAGTCGAAGCCGCCGTTCGTTGTATCGAGATTTGCGGGACGTCGGCTGTGCCCGAGCTACTTTGCGTGCTTCAAGCTCCGAAGTCGTCGGACCGATTGCGTATCGCGACCCTCGGCTGCCTGGCCAGAATTGGCCCGAAAGCCCGAGATGCTCTGCCGGTGCTCGCGTCGCGAAAATTGATCAAGCCGCTCGAACAACCGTGGGCGGTGGCAATTGCAATCGACGCCATTGGCCCTTCGATCGAGTGTTTGCCGGTGCTAATCGAACTCGCCGAAACGCGAGCTGCGCAAACCGCGATCCTGGCCTTAGGCGAACGAGCCCGATCGGAGGTCTTGAAGCTGCTCGAATCCCCCAAAGCCGATCAGCGAAAGGTGGGGCTGCAATTGCTGCTCGAAATGCCTGTTGACGCCGGCGCTACCGTTCCCACCGTCGTTCGCATCTTGAAGGAGTCGACCGGCAACGAAGTCGACCTGCTGCGAATTCTGGCGCGGATCGGTCCGTCAGCTTGGCCAGCCGCTCCTGACGTCATTTCGTTATTGCGGTCGCCTTACGTGCGGGTCCGTTCCGCCGCATGCATCACCCTAGGGCGAATCTTCGGTCCGGGCAAAGCCGTCGACAACCAAGCGATAGATTCGCTCCTTGCCGCGGCCGGGGACGGCTTTGCCGAAGTGCGGGCGAGCTCCGCGGACGCACTCGGTCTGATCTCGCTCGAGAGCGACGGCGTGCGGTCGGCGCTCGAGCGGCTGCGGCATGACAACTTCGCAACGGTCCGAAATGCCGCCGAGCGCGCGACGCGTGCCCACGATCAACATACGCCGGCGCCTGCCAAGCTCTGGACGATCTACTTCGACCCCGCCGGCCCGGCCTCTGGCTCTTATCTTGCGAGCGAATGAATTGGACGAGCCTCTCATCAACTCGAACGACCGGTCAATCTTGGAATCGCTGGACGTCCTTCTCGAATTAGACGGCGTCCGCGCAGCGATCGATCCGATTGTCGAGCGCGTCGAGCGCAACCTTGCGCAGGATGAAGGCGCGGTGATGGCCTGGGAACCGATTCCGCTTGCGATCTACGGAGAGTCGGTACCGCCGTCCATTCGCTCCAGCTGGGTCTTCATTCTGAGAAAGGGCGCCACAACCGGGGCAGAGCGGCATCCCAACAGCATTCAGCGGATGATGTCTTACCGTGGCAGGGGAGACATCCAAACCGGCGGTCCCGGCCGCTGGCTGTCGCATCCCTTGGTCGCCGAGCCGAATGCCGATTTCGACCGTCGGTGGCACTCGATCCCCATCAATGTTTGGCACCAGTGCGTGGTCCCAACGGTGGCCAACTGGGTGGTCGTCTCTTTCCACACGGTGCCCGCCGAAGACCTGATCGAAGAACGCCCCGACGCCGACGACGTCGGCCACACGCGGCAGAAGCGCTATCTGAGCGGCGCCGAGTGAAAGTCCCGAGCAGCGCTGAGCGATCGAGAAGGGAATTCGCGTCCCGGGCCGACCAGTGGGTTTCTCACGGATGGTGGAACCTCTCTGCGAGATTCTCATTCGCGGGAATTTTGGCTCTGACCAAGTCGCCGTTGCGGGCCAGTCGAGCGCCGCGTTCGGGTGATACACGTGGAAAAAAGTCCACAAATCACCACGATCGGCGCGCTCGAAGACCGCTCGTAAAGCGGCCTCAATCGTCTCTTTTGTGACGCTTGAATACCGTTTGGTCATTTGTCATAGTTCACGCTTTCCAGCGTGGGGGTCAGCGGCCGAGGCGCGTGCGAAGCGCAGGGACACGGCGGTTTCGTTGGCCGCGCCGCGGGAATTCTGAAGCGGACGATAGGTCTAAGCTCGATGACCAGTCTTCTTGCCGCCGGTTCGATCGGCGGTTCATTAACCGGGCTGCACATCCCCGGTGTAGGCTCTTTGAGCCCCGCGTCCGCCTTTGCGCTGGCGGCACTGATCCACGCCCTACTGCTCTTCAACGTCTTCGGACTATCGGCGTTCGCCTTCATCTGGCTGGAACGCAAAGTCTCCGGACGAATTCAAGATCGCCTGGGCCCGACGCGCGTCGGTGGGCGGTTCGGCTGGCTGCAAAGCCTGGCGGACGGCGTGAAGCTGATTCAGAAGGAAGATCTCTGCCCGAAGGACGCCGACCCGCTGCTGTTTCGCATGGCGCCGTTCATGGTCTGCGTCGCGTCGTTTGCCGCTTACATCCTGTTGCCGTTTAGCGACGGCTGGGTTTCGGTGGGAGCCGACGTCGGCTTGTTCCTGCTGCTCGCGTTTTTGTCGCTGGAAGTCTTCGGCATCATTCTGGCGGGTTATTCGAGCGGCTCGAAATGGTCGCTCTTTGGCGGGATGCGCGAAGCCGCGCAGATGGTGAGCTACGAAATTCCCCTCGCAATCTGTGCGCTGATCCCGATCATCGCCACGGGAACGTTGAACCTCAACGAAATCGGCCAAATGCAGCGGGGTGGGTTCTGGAATTGGCTCATCTTCCACGATCCGTTCACGTTCTTGGCCTGCTTCGTTTACTTCACCGTGGCGACGGCGAGTTGCAAGCGGGCTCCATTCGACCTGGCTGAGGCCGAGAGCGAACTAGTCGGCGGCTTCCACACCGAATACAGCGGGATGCGCTGGTCGTTCTTCTTTCTGGCCGAATACGCCAGCATGTTCGTGGTGAGCATGGTCGCTTCCGTTCTGTTTCTCGGAGCTTGGCACACGGGGTTCTGGGTCGACGACTGGCTGCTGGGACCGCTGCGTGCTCAAACGACGCCAGGCTTT
>DASRXU010000347.1:0-3454 GCA_035687365.1 Planctomycetaceae bacterium | reverse complement strand
CACCCGCTTCACCGTCGCGAGTTCCTCGGCGTTCAAGGTTTCATAGAGGTCGTAGAAGTCGCTGTTCGGCGCGGGGAGCTGCTTCGGAACTTTCTTGGAAGATGCCGCTGCCGCCGCGACCGGTGCTGCCGCTGCTGTTGCTGTCGCCATGTGTCACTGCTCCTTCGATTATGAAACGGACAAGCGCCGTCGTGCCTTCTCGCGCATACAGATCGTACGATCTCACCTCTCATGCGATCCCCCGAACGGGGGAGCCCGTGGTGGGTCGAAGGGGGATGCGAAGGGGTGGCGGGGAAAGCGGACGAGCGGCTAATCCGCTTGCGCTTGGCTCGCGGCGGAGTGAATCTCAGCGATGTAGCCGCCGGGAAATGAAACTATTGCCGCTTGGCGGCGATCGGCGGTGTATGGGTCGACCAGGACAGTGGCACCCGCGGCCTTCGCCTTGCTGATGGTCTCGGGAACGTTGGCCACCTCATAGCCGATCATCTCGCGCCCGTATGGATACGAGAGCTGTCCATCGGTGACGAGCACGGCGATCTTGCCGAATGTGGAGTCGATCCGCACGCGGCGGTAAGTATCCTTCGGCCGACCAACCTCTATGCCCGGTGCGTTCCGGTCGTCGGAAACGATGTTGCCTCGCGAGAATCCCACAAAAGCGCGGACGAATGCATCGGCGCGATCCGGTGACACGTACACCCTGTTTTCTGGGACGGTGTCGAGTTTCGCATAGTTCGGCGCCGTCGCGTGCCAATACAGCTGCATATGAACGCCGCCCGGCCACTGCACGATGGCATCGCGTCCAATGGGATCCTTGAACGGTGCCACGACAATGTCCGCTTCGTTGGCCTTCGCCGATCGGATTGCCGTATCCAAGTCGGTCACGAGGTAGCCGGTTCGTTCGAGGCCGAACGGATATGGGATCGGCGTCGTGAAACCGAACACGGAGAACGTGCCGACCGGCGTGAACACCGCCCGCCACATCGCCTTGCTGGGCGTCGGGGTGATTGTCAGCGCGGCTTGTTGGGACCTGGTACCGCCGAACGTTGCGACGACACTTTCGCTAAAGCGGTCCACGTCCTCGGGCGCGACATAAACATGCGCTGTGCCGTATTGCGGGCCGACAGCTACCGAAGCCATCGCGTCCGCCGGCTTATCTTGAGCCCATGATGGGTCGTCAGCAGTTGTCAGCAGGATCGCCGCCAGTGCGACAGCATTCACGACACGCATTTTGCAAATTCCTAATGTGTCGATCGAGCGCCTACCCCCTTAGCTACCGCACTGCGTCGCGATGAGGTCGTTAAAGGCCTCGATCTCGGTGTCGAGTAGCTCGAGTGTCCGGCTTCGGTCGGCGCCGTCTCCGCAGATGGCAGCCGCCTGGCGCGTGGTCACCGCCTCGAAGAAATTCGAGCGATAGGAGCGGCAGCTCTCCTCGCTGTGACCCGGGTCGACACGGCTCTTGCGCACAGCGGCCCAGCGAAGGCGAGCCGTGGAGAGATCGGGGAGTTGACTGCAACCCGACGTCGCGGCGCCGACGATTGACGCCGGCTCGATCAGAAGGGCGACGGCAACAATGATGACGCGCAACATGATATAGCTCTGCAAGCTTGCTACCGGATTGCGGCGCTGTGCTGAACCAAGGTCGTGCGACCTCGCCGCTTATGCGATCCCCCGAACGGGGGATCGCGCAACGAATCGAAGGGGGACGGGGCAAATGGGCGAGTGGCCACGCCGATGCACGTTCCCGGCTGTATCCTGACCGCGTCGGGCTTGGATGCCAGAACCGCTAAGCAGATGATGACGGGGATTGCCACGCTTCGACGTGCACTGGAAAACTACAGTCCGAAGTGATCAGGATTTCGTTGGAGTGTCCGCCGCCGTGTCGCCTGGCCAACCGAACGTGAGAGCTGTCGCGAACTGCGGCTGGAGCGGTTATGCTGCCCTCACCGTCCAGGCTGGAGGAGTTGCTCCGAATGAACGAAAGTATTCACGGAGAAAGGACCGCTTCTGAGCTGCAAGATCGGGTGACCGAGCTCATCGAGCAACAGACGGCCATTTCGGAAGTGCTGCACGCCATTGCGAACTCGCCGCACGACTTGCAGCCCATCTTCGACGCCATCCTCGACAGCGCCACACGTCTCTGTCGAGCAGACGTATGCAGCTTGCGTCTCTCCGAAGAAAGCGGTCTTCGTCGCGTGGCGATACGAGGAGACCCGCTCTTGGTTAGTCAGGCGTCATCATTCCCGGCGCTCGCAGAAAAGGGGGGCCATCTGAGTCGAATAGCCACAAGCAGGTTACCCACCCACATCCCCGACTTCGCAGCAGTTGAAGAAGAACTTCGCGATGATACCTGGAAGGCGGTGGTGAGCACAGGTTTTCGAACGAGCCTGTTTGTGCCATTGCTCAAAGACAATGAGATAGTCGGGATAATCACTCTGGGCCGCAAACAGGTGCAGCCGTTCACCGACAAACAGATTTCCTTATTCAGGGACTTCGCTGCGCAAGCCACCATTGCCTTGGAGAGCACCCGTCGCGAGCGGCAATACCACGAGATGCAGAGCGAGCTGGCGCACGCCAATCGCGTCGCTACCATGGGCCAGCTCACCGCCTCGATTGCTCATGAAATCAAGCAGCCCATCGCAACGGCACGCAACAACGCCCGCGCGGCTCTGAATTTTCTAGAGAAAAGCCCACCCGAAGTGCCGGAGGTGAAGGAGGCGCTCACCTGCATTGTCGACGACACCGATCGAGCCAGCGACGTCGTCGACCGGATCGGGTCTCTCATCAAAAAAGCACCAGCCCGCAAGGAGATCGTCGACCTCAATGCGGCGATCCTGGAGGTGACCACCCTAACCCGCAGCGAAGCGGTCAAGACCGGCGTCACGGTGGGCACGCAATTGGCGGGCGAGTTGCCACGCATCCAAGGCGATCGGGTACAACTGCAACAAGTGATGTTGAACTTGATCGTCAATGCCATCCAGTCGATGAGAGACGTTGAGGACGGCAACCGCGAACTGCAGATCAGCACCGCGAGCATCGAGCCGGAGGGCGTGCGCGTCGCGGTGCGGGATACCGGCCAGGGGCTGCGTCCGGAGAGCCTGCCGCGTCTCTTCGAACCTTTCTACACGACGAAGCCCGACGGTATGGGCATGGGCCTCTCGATTTGCCGCTCGATTATCGAAGCCCATGGTGGGCGGCTGTGGGCGACCAGGTGCGAGCCGCGGGGCGCTCTCTTTCAGTTTACGATCCCCGCTTGCTGAGCCGCCATCCGAGATGGATGTCGCTTATTGGCACTTTTCGGACCTTACGCGGGCGTGTTTGCCGGCCGCGATTGCTTGTCAGCGTCGATGCCAGTCTCATGGTGCGACTCGATCTTTGTGGACCAGTCGAAATTAGCGCCGACACGAAGCGATTACGCTTCCGTCACATTTGTCATGCGGCGCGGCTGGCGTAGGCT
>DASRXU010000346.1:0-30845 GCA_035687365.1 Planctomycetaceae bacterium | reverse complement strand
CGTCGTCCGTGATCGAATGCGTGAGCCGATGGGCGACCCACGTCACTGCAAAAGGCGCGACCACAAGCAGGATCAGAGCGGACATCGCTGCGAGCCGCAGCCAGCGATCGCCCCATACTCGCCGAACGAGTCCGGACCAAGTCCTTCCGGATTGCGCCGGTGGGGGACTCGGCGGGATCTGCGCTTCGTGTTGACTCATGTGATGAGGGCTCCTCGGCACAGTAGATCCTAATCAGTGGACCATCGCAGTGCCGTAACCGTCTGGCTCATTCCTTATTTTGACCTAAGAGCCGCGCGGAAGAAATCAGTGCGATTGCGCAATCTTAGAGGAGCCCCACGGCCGTCGCTGCCGACCCCCCAGCCTTGTGACGCTGAATGACAAGTTCGTCACGTCGACGTCGTCGCGAATCGGCCGGTAACATCGTAAGCTCGTCCATTGTAAAGCAGGCGGCCGGGGCCCCGCACAGTGACGCGAACGTAAAGAGAAAACTCGTGCCGCGTCTGATCTCACTGAACGTCGGTCTGCCCCGCGACATTCCCTGGCGCGGGAGGATCGTCCACACGTCGGTGTGGAAGAGGCCGGTGGAAGGACGGCGCCTGGTGCGGCGGCTCAACGTCGATGGCGACGCACAGGGTGATCTCGCCGGTCACGGTGGGGAGCACCGTGCTGTCTTTGTCTACCAAATGGATTCTTACCGCTATTGGCAACAAGAGCTGAAGCGGCACGATTTTACGCTCGGTCAATTTGGAGAAAACTTCACCGTCGAGGGCCTGGCGGACAACGAAGTCTCGATTGGCGACCGCTTCCGGATCGGCACTGCATTGTTCGAAGTCACGCAGCCGCGCGTGACCTGCTACCGCGTCGGCCTGCGAATGGATGAGCCCAGGATGCCGGCATTGCTGGTGCAACATCGCCGCCCGGGTTTCTATTTTCGTGTTCTGGAAGAGGGCGAGGTCGGGGCTGGCGACGAAATCGTCAAAGTTGCCGAGGAGCCTGAACGCCTCTCGGTCGCCGCAGCCGACGCCCTGCTCTATCTTCCCGGGCCCGCCAAAGCAGAACTTGAACGGGCTTTGCGGATCCCGGCTCTGAGCTCTGGCTGGAAGTCTTCATTCGAAGCTCTCCTCCAGCAGATGCAGCAGCCCGTTTCGCGCAGCGGAAATGCCGGACTGATGTCCCCCGAACAGACCGTCACCTCTGCTCCCGGATTCCGGTCTTTGAAAGTGGCCAGAATTGATCGCGAGAGCAGGAGTGTAGTCTCACTGGTGCTGGAGCCTGTGGACGGTCGTCCTCTGACGGTCCCGCTGCCCGGACAGTTCGTGGTGTTACGACTCCGTCCCGGAGCTGACGCGCCGCAGGTCTTGCGCAGCTACTCACTCTCCGGTCCGCCGGACGCGGGTCGTTACCGCATTTCCATTAAGCAGGAACCGCACGGCATCGTCAGCAATTTCGTGAGCACGCAGCTTCGCGCAGGCGATGTCCTCGATGTCAGCGCGCCCCGAGGCGCCTTCACCCTGCATCCCGGTGAGCTGCCTGTGGTGCTGTTGAGCGCCGGCGCGGGTGTGACCCCGGTGATGGCCATGCTCCACGCGCTGGCAGCTCAGGGATCATCTCGCCCCGTCTGGTGGATCTCTGGAGCGCGCAACCGTCTGGATCATCCCCTTGCCCGAGAAGCATGCGATTTACTGGCTAAGCTGCCCAACGCCCGAAGCCACGTCCAGTACAGCCGGCCCGACACGACCGACCGGCTGGGCGTTGACTTCGATGCTGCCGGCCGGCTGACCGTCGCGGTCCTCGAAAAGCTGGGCGTACCGCGCGAATCCGATTTCTATCTCTGCGGCCCGCCCGCGTTCCTTGATGACTTCAAGGCCGGACTCGATGGTTGGGGCGTGGCCGCTGATCGGGTCCACGCGGAGACTTTCGGTTCGGGCAATGCCATCACTCCGGGAGTGAAACAGACGCCGCAGAGGCGACCGCACGCGCCAGCCGGGTCGCCTGGCAAAGGTCCGAGAATTTCATTTGCTCGCGCCGGCCTCACGGTCTCCTGGGATCCAAAGTTCCAGAGTCTGTTGGAGTTCGCGGAAGCCTGCGACGTCCCGGTGCGTTGGTCTTGTCGGACCGGAGTTTGCCATACCTGTGAGTGCGGGTTGATTTCCGGATCGGTGAAGTACGATCCCGAGCCGCTCGAGCCGCCGGCGGACGGAAACATGCTGACTTGCTGCTCCCGCCCCCGGGAAGATCTAGTGATCGACATTTAAATAGTGTTCGCGACTGTAGAGGGGCTGAAGTCCACCTGGGTAATAATTGGAGAGGTGCAACAATGGCCGAGAACGACAATCTTCGCTACACGAAGCTAGCTCTCAACAACGGATCCAGTGCAATCCCCGCGCTCGGTTTTGGCACGCTGATTCCCGATCCCATCGTAACCAAAACCGCAACCAAGGCGGCGCTGGAGGCAGGATTTCGTGCGCTCGACGCTTCAGAACGCTACCGAAATGAAAAAGAGGTTGGCGAAGCGATGCACGAGGTCTTCCAGGCGGGGAAGATCAAGCGGGAGGACGTGTTTATCGCCACGAAGGTCTGGAACAACAATCATCGTCCGGAACGCGTCAAACCCGCCTTCGAGGCCAGTCTCAAGAGACTTCAACTCGACTACGCGGATCTCTATCTCATTCACACCCCCTTTGCCTTCCAACCCGGCGACGAGCAAGACCCCAGAGATGCGAACGGCAGTGTGATCTACGACAAAGGGGTGACGTTGCTGGATACCTGGAGGGCGCTCGAGGGCCTCGTGGACGGGGGCAGGTGCAAGGCCATCGGATTATCCGACATCGGCCTGGAACAGGCGAAGCAGATCTTTGAAGCCGCCAGAATCAAGCCTGCAGTCATTCACGTCGAATCGCACCCGTATCTCCCGGAATGGGAGCTTTTGGACTTCTGCAAAAAGAACGGCATCGTGCTCCAAGCGTTCGCGGCGCTGGGGCACGGTATGGAGCCCAAGTTGTTCGAACATCCTGTCATCACCGCGATCGCCAAACGAGTCAACAAGACCCCAGCGCAAGTCTTGCTCGCCTGGGCGATCCAGCGTGGGACGGCCCTCCTGACCACCGCAACGACTTCCGACCGGATCAAGGAGAACTTTGAAGTCTCGACCCTTCCTGAAGACGCCATGCGAGAGATTCGCGAAGGCATCACCTCGCAGATCAGGTTTAACGCCGTTGTGACCACCGGCGTTCCTGGGTTCATTCCGAGAGCAACGGGAGGTTGAAGACAATCATTCCAAGGAGCTCCGATGCGACCTGACATTGTTCCGGGGGCTGTCTTTCCCGACTACGAGTTGTCCGACCACACCGCCAAACATCGGAAGCTTTCCGAACTGCAAGGGCCACATCCCCTGGTTCTCGTCCTGAGCCGTGGCGGTTTTTGTCCCAAGGATCGCCGGCAACATGAAGGGCTTCTCGAACTTCACCGTGAGATCGAGGTCGGCTATTGCCGGCTGGTCACGATCAGCACGGACAACATCACCGAGACAAATGAGTTTCGCACTGGGCTGGGCGCGCATTGGCCTTTCCTTGCCGACCCGGCGCGCAAGATCCAAAAAGATCTCGACATCGCCGAGTACACGGATCCCGGACACAACCCAATGATTCCGCACACGATTGTGCTCGAGCCGGGCCTGGTCATCTACAAGGTTTACAACGGCTACTGGTACTTTGGCCGGCCGACGCTGGAAGAGCTGCGTCAGGACCTCCGTGCCGTGACCAAGAAATGCCGGCCCGACTGGGACATCACCACACCAGAACTCAAAGCGGCGTGGCAGCAAGGCCGCAAGGAACTCTTCTATCCATACGGCAAAACGTATGTCCAAACTCTCGGTGAACAGGATTAAGAGCCAGCCCACAGTTCTCGTGTTCGCCAAGTCCATGTAAGGCTTGGCCTGGTTGGCAGCCGGACATGGGCCCGTGCCTGAGCTCAGGCGACAAGCCTTTGGACCGCATTGGCTTGCCATCGTCCAATTGCGGTGGTGCAATTGGGCCCATTGGCGGGGCGATGGCTGCGAAGCCAGCGCTTGAAGCTTGGATGGGCGTGCGCCCGCGGAGAATCTATGGTCTCGAGTCTCCTAGTTGGGGCGGGTGCATTCCTCGTCAGCCTGGTTTGTTTCGCGATGACGACAACGCTCATCGTGAATTTGGCGGTGCGCTTGATCCGCGCTGCTCTAGGCTTCTGGAAAAGCGTGGCGATCATGATGATCGTTTCACTGGTCACGGCGACGGCCCATTTAATTGAGATTGCCTTGTGGGCGGCCGTTTTGCTGATGTGCGGCGAAGTCGCCAGCTTCCCTCAGGCCTTCTATTGTTCCGCCCAAAACTACACGGCGCTGGGTTACGGGGACATTCATTTGTCAGAGCGGTGGCAACTCCTGGGCCCACTTGAAGCGGTCAATGGGCTACTCCTGTTTGGGCTCTCCACGGCGATCATGTTCAGCGTGTTGAGTAACCTGATCGCCAAGCGGCTGCACCGCGAGATCGATCGCCTGGGCAAGGACTAAACACTGCTCGAAAGAACGGCACCACGCGATCGACAGTGATGGACTAACCATGCTCACCAGGCGCGATTTCTTCCTTAGTAGCGCAGGTCCGCTGTTGGCTTCGCTGGTCCTTCCGAGCACCTCGTTCGGCGACGACGTCTCGGAGAAGTTTGGCGAGACTTTGAACGTTCTGCGTCAGCGGACGCGACTGCCTGCGCTTGCCGCCGTGATTACGAATCGCGATCAGATCATCGCGCAAGGCGAGTCAGGTCGTAACCGGATTGATCAGCCGACGGCCGTATCGCCCAACGCGCACTGGCAGCTCGGCTCGATCACGAAAACATTCACGGCGACCCTCACCGCGATCCTGGTCGAACGAGGAAAGCTCGACTGGGAGACGAAGCTGAGTGCCATCTATCCCGAACTCGTCGCGCGGATGGCTCCCAACGTCGGGCAAATCACCGTGCGGAACATACTCGAACATCGCAGCGGCATGGGCGGCGATGCCTTCCCCTGGAGCGGCGCTGCGGAGTTCAATCAGCCCGGACTGAACCTTTCGCAACGGCGACAACAATCGGTGCCGCTGGCCCTGAGCGCCCCTTTGGATTTCCAGCCGGGGAGCCGCTTTCAGTACTCAAACCGCGGCTACAACCTGCTCGGCGCGTGCCTGGAACGAGTGACCGACCGAAGCTGGGAAGATTTGATCGTCAACGAGATCGTGCGACCGCTCGGCATCGGCTCGGTGATCTTCGGCGAGCCGGCGCTCACGGATCCTAACGGCGAACCGTGGCCGCACGTGCTCGAGAAACATCGCTGGAAGCCCGTGGCGGCGGTGCCTCACACGATGTATGGCTACCACGTCTGCAATCCGGCCGGCGGCATTTCGCTGACGCTGGAAGGAATCGCGCGCTGGATGCAGTCCCATCTTAACGGTGAGCAAAAGCAGAGCGTGTTGTCGACTGACATGTTCAAAACGATCCACGCGTCTGCCGATCAAGGCGGCGTTCATTCGTTCTTCGTCGGCAGCAGATCCCCCGCGCTCGGACGCGCCCTGACCCACACCGGGACTAATGGCCGCAACTTCGCGAATGTGATGATTTTGCCCGAGAGAGGCATCGGCGTTTTCTACGCGACCAATGCCGTGCCGCCCGAAAAGGGGCCGTCTCGGTGGCTCATCTGGAACACGCTGCTGAGCATGGCGCTCCCCGGAAGCTGGCCGCGGCCCGCGTCGAAACCACCCGCACCAGATTCCCGCGACATCATCGAAGGCGAAGGCTTGCAGGTCGTGGAGGTCACCGGCGGCAGCATAGACTTTCAGAATTTCAAACAACTTTCGCGCCAATTTCAGATCTGGTGGTCGGGCGCGAAGGACAAGGACCGGCTGGTATTGAAATTCCAAGTACCGCGAGCAGGAAGCTATGCGATAGCGGGTACCTTCGCCCACAATCGAGATTTTGGCAAAGTGATCCTCAAGGTCGGGACTCAGGAACGGGCTTTGAATTTCCATGCAGACAAGCTCGCCTGGCGACGCGTGGGTCTCGGCGAATGCCACTTGGATTCCGGACCGCAGACCGTCACCGTCATCGCGCAGGGCTCGGCGGGTCAGAACGGCGTCGCCTGCCATCTGGGTCTAGACACGTTGTCGGTCCGACCAGTCGAGTAGTCCCCTGCTGCGCGGGCAGGTCCTCGCGAAATTAGTGGGGAAGGAAGTCGCGGATGGCTGCCGCAATTTCGGCCGCGTGTGTCTCCAGTGCGAAATGCCCAGTCTCAAAGAAGCGCACGACCACGCCTGGGTTATCGCGCTTGAACGCTTCGGCGCCTGGCGGCAGGAAAAAGGGATCGTGCTTTCCCCACATGGCCAGCAAGGGCGGTTTGTAGGTGCGGAAGTACTTCTGAAAGGTCGGGTAGAGCGCGACGTTGCTCTTGTAATCTCCGAACAGGTCGAGTTGTAGCTCGGCCGCGCCGGGCCGGCCCAGGTAGAAGTTGTCGAGCGAGTATCCATCCGGAGAGACCGCCGTCGTGTCGGGAACGCCGTGCGTGTATTGCCAGATGGTCGTTTCGGGCTTGAGGAACGCGCGCAGCGCCTCGCGGTTGGACGGTGATGCGTCTTGCCAATAGGCGCGGATGGGGCTCCAGCCGTCGCTGAGGCCTTCCTCGTAGGCGTTGCCGTTCTGGGAAATGATCGCTGTGATCCGGTCGGGGTGCTTCACGGCCAGGCGGAATCCGGTCGGCGCGCCGTAGTCGAACACATAGACGGCAAAGCGATCGAAGCCGACTGCCTCCGTGAACCGATCGATAGTTTCAGCGAGCGCATCAAACGTGTGTCGCTTCGGCATGTCCGACTTTCCGAACCCCGGCAAGTCGGGAGCGACAATGTGAAAGCGGTCGGCCAGAAGCGGGATCAGGTCTCGGAACATATGACTCGAGCTCGGGAAGCCATGGAGCAACAGCAACTTCGGAGCGCCGACAGCGCCCGCCTCGCGGTAGAAGATTTTGGAGCCGCCCAGATCGGTCGTTCGGTACTTGATGGCGCTCATCATGTCTCCTTTGCGAAGAGCGTAACGGCTTGAATCGACAAACTATAGTGGCGGCGCACGGATCCAGAAGGCGCCGGATTGGCAAGGTGTGACGCCAAATCGGTGGACGGAGCTGACCAACCCGCAAACGCGAGCTGGCGACGGCTCACAACACTTTGATCAACCGATCGAAATTCGTCAGAGCCAGGACTTCGCGGACTTCTTGAGACGGATTTTGGACCGAGATTGCGACTCCCTTCTTCAGCACCGACGCCAGGACTCCGAGGAAGCCGCTGGGGATGGCCGTCACGCCGGCGAGATCGAAACAGAGCTCGGCGCACTGGCTTGTTTCGATGAGTTCGATGATCTCGCTCAGATATTGGCCGAGGACGTGCTCTGGTGGCAGGTCGGACCCGCCGAACCCGATCACCGTTCGTGGGCCAAGCTCGATAATTTGGAGCCGAGCGCGGGGCGTGGTCTCGAATCCGCCCAGCTGTTCGGTATCGGAGTTGGGGAGCGGGCTCTTCGCTGGCTCCGCCGTCCGCAGTGCCGCGACGGCCAAATCGCGAGACTGATAGATCGGCCAGAGTGAAGCGAGTTTCGAGCGCTCGAGAATCTGCCGGCCAATGGCCGACACATTGCACAGAACCATTCGAGCGCCCTGGTCATGAGCTTGCTTCCAGGTCAGACACAGGGTTCCGAGCATCAGCGAGCCGAAAGCTTCCAAGGCAGCGAGGTCGAAGACCACTCCCCGCACGTCCGAGTTTCGAAGCTTCTGCAGGAACTCCGCTCGATCCTTCGCCAAATCGGCGCCGGTTAGACTGACAACCTTCGGGCTCGGCGCGACGAACAGCACGTGATCCGCGACTTCCGTTGCGAAATATTTCGGCCCATCTTGGATCACGAGAATCTCCACGCGACCGCAACGCGCTGGCGCCCGGTCGATCAACGCACATCCAGCGCCAGCATCGACAGATCGTCACTCAACGGAGCGCCGTTGCCCCATTCCGTTGTCGCCGCGAAGACGTCTTCCACGCACTGATCGAGCGACTTTTGACGGCTCGCTCGCAATGCCTGCGAGAGTCCGTCCATGCCGAACTCCTCTTGTGCCGGATTGCGGAGTTCCACGATTCCGTCGCTGTAAACGCAAAGGCGATCGCCTGGTTTCAGTTCGAGAATGCGCTCTTCGAACGGCTGATAGCCGGCTTCGCCGGGTTGAAAGATCCCGATCGGCAAGCCGCTCGATTCGAGCACTCGCAGATCGCCGTCGGCGGTCAAATGAATCGGAGCCGGATGACCGGTCGAAACGTACCGGCAGATCCGCTCTCTGCGATTCAGCACGGCGTAGAAAATTGTGAAGTATTGCGCCACCGCGAGATCGAACGTGAAGTGACGATTCAATCGTTCGGCAACCTCGTTGGGAGCCGACGCGAAAAAGCCGGGATCGGTCTCGCATTTGCGCTGGCGGTTGGGGCGATTGACGACGCTGGTATCTTCTTGACTGGGTTCCAGCAGGTGGTTGATCGCGACTGACATCAGTGCCGCCTGCACCCCATGGCCGCTGACGTCCAGCACATAGAATCCGATTTGATTCTCGCTCAAGGCCATGATGTTGAGATGATCGCCGCCCAGTCTTTCGCACGGTTCGTACTTCCAGGCGAATTCGTAGTTATCGAACGTCGGCATGTAGGTCGGTAGGAGCGATCGCTGAATTTTCGCGGCCGCTTCGAGATCGCGTCGCAGTTGAGAATTGATGTGCTCGAGACGCCGATTCGATTCTTCGAGCGACTCGGCCATGCGTTTCAGGATCACGTGTGTGCCGACGCGCGCGAGCAGAACCTCGATGTCGATGGGCTTGGTCACATAGTCGTTCGCGCCGGCCTTCAGCGCGTCGACAATATCGTGGGGTGCGTCGAGCGAAGTCACCATGATCACGGGCAATTGAGCGCGCGACCGGTAGTGTCGGGTCTCTTCAAGAACCTGGAGGCCGTTCAAGAGCGGCATCACAATGTCGAGCAAGATCAGGTCGTAAGAGCCGCTTTGGATCTTTTCGAGAGCCATCTGGCCGTCGGAGGCCGTATCGACCCGATACCCTCGCTGCTCCAGGCGCGGACAAATTATGTCCCGATTGAAGGCGTCATCATCGACGACCAGTAGAGAACCGAGCGCTTCTCGCATGGCTCATCTCCCGGCAGATCCCACCGGGCGGAACCTCTCAGGAATGCCCTGGAATCTGCGGCCCTTGCCGTGATTTGAGGCTCGCGTCCGGCGACCTCTACAGGGGGGCTTGCCAAGGTCGAAGCCCCTATTCGTGGTGGACTCACGGGCGACTCGTACGCCCCCCTGCCGGCAAATCCTGTCCGTCCAGGGGTAACGTTCAGCGAGCCGCAAAGAGTGGAAAGCAACTGATGTGCCGTGATTGGGTGAGTGAACCCAGACGGGTGCAAGTTGCGTCTCGGAACGGTAGAACAAATGGACACCGCGCCGCGCGACCCGATCGATCGGTTTGCGGCCGCCCCTACTCTGCTAGAATGCTTTGTCGACCATCTCGGTCTATTTCGCGACCGGACGCGTGTCTTGGCAAGCTGAAGCCAGCCTGGGCGCGATTGGAAAACAGGGACGGAACTGATGTCCGTTGATCCCCAGGTGATTCGATCGGAGCGACACCGAGAAATCGGCGATTTGTTGCACCAAAATGTTGGAGTCGTCGTCGATCGTTGGAGTCGACGCGCGGTTGCCGAACAACCCAATGCCAGGCGCGTGCACCACGATGTTCTGCTCGACCATCTCTCAGACTTGCTCACGAAGCTGAGTCAAAGCCTGCGAGAGTCCGACGAGAACCAGACGGGGCAGCACTGTCTTCCCGCGCTCATTCACGGCGAACAACGGTGGGAAACCGGTTGGTCCCTGCCCGAGCTCGTCCGCGACTATCAGATATTGCGGCTGGTAATTCTCGATTTCCTCGACGAGACGCTCGAGCGGCCCTTGCGCGGGCGTGAGGTTCAAGCGATCGGCCTGGTCCTGGACGAAGCCATCGCGGCCAGCATCGTGAGCTACATCAACGGACGTGACGACGCCCTGAAAGAGGCTGAGGCAGGACGCGCCGAGGAAGACAAGGAGATCCAACGTCGCCTGGCGGAACAAGCCGCCGCGCTGCAAGCGGCCGATCAGCGTAAGAACGAGTTCCTGGCGATGCTTTCGCACGAGCTGCGAAATCCGCTCGCGCCAATTCGTAACGCGGCCCATATCCTCGGGCTGAAAGAACCGATCGACGACGAATTGCAATGGATTCGCGAGGTGATCGAACGGCAGGTGCAGCAACTGAATCGGATGGTCGACGACCTGCTCGATGTTTCCAGGATCACCCAGGGAAAATTCAAGCTCGAAAAAGAGCCCGTGCAACTGGCGACGGTCATCGCGGCCGCCCTGGAATCAAGCGGATCGATAATTACCGCGCGGCGTCATCATTTGAACGTCGATTTTCCGTCGGACAATTTGTGCGTACGGGGCGACTTGTCGCGGCTGATCCAGGTTGTCGCGAATTTGCTCAACAACGCGGCAAAATACACCGAGGTCGGCGGCGAGATTTGGTTAACCGGCAAGCGCGACGGCAACGAGGCGGTAATCAGTGTCCGAGACACCGGGATTGGCATTCCGCCCGAACTGCTGACGCACATTTTCGAGCCGTTCATCCAAGAAGATCGCTTGCCCGATCGCGCGAACGGCGGATTGGGAATTGGCTTGGCGCTGGTGCGGAGTTTGATCGATCTGCATGGCGGCCGGGTGCAGGCGTTTAGTCAGGGTCGTGGCAGGGGCAGCGAGTTTGTCGTGCATCTCCCGCTCAGCTTGGACACGCCGCAGTCAGCGGGCGATCTTTCGCCTCGCCCGACAGCCGAGCCCGCCGCGGTTCACCAAATCCTCGTCGTCGACGATTCGGTCGACAGTGCAGAGGCGCTCGCCAAACTCTTGGGTATCTTGGGCCACGACGTGCGAACGGCTTACGACGGGTTGGCGGCGTTGGAAGCCGCTCAGCTGAAGGTCCCCGACGTGGTGATGCTCGATATTGGAATGCCGCGGATGAATGGCTTCGACGTCGCTCGACGAATCCGGAAAGCTCCCGCATTGAAAGACGTGTTTCTGGTCGCAATGACGGGCTACGGCCAGGAGGACGATCGCCGTCAGACCCAGGAATCGGGTTTCGATGCTCACCTGGTGAAACCCGTACTGCTCGAGGATTTGCGGGGCGTGCTGGATAACTTGACGTCGATCAGCGATCGGCGGCGCGAGTCGCAATTTCCTAATGCCTGAGGTAATTGCCGGCTGGCCAAGCTGAATCAGCGCCCGCAGCCGTGCGCTGGACGTGCTTGCTGATTTGTAATGTATCGTGCCGCAAAGGGGCACCCGCACAGACGGGTCCGGCGGCCAGGTGTTGCAAAAGACATTGCCGATCGCAAAACGCCCGCCGACATTGCGGACAAAAGAAGGCGTCTCTCAGTCTTCGTCCGCAGCGCACGCAATGACTGAAGCTGGACATGATTCACTCCCGGGATTTCAGCGGCAAACGGTATGCCCGGGGTGTGATTTCCCACTCACGCCGTCGTACACGCGCTCACCACGGGATCTCGGTCGGTGTTTTCTTCCAGTAATCGGCTTTGAGCCGCCGCAGAAGAAGTGGCTCGACTTCAGGCCCTGAACTGCAGTGAGCGTGGCGAAGACGCTTTTGGGCCCGCCATCGCTCGGAGCCACGGTCGCGCGAACGTTCGAGCGGGTTGGCCGGTCAAGCTTTTGCCGGTTGGGTACGGATCGCGTTACCATTGGATTGACGGCCGGTCGTTCGGAAAGTTGCGCCACGTCGTGAATGCGACGGCTGGCCCTTCCGAACAGCAGCATCAAATCGAGCGGGGAAAATGCCGACATGCGAGATCAGTTGAAAATCAGACTCCCGTCGTTGGGACTGAACACGCGGATTCTCATCCTCGTGGGAACGCTCTTGGTGGCCACTGTCGTCATCACCACCCTCGTGATCAAAGCGACCACGCGCAAGTTCGTGGAAGAGGCGATCGGAGATCAGATGATCGTGCAGGCGCGGATCGCCGCGCACCTGGTGGCGATTGCCGAGCAAAAACGTGACAAGGCGATGACGCCGGCCGAAATCAATCAGCAGCTCCAAGAAATCGTGCAGTTCGCGAAGCAGCATCGAAATTTCGATTACGAATTTTGGATCACGGACAGCGCCGGCCACGCCTATTTGCGGACTCAACCCGACGACTTCACCTTTCGGGCCGATCAGGAGCAAGCCGGGCATTTTCTGCCATTGCTCAGTGGCGGCGCCGACAATCCTGACTTCGTCGTCCAGGAGGCTCGGAAACGCGAGATCGATGATTCGACTTACAAGTATGTGGGAGTGTCGGGCGCGGACAAGCAGCGGATCGTGCAAATCGGCTACCGGGCCAACTCATTGCTCGATGATCTGGCTAGAAAAAGCTCGTTTTTGGCGGCCTGGGTCGCCGGACTCGAATTGGCCGCGGGCTTGCTGGCTTACTACATCCTCCGCCGTTTTCTGACTGGACCTCTCACTCGTTTGATCCGCGCAGCCCGAGCCGTCGAGGGCGAACAGTACCAGGTTGGAAGCTTGGCCGAAGTCTGCGCCCGCCGGGATGAATTGGGCCAGCTCGCTCGCGTCTTCGAGGACATGGTCCGCAAACTGGGCATGCGCTACGACTCGCTGGTGAACCTCATGCGTTCGGTGGTGATCAAGCTGCGTGGCGATCACGTGATGACGTTTGCGAACGCCTATGCGTCCGAACTGCTGGGCTTCAGCAACGCCGAGTTGATCGGCCGAAATGTGAACTTGATCGTGCACCCCGAGTGGCACGAGTCCGTGCGCCGCCGACTCGATGCCCTGACGGCCGACGACGTGCAGTTCAACGAGGTCAATGAAAACGTGAGCAAGACGGGCGAGCGATTTTGGCTCTCCTGGTCGAACCGCGTCATCAAGTCCGATGAAGGACAGGACCTGGAAGTGCTCTGTGTCGGGCACAACATCACCGACGCGATGCGGCACAAGCACGAGCGGGAAGAGACGATTGCACAATTGCAAATCGCCCGGGCCGAGGCCCAAGAAGCCAGTCGCGCCAAGAGCGACTTTCTGGCCACGATGAGCCACGAGATGCGCACACCGATGAACGCGGTCATCAACCTCACGGCGCTCGCCCTGGAGACGGAACTCACTCCGAAACAACACCAATACCTCAGGATCGTTCATTCCTCGGCTCGCAGCCTGCTCACGCTGATCAACGACATTCTCGATCTGTCGAAGATCGAGGCCGAAAAGCTGGAACTCGAGGCGTCGCCGTTTGGCCTGCGGGGCCTGCTCGAAGAGGTGACGGAGACCTTCCGCGCAAAGGTGACCGAAAAGCACGTCGAGTTGGTCGTCCATGTCCTGCCTGAAGTGCCCGACGGCTTGCTGGGCGATTCGTTGCGAATTCGCCAGGTGCTCACCAACCTGATCGGCAATGCGTTCAAATTCACCGAACAGGGCGAGGTTGTCCTCAAGGTGGCACTCGCGGGTGAGCGTCCCGACGCCTCGCGGAAGGCCGACGTGTGCGTGTTGTTCGCAGTCTCTGACACGGGCATCGGCATCGCGAAGGATCGCCAGGGCCGACTCTTTGAGCCGTTTACTCAGGCCGACAGCTCGACATCCCGGAAGTACGGGGGAACCGGTCTGGGGCTGGCGATCAGTCGTCGGCTGGCCCGGCTCATGGGGGGAGACCTGACGTTCGAGAGCGAACCGGGCGTCGGGACAACATTTTTCTTCACGGCCGAACTTGGCGTGCGAGCGCAGCAGGCGCTCAAAGGGGGCGCTGTCCCCACGGGGCTGCGTGAACGCAAAGTGTTGGTCGTGGAAGACACGGCCAGCAGCCGCGAGTTAATCGAGAATTTCTTGACGAGCTTCGCGATTCCTTTCGCCAGCGTTGACACGGCCGAACGGGCCCTCGAATTGGTCCGCGAGCAAAGCGGTACCGACGGAAAGGCTCCGTTCGGCCTGGTGCTATTGGACTGGCTGTTGCCGGGGATGAACGGGCTCGAAGCGGCGATTCGACTTCGCGGGCAGCATCCGATCGGCGACTTGCCGATCATCGTGATGAGCGCTTACGCGGGAATGGAGGAAGAGGCCCGCTGCACGGCAGCCGGTGTGAACGTCTTTCTTCCCAAGCCGATCACGCCCTCGTCATTGTTCAACGCGATCGTGGATGCGGAGGGGCTAACTCCTTTGGCGGTGCGGCGAGAGACGTCGATTCACATCGACGCAGAATTCGCCCCAGCCCGCGTCCTTTTGGCAGAAGACAACGAGACCAACCAGTTCGTCGCGTTGGAGGTGCTGGGCGGCCTCGGGATTGAACTGGAGATCGCCGCGAACGGTCGCGAGGCGGTTCAGCTTGCCGAGAGCAAGCCGTATGCGGCCATCCTCATGGACATGCAAATGCCCGAGATGGATGGGCTGGAAGCGACGCGACGCATCCGACAGCAGCCGGTACTGCGCGATCTGCCGATCATTGCCATGACCGCTAACGCCATGAAGACCGACGTGGACGCGTGCTTGGCGGCAGGCATGAACGACTTCATCTCGAAGCCGATCGAACGAACGGCTCTGGTGCAATGTCTCCGCCGGTGGCTTCCGCATCGCGACGCTACAGATGCTCCCGGTCAGCCCGAGGTCACCGAGCATCCAGCGACGCTTGCAGCTCACGACGCGGGCATCGGGGGAAATGGGGCGTCCTTGCTTCCCGTGCTCGCAGGGATCAATGTTGCCGAGTCCGTCCGCCGACTCGGAATTCCCTTGGAGCGGTTGCAACCGATTCTGCTGCGTTTTGCGGCGGACCAACGGCAGACGCTGGAAAAGTTGAGAGCCGCGGTCGCTGCCAAAGATGCTGCCGCTTCGCGACACCAGGCCCACGCATTGGCCGGCGCGGCCGGTAATCTCGGTGCCGATGAACTGCGGCAGACGGCTCGCGATCTCGAGCTGACGGCCTTAAAAGGCGATTCGGACCTCGCGGTTCTGTTTCGCCTTGTCGACGAATCGGCACAGACAGTTTTTCAATCGATCGAATCGCTCCGCACCGAGTCGGCCTCCCCTGCTCCGACGAGCGATCAACGGTCGCGGCCGGTTGATCCTGAACCACTGCGAGAGCACTTGGAGCGATTGCGTTCAGTTCTCGCGAGCGGCGACCTGAGTGGCTCGTCGGCGGCCCTCGACGCTCTCCTGGGTCTGCACGTGCCTGATGAATTCCGCGGTCCGATTGACCGGCTGAAGGAGTTCGTCGACGGATACGAGTACGATAAGGCGGTTAGAGTCGCGGCTGACCTGCTCGCCAGTTTCCCCACGGGTGACAATCGATGATCGACCTTTCGGAATCGCGTGTGTTGATCGTCGATGACGTCAAAGCCAATGTGGACGTACTCGTCGAGGCGCTGCGAGGCGAATTCAAGCTCAGCGTCGCCCTCAATGGAGAAGCGGCCCTCCGCAGCGCGGAGCAAGTCCCACCCGATCTCGTGCTGCTCGACATTATGATGCCCGGGATGGATGGCTACGAAGTTTGCCGTCGCCTCCGCGCGTCGAGCCACACGCGGGACGTGCCGGTGATGTTCTTGAGCACGCTCGAAGACGTGGTCAACAAGACGCGCGGCTTTGAAGCCGGAGCCAACGACTATCTCACGAAGCCCTTCGAGGCGCTCGAGGTCCAGGCGCGCGTTCGCTCGCTACTGAAGGCGAAGGCTTATTCGGACGCGATCAAGGAGAAACTCGCCAACGAGCTGCGGATTGCCCGTGAGATCCAGCTCGGAATTCTCCCCTTGGAAGTTTCCTCGTGTGCACAAGGCACGGGCTTGGATGTCCACGCGGTGATGGAGCCCGCGCTCGAAGTCGGTGGTGATCTTTACGAGGTGCTGCGAGCCGGCGACGATCGCGTGGTGGTCGTGGTCGGGGATGTTTCCGGGAAAGGAATCCCCGCCGCCCTGTTCATGGCCGTCACCACTACGCTGATTCGCGTGGTCGGCGCCGGACTGCTGCGGCCCGAAGAGATTCTTTCGCGGGTCAACGATTTCCTGGCGGCCCAAAATCCGCAAAACCTGTTCGTCACGATCTCCTGCGCCGTGTTCGACCTGCAGTCCAAAAGGGTCGACTACGCGAGCGCGGGGCATCCGTCACCCGTGTTGCTCCGCGCGGGGGATAAGCCCAGCCTCCCGTTTGCGGCGACCGGCTATCCCGCGGCAATTATGCCCGGCACGGAAATCACCAGTGAATCGCTCGAGCTGCAATCCGGCGACTCACTGGTCTTCTACACCGACGGCGTGACCGAGGCCTTCAACGCGCAGGAAGAGCAGTTCGGCGAGCGCCGCTTGACCGAACATTTGGCCAGGCTGCCCGGACGCAGCGCTTCGGAACTCGTCGCGACGACCCTCGAAGCTGTCCGCTGTCACGCGGGCGATCATCCTCAGTCTGACGACATCACGATCGTGGCGGTGCGTGCATGACGACGAACTATGATCCGATCGCCGAGCAGTACAAACGCTCGAAGCAGCAGCCGTGGCGGACACACATTGAGGCGTTCAGCCTGCTCAACTTGATCGGCCCACCGACGGGCTTGAACGTGTTGGATATGGCCTGCGGTGAGGGCTTTTACACGCGAATGGTGCGGCAGAAGGGAGCCGCCAAGGTAACGGGCGTCGACCTCTCCGAGGGAATGATCGACTTGGCTCGCAAGCAAGAAGTCCAGCACCGTCTGGGAATCGATTACATCGTGGGAGACGCCCGCGATCTTGATTTGCACGAGAAGTGCGACCTGGTGATGGCGGCCTATCTATTGAACTATGCCGCGGACCGCGCTGCGCTTCAGGCCATGTGCAACGGCATCGCCCGGTGTTTGAAACCGGGCGGCCGATTCGTGACGGTCAATGGCAGCGCCAGTCTGCACTTTCCTTCTGCTCCCTCCTACCGCAAGTACGGCTTTGAGACGAAGGTGGTCGCAGACTGGCAGGAAGGCGCCCCGATCATTTGGAAGTTCTTTCTCGAAGACGGCACCTTCGAGATCGAGAACTATTACCTCGATCGGGCCATTCACGAAGAAGCCTTCCGCGCCGCCGGATTTCGCGACGTCCACTGGCACGAACCCCAACTGTCTAGCGCCGGGGAAGCCGAATTTGACAGCGCGTTTTGGGCCGACTTTATGGACCATTCGCCGATCATGCTGATCGACTGCCGGAAGTGATCGGAAGAACCGGGCCGCGCCTCTGCAGCGGCGTGGTCCGGGACCTTTCCGGTGACTGGCTTCGATTCTTACTTGGCTGAGCCCGTGTATTTTGACGGGGCGTCTTTGGCCTTCTTCGCGCAATCGTCGCAGCACACGACGATTTCTTTGCCACCGGCTTTGACCTTGATGCCGTCGTCTTTGATGTCCCAATCGCACACGGGGCACTTCTTCGTCTTCATGAGGCTCTCCTCGAGATTCGAGTGATTGAACGTCTCGCCGCGACGATCGCGGGCCGTTCTCATGAAGGGATGTTAGCGGCGGTCGAAATCTCTGACTTTCAGATTCTTGCTCATCTGAAGCGCAGGTGGCGCGCTGTTTTTTCGCAGATCGGAAGGGGGGCAGCCGAACTCACGGCGAAAGGCGTCGGTGAAGTGGCTGTGGCTGGAGAAGTTGAATTCTAGCGCCAGCGCCGTAAGATCGCGGGCCCCCGCCTCGAGCCGTTCGAGCGCCGTGCGCAGCCGCAATCCGCTCAGATAGCGATGGATGGGCACGCCCGTTTGTCTTTGAAAGACACGCGCCAAATGAAACGCAGACGTGTCCACCGCCTGGGCGATCTCGTCGAGTGTCAGCCGTTCGCGGAGCCGGCTCGCGAGCAACGACTTGACGGCTTCGGTCAGATCCACGTGTTCGGCTTCGGTATCGACGCGACGTTTTGTGGCTGCCAATCCCTGACGGGCAAACGCGGCTTCGAGTACGTCGGCCACCAGTTGCAGCGCGGTCACGTCAGCCCACAGCGGCTCGAGCGGTTGCGAAGCTTGCCCCTCGAGCCGCTGCACCAGTTCGCGATGCTGCAAGAACACGGCTTTGCTGCACGGCCCGGTGACGAAGGGAAACGGTCGCTCCGGCCGGTCATCGACGGCGGGATCAAGCTCGCGGACGATGTCGCACAGCACCGCGGGCGAGGCAACCAACACGGTGCCACGATCGCCGCAGTCGGCCGGATGACTGACGCGATAGGTCGAGCCGCGCGAAAAGAACGCCGACTGGTTCACGTCGGCGACGACACCTTTACGGCCGAAGTGTTTACAGAAAGCGCCGGAGCGCATCAGGACGATATTATTAGTGTCGGAGTATTCCTCGGCCGCCGGGCCGCCCCGACAGGCCCCGCAAATGTAGTCGCGAACGCTGACCACGCAGCTTTCGTAAAGTGTCCGAAATCGAATCGGAGGGTCGGGTGGCTGCGACATAAGCCCATCCTAGGCGTTTTGCGAGCGAGATTCAAAAACTGGTAATGGGGCGCGCGCCTCCGCGACCCGAAAACTCTGTAACCCCTGGATTTTCTGGTCGAGGATTAGGCACTGGCACGCGAATCGCGATAGTTGAGCAGGGGTCGTGTTGGCTGTGCCTGCGATGCTATGCTTCTGATACCACGCCTCCTCTGTCCCCCCCACCAACAAATCCAGGCTTCGCCCGAAGGCCATTTATGCAAATGTTCACATCCACGTCTCTGGTTCGTTGGAACGGCAACGAAGCGCGCACCGAGACGGATGAAGTGGTTGCGGAAGAACCGTTGGAAATCCGCGTCGGCGGCCGCGGCGTAAGCGTCACGATGCGGACGCCGGGCCACGACACCGAATTGGCAGCGGGCTTTCTGCTCTCCGAGGGGCTGATCCACAAACGTCCGGACATCGTCAGGTTTCACTCCTGCGCCAAAGCCCAGAATTTGTTGAACGTCGCACTCAACGCGGCAGTTGCGGTCGATCTGGAAAAGCTGACGCGCCACGTCTTCGCGGCATCGAGTTGTGGACTGTGTGGCAAAGCGACCATCGACGCGATTCGGGCCCAGTTGCCACCGCTGTCCGACGTCGACCTTCCCCAGATTCCCGCGACTCTGATCGCCTCGATGCCCGGCGCGATGCGAAACGCCCAAGGGACATTCGATCGCACGGGCGGACTGCACGCGGCCGCTGTGTTTGACGAAAGGGGCCGTTTGGTCGTCGTGCGCGAGGACGTCGGCCGGCACAACGCTGTCGACAAAGTGCTTGGATACGCGCTGTTGAACGACCTACTGCCGCTCGACCGCCATGTGTTGGTCGTCAGCGGCCGATCGTCGTTTGAGATCATGCAAAAGGCGCTCGCGGGTCGCATTCCAATCGTGGCGGCGGTTTCTGCTCCGTCGAGTTTGGCCGTCGACTTCGCGCGAGAAAATCGGCAGACGCTCATCGGTTTTTTGCGCGATAACCGAATGAACGTCTATTGCGGCGACGCTCGCATCGATTTCGTCGCTCGGAACGAACACGGTTCTGACGAATCGCTCGCGCTCACGAGCAGGCATTCCTGATGCTTGAGCACCAGCACGACGAGAACAGCGCGCCGAATCAAGCGGACGGCGAAAAGCGCGCGACCGATCCGACCGCCCATTTGGCCCACGGAGTCGAGGGTGCGGAGCCGCCTCTCGAGACAGAGGGCGCTCACGAAGGCCATCGACACACGACGGCAGCCGGCCTGCGGGCCGTGTACGAGACGACCCGCTTTGGCTTCAAGGAAATGGGAGTCAAGCGGACCTTCCAGACGCTGCTGAAGATCAATCAAAAGGACGGATTTGATTGCCCCAGCTGCGCGTGGCCCGATCCCGACGGCAAACGGAAGATGGCCGAGTTCTGTGAAAATGGTGCCAAAGCCGTCGCCTGGGAAGCTACGACCAAACGCGTGACGCCGGAGGTTTTCGCTCGGTATCCGATCTCCGAAATGCTGCAACAGCGGGACGTCTGGCTGGAGGAGTTGGGCCGACTCACGCATCCGATGGTGCGGCGTGCTGGCGCCGACTTTTACGAGCCCATTTCCTGGAACGACGCCTTTGCACTGATCGGCCGAGAGTTGCGGGCGCTCGCATCCCCGGACGAAGCGGCGTTTTATACGTCGGGTCGGGCCAGCAACGAAGCCGCGTTTCTGTATCAGTTGTTCGTCCGGCAGTTCGGCACCAACAACCTTCCCGACTGCTCCAACATGTGCCACGAGTCGAGCGGGGCCGGGTTGACCGAGACGATCGGCATCGGCAAGGCCACGGTGAGGATCGACGATTTCGCGCACGCCGACGCGATCTTCGTCATCGGCCAGAATCCCGGCACCTGTCATCCGCGGATGTTGAGTGAACTGCAAGTGGCCGCCCGCAACGGCTGCAAAATCATCAGCGTTAATCCGCTGTTCGAAACCGGGCTGATGCGGTTTCAGAATCCGCAAGAGCCACTGCACTGTCTGGTCCCGGGCACCAAGCTGGCGTGTCTGTTTGTGCCGGTGCGGATCAATGGCGATCTCGCTTTCCTGAAGGGCGTGATGAAGGAGATGCTCGAAGAAGACCAACGCACCGGCAAAGTGCTGGCGCGCGATTTCATCGAGCAGAACACGGAGGGCTTTGAGGCCTTCGCCCAGGATCTGCACGCGGAGAGCTGGGACCGCATCGTCGAGAAGAGCGGCGTCTCGCGCGAGGTAATTCATCAGTCGGCCCAAATCGCGATCAAGTCGCAGCGGATGATTTGCTCTTGGGCGATGGGCATCACTCAACACAAAAATGGCGTGGCGAACGTCCAAAGCATCGTCAATTTCGCCCTGCTGCGCGGGAATATCGGTCGTCGCGGGGCCGGCGTCTGCCCCGTCCGTGGGCACAGCAATGTGCAGGGCGATCGCACGGTCGGCATTTGGGAGAAGATGAGCCCGGAGTTCATGAAGGCTCTGGGAAAAGAGTTCAACTTTTCGCCGCCGCCAAAACACGGCTATGACGCGGTCCGCTCGATCGAAGCCATGCATCAAGGGAAAGTGAAGGTTTTCGTCGGACTCGGCGGAAATTTCCTCTCGGCCACGCCCGATACGAAATACACGTCCGAGGCCCTCGCGAAGTGCCGGCTGACGGTACAGATCTCGACGAAGCTCAATCGCGGCCATTTGATCACGGGCGAGCAAGCTCTCATCCTGCCTTGCTTGGGGCGGACGGAGCGCGATTTCCAAAAGTCGGGTCGGCAGTTCGTCACCGTCGAGGACACGACTTGCGTGGTCCATATGTCGCGCGGCTCGTTGCCGCCGGCGTCCGAACATTTGCGTAGTGAGCCCGCGATCGTGGCCGGCATGGCCCGGGCGGCGCTACAAGACAAAACGACCGTCGACTGGGAAAGTCTCGTCGAAGACTACGATCGCATCCGCGAGCACATCGAACACGTGGTGCCCGGCTTCACGCAGTACAACGTCCGCGTTCGCGAGCCGGGCGGTTTTTATCTCCCGAATCCTCCACACGAAGGGAGATTCAATACGCCGTCCAAACGGGCCAAGTTCACCGTGCACCCGATTCCCGAACTACACGTGCCGCCGGGCAAGCTGTTGTTGACGACGCTGCGCAGCCACGACCAGTTCAACACGACGATCTACAGCGAGAACGATCGGTACCGCGGCATTTCCAACGGCCGCCGCGTCATTTTCTTGAACGTCGAAGACATCGCCCACCTGGGCCTGCAAAAGGATCAGTGGGTCGACATAACAAGTTACTTCCAGAACGAAACTCGACGAGCCGAGCGGTTCAAGGTCGTCCCGTACGAAATTCCGGTCGGGTGTGCCGCGGCCTACTATCCGGAAACGAACGTGCTAGTGTCGATCCGGGACACGGCCGACGGCAGCAATCAGCCGTCCTCCAAGTCGATCGTCATTTCTCTCGAGCCGACGACGACTTCCAACCCGGACGTTGACGCCCAGCCTCCCACGTTTGAGACGGCCCAAATCGCTGGCGACTGACGGAGCAATCTCTCCGTCGCGTTTTACGCCTTCCAAGCCGCGCTCGCAATCGACCGGATTTCTCGCGAAATTCCGCGTTGCGCCGCCAGTTCCTTCACGCCTCCTCTTTGACGCAGATCGATTTCAATCTTGGAAGAGCGACCCTTTTCCAGAGCGCCGCTGTCGGCCGCAGCGGTGAATCGGTCGGTCAGTCGGTGTCGACGAGGACCCTCGTCTTGCGCGCATCTGTTTGCGCGCTCGTCGGCACCCGCATCGCGACTCGAGGAGATTGTCGGCCATGCTTACGAAGTGCCATGTGTTTACGAACTGGCAGCGAGGAATTCCATGTCTGGGGCGAGCGGCGGCCGTGTTGATTGCGGGGAGTCTCGTGCTTGCCGCTGGAGCTCAGGCCCGGGCAGCCGGGCTGTTGATCGCCGACGGCGGCTCGGGCGGCGTGCTCGAAATCGACGAGCACACGGTGCGGGTCACCATCAACAACGGCATCGCCGTCACGGAGGTGACTCAGGTCTTTCACAATACCGAGGATCGGCAGGTCGAAGCTTTGTATCTCTTCCCTGTGCCCAAGGGTGCGTCGGTCGCCAATTTCAGCATGTGGATTGGCGGCAAGGAGATGGTCGGTGAAGTCGTCGAGAAACAGCGAGCCCGAGAAATCTACGACAGCTACAAGCGGGTGCGCCGCGATCCGGGTTTGCTGGAACAGGTCGACTATAAGAACTTCGAGATGCGGATTTTTCCTATCGCTCCGCAGGCGCAGCAAAAGGTCCAAATCACCTACTACCAGGAACTCGACTTCGATCACGATTGGGCGACCTACGTTTACCCGCTGGCGACGGCGCCGCGGCCGGGATTGAGCGCCAAGACCAAGGGCAAGTTTGGTCTGTCGCTGCACGTAAAGTCGGAAGTGCCCATCGTCGGCCTCGAAAGCCCCAGTCACAAAGACCAGTTCGTCGTGGTCAAGCATGCCGACAACTATCGGGAGGCAAGCCTGGAAACGACGGGTGGCGATCTGAATCGTGATCTCGTGTTGGCCTATCACGTTTCGCGTCCCCATACGGGGATCGACGTCGTCACGTCCAAGCCCGCGGAGGGTGACGGCTATTTCCAGTTGACGATGACTGCCGGGAAGGAACTCGAGGCCGCCCAGCACGGAATGGATTACGTTTTCGTGCTCGACATTTCGGGCAGCATGATGAACGACAGCAAACTACAGCTGTCGCGGGATTCGATCGACGCTTTCGTCCGGGAGTTGGGCTCGGGTGATCGCTTCGAGCTGATCACATTCAACGTCGCGCCAGAAGCTTTGTTCAAAGAGTTGCGCCCGGTCAACAAGGAATCGCAAACCAAGGCCGTCGAGTTCCTGAGAGCGCAGCAAGCGCGAGGCGGCACCGTGTTGCGGCCGGCGATTTCGGCCGCCTACCGTTACGGAAATCCTGATCGTCCATTGAACGTCGTGATCTTGAGTGACGGCCTGACCGACCAGTCGGAACAGTCCGAGCTGCTTAACCTGATGCAATCGCGACCGAGCAATGCCCGCGTCTTTTGCATCGGCGTCGGCAACGACGTCAATCGACCCTTGCTCGGCCAGATTGCCCAACAAGCCGGAGGTTTGGCCGCCTTTCTGTCACGCGAAGACAACTTTGAGCGGCAAGCGAAGGCTTTCCGCCGCAAGTTGCTGCATCCAGCGGCGAGCAACGTTCACGTTACGCTCGAAGGCATCGATGCTTACGACGTCGAGCCGCGGCAGTTGCCGAACTTGTATTACGGGATGCCGCTACGGATGTACGGCCGGTATCGAACGGCAGGCCCTGCGAAAGTGCGCGTGAAGGCTGAAATCAACGGGGCGGCTTTCGACCAAACCGTCGACGTCAAACTTCCGGCCCAGGAGGACGGGAATCCGGAGATCGAACGCATGTGGGCCGGGCAGAAGATCGATCGGCTGTTGAAAGAGTCGGCTCTCGCCGGCTCGCGGACGCCGGTCATCAACGAGATCGTCCGTTTAGGCGAAGGCTATTCGATCGTCACCGAGTACACATCGTTCATCGTGTTGGAGAACGACGCCGAATATCAGCGGTGGAGGATCGACCGCCGCAATCTGGTGCGCTTGGGCCGCGATCGCAAGCAGCAACAGCAGCTGCAAGCGGAATTGTCCCGCGCTCGTGACCGATCTCTGGCACAGGTTGGCCCTCACGTGAACGAGGCCGATCAGCTGGCGACGGCTGCACCGACGGCCGTAAATCCTCAGCCCGCTGCGTTGCCAGCTTCTGCCACGCGACGTGACCTCGACTTCATCCCCTCAAATAGTGGCGGCGGTCACAGCGGAAGGGGCGGCGGCGGTGGGGCGTTCGATCCGATCAGTGGCTCGATCGCCCTGGCGATGGCCGGATTGGGTTACGCGGCTCAGCGGCGACGCAAGAAGCCGAAGGACGCCTAACGAAACTCGAAAGCGGCTGGGGTCGGTCGCGCAAGCGTCCAGAGTTTCACGCTTTGTGGACGATTGCGGTGAGTCGATCCCAGCCTCGCTTTTCCATCCGAATTCCTGTGAGAAGAGATAGCGAAGATGACTTGCCCCTCGGTTCTAGTCGAACTTGGGAAGCGGTTGCCGATCGCCACGCTGATGATGGCCCTATTCGCAGTGGCCGTCGCTGCCGTGCCGGGTGCTGGGGAATGGTTGCAGTATGACCGAGCTGCGATTGCCGGGGCCGAATGTTGGCGGTTGGTGACATCGCATTTCGTGCACTGGTCGGGCGATCATTTGTTTTGGGATGTCCTGGCCTTCGGAGTGCTCGGCTGGCTCTGTGAACGCAGCGGCAGACAATCTTTCTTGACGTGCGCCGGCATCTCGGCCTTCTTGATTCCGCTGACGCTCTGGTTCGCCCTGCCCCAAATGGCAACGTATCGCGGCTTATCGGGTCTAGATTCTGCACTTTTCACATTGCTCGCCACTCGCGTGATTTGCCAAGCTGCGTGTGAGCGGGATCGATCGAAACTGGCCGTCGCAGTGTTGGTTTCCTGCGGTTTTACAGCCAAAATTGGCTTTGAGTTGTGCACCGGGACGACGCTGTTCGTTGAGAGTGCGGCGGCCGGATTGATCCCAATCCCGCTGGCACACGTCGTCGGTGGACTTGTCGGAATCGGCTGCGGCCTACAGGAGAGCTGGCGGCAAATTTTTATCCAGCCGTGGATGGCCCATTCCTTTTCGCGGTTAGAGAAAGGGGGGGCTTTTCGCGAGGCACTGGTCGCCCCTACCATGCAAGCGCAGCCGGAGGCTGGGACCCAGGCGGTATCGATCGGTAGTCGGGCGAGACGATCACGGAGTGTGTGTTGCGAGACCGGATTTTGCGACGTCTGAAGTCGCGACGCGCCGCTGCCTCCGCGCTCGTCGTGGTCGAGCAGCTCGAAGAGTTGCAACTCCTGTCGGCGAGCGCCGTCTCGAACTTGATTGCAACGCCGCTGTTCGCGTCTAGTTTGTCTGGCGCAACCGCGAACGCGTCGTCGGGACCAGCCACGCCGGCCGTCACCAATGCAACTCCCCTGGGAAATACTCCGGCCCAGATTGCACAGGCCTACGGCTTCAACCAGGTCGCATTCAGTAACGGCGTCAAAGGCAACGGCGCCGGACAGACGATCGCGATCGTCGACGCCTATGCTGACCCCAATATCGCGAGCGATCTGCAAAAGTTCGACGCGCAATTCGGCCTCGCCGCACCTCCGAGCTTCACTCAAGCCGTCGAGCAAGGGGCGACAACCAATTCCGGATGGGCTCTCGAAACCGCGCTCGACGTCGAGTGGGCGCACGCGATGGCCCCTCAAGCGAATATCGTGCTGGTGGAGGCGAACAATAGCTCGTTGTCGAGCCTGTTGTCGGCCGTCAACTATGCCCGCAATTTGGCCAATGTGTCGGTCGTTTCGATGAGTTGGGGCGCGGGCGAATTCGCGTCCGAGACCGCGTACGACAACTATTTCACGACGCCTGCCGGCCATATCGGCATCACATTTGTCGCCTCGTCGGGCGACGCGGGAGCGGGGACCACTTGGCCTTCGGTCTCGCCGAACGTGCTCGCCGTCGGCGGCACGACGCTCACAACGAGTGCGAGCGGAGCGTATTCCGGCGAAGCCGCCTGGAGCGGCAGCGGCGGCGGAGTAAGCACCTTCGAGACGGAACCCAGTTATCAAACATCGGTCGAAAGCACTGGCAAACGCACAACTCCCGATGTCGCGTACGACGCGAATCCCAACACCGGTTTCGCCGTGTACGATTCGGTCGCGTACGCGGGTCAAAACGGATGGTTCGAAGTCGGCGGCACCAGCGCCGGTGCGCCGCAGTGGGCCGCCCTGATTGCGATCGCCGACCAGGGCCGTGCGATTTCGGGCCTTGGTTCGCTCTCGAACGCCCAGTCGACTCTCTACACGTTGCCCGCCAGTGATTTCCACGATATCACTTCCGGTTCGAACGGCACCGCGGCCACGACTGGCTACGATCTGGTGACCGGGCGCGGCACGCCGGTCGTGACATCGATCGTGCAGGCCCTCAGCGGTGGAAGTGTCGCCACCACGAAAACGGCTTCCGTCACGGCGGCCACGAGCACGCACTCGACTTCGTCCAAGTCCAGTTCGAGCGCACCGTCGACTCCGGCACCGTCTTCGCCGTCCAACCCGCCCGCGAAAGAAACGAATCCGGCCTTGCTCAGTCCGCCGGACGTTTCGACCGGTGTGGCGACGGATGTCGTCCAACTCGCTTCCATTTCACCTTCGAGCTTATCACTTCCCCAGACGCCGAGTCCTGCCGAGCCATTGCTGACTCTCTCCACAGGCGCGACCGTGACGCAGGCGTTGGTCGACGTTCCGCCGCTCCGCGCGGTCGCCCCGATGGCACTCGGCCCTTCGTCTGTGACAGACGGTTCGGTGGGGCAATCCAACGCACTGCCCCAGGTGCTTTCGGAGTCCTGGCAACTCGCGCCCGCCACAACCTCCGCGCCGTTCACGATCGCCGAACCCGTTCGCATGGTCGACGTCGACGAGATCGCCCAAGCGGCCGCGTTTGTGCCGGGCTCGGTCGAAGATGCCGTCGACGAAGCCATTTCTCCCGCCGCCATCGATGCCCTGTTCATGACGAACGGCTGGCTGACGCAGGCGGCCACGTCAATCGATGCACCCGCCCCCTCTTCCAGCCTTGGGAAGACCGCGCTCGCGGGCGCCGCCGCCTCGCTCGGCGTCGCAGGCGTGGTGGCCGCCATCCGCAGTAGGCGCCGTCGCGCCAGCGTGTGACTGCACGCGACAGGCTGTGCCGGGTCGCCGTGGTGTGCTTTCAGATTCTTAATTCTCCCATCGCGGCCGACAACGCTGCCTCCAGCCCGCTGGGGCACGTCTCGCGGCACCCTACTCTCCCCGGCCGCTTCCGATAAACTGATCTCTGGCCGAGTCAGGATTGAAAAACTACCACGAGCGGCTGCGTACGGCCCGGAGGTCGCCGCCGCCAGTTTGCCCCTTGGAGTTCCCCACCGATGAGACGTCTGGTCCCCTGCCTTGCCGTTCTCTGTCTTGTGATTTGGGCCGCCGGTTCCGGTGTTCGGGCGGCTGAATCGAACGGTCCGGTGTTGCTCGAACTCGACGCGAGCGAGGCGCCTCAGAAGATTTATCACGCGCATTTGGTGATTCCGGTTGAGCCGGGCGAGGTCACGCTCTACTACCCCAAGTGGATTCCGGGAACCCACGGACCTTCGGGGCCGATCGCCGACTTGGCGGGCCTCAAGATGCACGCTGCGGGAAAAGACGTTCCGTGGCGACGCGACGACGTCGATATGTACGCCTTCCATTGCACGGTGCCCGAAGGCGCACAAACGCTCGACGTCGCGCTCGACCTGCTGGCCGCCGGCCGCGGCGGCTTTGGCGATCAGACCGAAAACATCACCGTCATCCGCTGGAACCAATTCTTGGTTTACCCCAAGGGGAAGCCGATCGACGCCATCGATTTCAAAGCGTCGCTCAAAGTTCCGACCGGTTGGAAAATGAGCACCGCTCTGCCGATCGAATCGCAGGAAGGCGAGTCGGCAAAATTCGGGACTGTCAAACTCGATACGCTGGTCGACTCGCCGGCGATTGCGGGCCGTCACCATCGGGAAGTCCGCCTCGGTTCGGGCGATCCGCCGCACTATCTCGACCTGGTCGCCGACAGCGAGGCGGCGCTCGAGATCACGCCTCGTCAGAAGGCCAACTATGAAAAGCTGGTGGCCGAGGCGGGAGCCCTCTTTGGATCGCGACACTATAAGTCGTACCGTTTTCTGGTGACTCTTAGCGAGAAGATGGGCTATCACGGCCTCGAGCATCACGAGTCGAGCGATGACGGCATGCCCGAGCACTCGATGTCGGATGACGAAGCGGGTAAGGCCATCGCCTATCTGTTGCCGCACGAATACGTCCATTCTTGGAACGGAAAGTTCCGCCGCCCGGCCGGGCTGGTGACGCCGACCTATCAAGAAGCCAACAACACGCGGCTGCTGTGGGTGTACGAAGGTCTGACGGAATATCTCGGCACCGTGCTGACGGCCCGTAGCGGCTTGTGGACGCTCGACGAGGCCCGCGATTATCTCGCCATGACGGCTCAACAACTCGAAAACACGAAGGGCCGCGCGTGGCGTCCGCTCGAAGACACGACGCTCGTCGCACCGATGCGGGCCTACGACGCTCGGGGCGGTTGGAGCAGTTGGCGGCGATCCGTCGATTACTACGACGAAGGGACGCTGATCTGGCTCGAGGTCGATACCAAGATTCGTCAACTCACGAACGGGCACCACTCGCTCGACGACTTTTGCAAGCGCTTTCACGGCGGTCCCGGCGGCAAAGCCGAGCTGAAACCGTATGAACTCGACGACATCGTTGCCGATCTGAATGCCGTCGTGCCGTATGAGTGGAAGGCGCTGCTCACCCAACGGGTCACTCAAACGGCCGAACACGCACCGCTAATGGGCTTCGAGCAAGGCGGCTGGCACGTCACCCTCGGCGACAAACCGACGGCATTCGAGAAGGCCGTCCAAGGGCTGAGGAAACGGTCCGATGCCTCGTCTTCGATCGGACTTTCGCTCGGGCCCGATGGCGAAATCGGTGACGTCGTCCTGGGTACGCCGGCGTACAAAGCGGGCATCGGCCCCGGCATGAAACTGATCGCGGTCAACGCGCGGCGATTCAGCCCCAAGGTCCTGGACGAAGCGCTCGCGGGCAGCAAGAAAGGTAAGACGATCACCCTGCTGCTCGAGGACGGCGACTTCTATCGAACCTACGTGCTCGATTACCACGGCGGCGCGCGACACGCGCATCTCGAGCAATTAAAAGGTCAGCCCGACCTGCTGACCAAGATTCTGACTCCGCTCACCGGTCCTAACGACAAGAAAATGGCGGGACACAAAGCCGCCGGCGGGTGAAACTCCCGCTGTCGGGGCGCGAGCTCAGCCTCATGGTTTGGCGGGCAATTCGTTCGGCCTAGTGGCACGAGTCGTGAGTTTCGGCAAGGACCTTGCCGGACCGCTTCGTGCCCGCCTCGAGAACCGTTCGAATTTCGTCGGGGGACATGCCCCGGTCGAGCATGTCGTGCTTCAAGCCGGCCGCGATTTCCCTTTTTCGAACGTCGCTCCAAACTCCGCCCAACACGGCGGCCAGCGCGATGCAGAGGCCGCCGCACACGCTCACCAGTGCGATCAGCTCGCCAACGTGGAGCTTCGACAAGTATTCGCCCATCCGCAAACCCCTTACTACTGCTTATTGCACGTTGCTATCGCGTCCACGCGTTCTCGGTAGTTGCCGCTCTCTCAATTCTTCGACGCCCGGACTGAAAACGATCCCCACCCCAGACGATACCAAAAACACGTCTGTGACAGGTGCGAGTTTCCAGGCCGCCGGAAAACTACCGGCGGCTGGATGAAATCGTAGGTGTGCACCGGTATTCGTCCTGCAGTTACCATTCTTGGCAGAAAAATGGGGATCGTGCATGGCAGTTAGTCTGGGTCGCAGTAAACAATGCGTCTGCGAGAGTAGGCAAACGAAAACCCGGAATGCGACCAGACATTCAGGTACCAGGTAAAGGCGCGGCCGACCGGAGGGACGCGGGCCACCAGTCTGAGCGGTTCGTAGACCGGATGATCAATAATCCTGTCGCGAGTGAGGCGGCAGACCGGCCCGGCGCTCAGCACGTAAAGAGTCGGGAGCAGCATAGACGACGAGGCTAGCAAGCGTATCCACGCCTGCGACCGTTTCTTGGGTTCGTCGCTCATGCCGTCACTTCCCACGATTGGCACGGGACTTTAGCCGCGATTCGCGTATTCAACCAAGAGCCGTAAAAGACACCACAACAGGCCCATGAGAGACGCGGCAAACGAGCGCCACGGGAATGTGGCCACACAATTAGCCAGGAGGGCCAGTAGGCAAAAGGAGATCCCGATGCATGCAACGAAGGACGGCTTTGCGCCAAGCCGGCGAAGCACCCAGGAAACTCCCCTAGCGACGGCCCAAAGGACAGCCACGTAAATGGCCGCGGCAAGCAAGTGACCCATGCCGTCATTCTAGCGGGGGATTCGTGGCGGCGATGCCTATTGCCGAGAGGCCGAACCATTTCAAACCGTCGCACCACCTGCCCTCGCAATTCAGACTTCTTTTATACGAACGCGACCTGATGCCAGTGTCCGGACCTGATGCCAGTGTCCGGACCTGATGCCAGTGTCCGGACCTGATGCCAGTGTCCGGACCTGATGCCAGTGTCCGGACCTGATGCCAGTGTCCGGACCTGATGC
>DASRXU010000345.1:0-17304 GCA_035687365.1 Planctomycetaceae bacterium | reverse complement strand
GTCCTTGATGACGTCAAATTCGACCTTGCCGCGCAGGCTCAGGTGAATGACGTAGCTGACCAGGTCCTCCAAATCCGCGGGGGCAAGCTGCACGCCAAAGGAAGGCATGGCGGTCCCTTCGATGCCCTGCTGAAGCACGCGCTGCAAGTCGTCGCGGCGCGGCGGCTGGGGGCCTGCCGTTTGATCGACCGACATGAACTTGAACACCCCTTGACGGTAATCGCGCGGATGCGGATTGACCCAGCGGCCGGTCGGGCCGCGGCCGTCGCCGGTGACGCCGTGGCAATGTTCGCAGTGCGTCATGTACAGCTTGTGGCCCTGCGTCAGCATCGGCCCCAAGAGTGTGAACTTGTCACCCGCTTGGGGCGGGTCCAGCTTTTCCTCCTTGGGCTTGGTCTGGTCGCCCGCAATCGCCGGAGTGACGCGAACCGACAATGTCGACGCGACCGGATCGAAATGCTCCACCTCATAATCGAGCGGAACTTCTTTCGGATCGCGACCTTTGGTCCAGGCCGAAGCGTCGGCGTTGGAGCCGGACGTCCAAACCAGTCCCGCGCCGCGAAGGTCGTCGTGAGCCAGTGCGATTTTCGAGTCGGCCTTGCGCGTGAGTTTGACTTTCACCGGATCGGAGAAGTTTTTGGCCGATTCCTCGACGACGCCCTCGAAGGCGCCGTAGTCGACCGGCAATTTTTCCCACACAACGCTGTGATTGGGCTCGCCGAAATCCTTGACCAATTCGGTCTCGACGGCCCGCTGCGCCGGTTTGGCAAGTTTCGCGGTCGACTCGCTGGTCACGAACTTGGGCGACATTGCCTCGCCGCAGCCGGCCAGGGTCACCATCGCAACCAACGACGTCAGCAGACCAAGCCTGCCGGGGCTTACCGCAGAAATTGTTGAGGCAAAGTCGCTAGCCACTCGTCGACCTCTAAAGCTCGAGCTTGCTGACATCATAGGGAATGTCTTTGGTGGTCACTTCGTTCGGCTTGATGGTGACCTCGAGATTGCGATCCAGATAACCACCGCCGCCGGCGGCCTCGTGCCAGACCTGAAACTTGTAGGTTCCGGCCGGGACGTTTTTGATCTCGAACTCACCGTTGGGACTGGTGACCGCGCCCCAGGGATGATCCAGAGGGAGCTGGTACGCGCGCATCCACGAATGGATATCGCACTTGACCTCGATGGGTTTGGCTTCCGACTTCTGAAATTGGTACTCGAGCCCCTTCGCGTCGTGAGGAGGAATCGCTTGATTGAAAGGGTCGCTGCGCGTGGCATAGATGTGGGTGTTATGGGTCACGCCGTCACTGTTCAGGAGCCGCAGCCCCTGATCGGCGCGAATGATCAAAGCGTGCGGCAAGAAACGACAATCCTTCTGATCGAATTTGACCGGTTCACCGGGAGGCGGCGGCACGGAGACGCCCGGCGGCGCTTTCGCCAGAAAGATGAACACATTGGCGACGCCGTTTCCTTCGCCGAGAACCAACTTCTCGTTCGGAATGCCGGCCTTCGCACAGATCGGCGCTTTCGTTTCGGCCTCGGCAGTGAGGGACTCGAGCGGCTTCGGCGTCCCCTGCATCACCACCTTGCCCTTGAGAGTCCCAAAGCCGGCTGCCGCTACCGGTCCGCCGCCGGCCGGATTACCGCCGCCTTTCGCCGCGACGGGGACCGCTTCGCCCTTCTCCTTGCCGTGCCGAATCGTAATTGCCGTCGGGGCGGAGGCGCCGGTCGTCACGCCTTGCGCGCCGCCGCAACCGGAAAGGCCAGCGACGGTCGCCGCCAGCGCCAACACGGCGGCCGGCGCGACAAACGTCAGGCTCGTTTTTGCAGTCACTCTCATAACCTTATTCAGAACCTCCGGTGGTAGGTCGTTCGCTGGATGCAGAGGGCCTTCGTTGTCGACCGCGAGAGCGCGGCGAGCCTTCGCCGCTCCGGCTGTTCGCCTCGGGCTTCGGTGTCGGCGTCGCTCCTTCGGCCACAGATTTCTTGTTGGCCCCTTCTTCCATCAGGCGATGGTAGTTGACGAGTGCGTCGCGCGTGGCGATCGCCTGAATGCCGTTGTCACCCCCGAAGTAGTTCGCCAAATCGCCCGAGGCGGACTGGCTCTTCGGGAAGACCTGCGGCATCGACGTGTAAGGCGTAATCCAACGCGGGCTGTACAACCACAGCATCAGCCAATCGGGACGCAAGCGGTCCGAGGCGTACTCCAGGTTCGGACCGCGGATATCCTTCTTCGGATCGCCGACCTTCACCTCGCGGCCGCCAAGCGAGTGACAGTTGATGCACGCCGCCCCGTTGAAGACCTTCCAGCCCTCGTTCAGATAGTCGGCGTTGTGCGGCCCCAGATACTTCTCGTACTGAGTCGTCTGAGCCGAGAGGTAATCGGGATCGCGCTCGGGCACCTTTTGGTACGGGAACGGCTCATTGTCGACGGCCGCGAAATAATTGGCCAGCGTTTGCGCTTCCTCGGCACTCATGTTGAACCGCGGCATGCGCAGCACGGTCGTTTGCCGCAGGCGATAGGGCTCTCGCAAGAACTGGTAGAGCCAGGGCGTCTGGACTTTGATCCCCTCTTTGTAGAGCGGCGGCGGCGCCATCTGCCACGCCAACTGCCGATTGAGATCACGGGTGGTCGACAGCTTCTCGACAAGCCACTGGGCGAAGTCGCCGCCTCGGGGCGGAACCGAGTAACCGTCTTGCGGCGTCGAACCGGGCGCGAGGCGCGGCTTCTTCACGAGCAGGCGGCTGGCGGGGAACACGATCTTCCCGTCGACGTCGAGCGTCTCCCACGAATCGTAAGCGTATTCCTGATCCTCGGGCGGATCGCCCGCATCCGGACGATTCATGATCAGACCGTGGAACCGCATTACGGGCAGCAACTTGTCCGCTCCCTGCAGTTTGACGGTTTGCTTCTGGCCGGTAATCGCCTTGCGCGGAGGCTTGAGCTTGAGCAACAAATCGCGCGACGCCGGGTAGTCGCCTGGCTGCAGGACGCTCCCTGTAATTTCGCTCGGCTCGATCGCGTAGTGAATTTCCGGCATATCGATCATGTGGCAGCCGACGCAGTTATACCGGTCGAGCAGTCGCTCACCCTCGATCCGCGCCTTGGCGGGTCCTTCAGGACGGTAGAGGTATTCTTTCGCCGGTGGATCGGCGACGAGGCCGAGCACGAAGGTCGAGATGGCTTCGACGTCTTCTTCGTTGAAGGGGAACTTGGGCATGCGCAGCCGTTCGTCGTACCCCTTGGTCTCGGTCTTCAAGTAATCGTAGCTGCGGGGATCGCGAAGCTTCTGCCAGAGGAAGCCGGCCCGCCCGTGGTGAGTCAGGTCGTTGTAGTAATACGCGGCCCGCATTTCGCGCTCTTGCTCGTCGCCCTTGAACTCGCCGGTGGCCGTGCCGCCGCCGCGGGCCGCCTTCATCGCTTCGACGACTCGCTCGTGCATCGACATCCCGTTGGCTTCTTTGTTCTTTTCAAGCCATTCGTCGATGTGCTCCGGAGCCAACCGGCTCGTGTCTTTTCGGCCCCAGTCCTGCAACGTGGTGCCGATGGGGCGGGCCGTCTCGAAGTTCGGGATGTCGTGACAGCCGTAACAGCCATAGCGCGAGATCGTGCGCCGGCCCACGTAGTTGAGCCGCATCGCCTGCCACTGTTTCTCGTCGACCGGCTTGCCATCGGCGCTCGCTAGCTCGACCTCGTCGCCGCGAATCTTCGATTTGGCGATCGGGTATTGCCGCGAGGCAAGGACTTTGTCGGCGTCGGCCGTGCTGAGCGTCTTCGCGAGGAAGAGCTTCACGAGCTCGTCGAGCGTGCCGTTGAATTCCCCCTTCGGCGTCGCCGGCGCTTGGAACTTTTCGGGGCCCTTCTGCAGCAGGAAGGCGGCGATGTCGGCGGCCGGATCGATCTCGAGCTTGCCCTCTTTGTAAGGTTCAAGGAACAAGTTAGGCATCTTCGAGCGCGGATGATACGCCTGCGGGTCGCGAATCCAGCTATAGACCCAGGCAAACCCTTCCTCGCCGGGCCGCATCTTCGAGTGGACGCGGCTCAGCTCGGGGCCGAACGTGGCTTTCGAATCGGGAAACGCCTCGTGACTGTGGCAGGCGAGGCAGCCGCGTTTCGAGAAGAGATCCTTGCCCCGCGTGGCGTCGGGTTCATAGCCCTCGGCCGGCCTGGCTTGGCGATAGTCTTCGGTATTCGCCGAGAGGTAATGCGCGATGCTCGCAATCTCGACCGGTTGCAAACGCTTTCCTAGCAGATCGTCTGGCTGGTCTTGATTCGAGTTGTGGAAGAACTGAGGCATGCGCGTCGTGGGGCGGAAGCGATCGGGCTTTTCGACCCAGTAGCTGATGAACTCGGGCGTCAGCTTTTTGCCGACGTGACGTAGCGACGGGCCGACCTTTCGCATCGTGCCCGCGATCTGCGTCGGGTCGGCGGCGATCTTGGCGGCTTCGGCCTCGGTCGACGGCTCCAGCCGCAAGTCGGGACCGATCGGCCGCGTGCCGTCGAACCCCTGAATCTCGTGGCAGCCGAAGCAGCCGTACTCTTTGATTAGGTTGTAGCCCTTGTACAACTTGGGGGCGCTGGCACCGAACGTCGGATGGACGCCCAGCTCGACCACCGAGTGATGGCACTTGATGCAGGTCGACTCGCGCAGCCGCTCGGGCTGCATCGGCGTATCCCAAAAGTGATTCGAAGCGTAGTGATGCTTTTCGTGCCACGTTTCCGAGGTGTATGGATCATTCGGGGTGTGCGAAGCATCTTTGAACGAGGTGCCCGAACCCTGCCCGTCGTGGCAGATCGTGCAGCCAAAGCGTTGCAGTGGGTGCGGGCTGGCGCCGGTCAGGTACAGGTCGGGGTTCGGATGCGTGCCGAACGGATTGGGATACTTGTTCTCGAGCACCATGTTGGAAAGGCCTTCGCCTTTCGGATGCCCCATGGGGAACGACGGAATGTTCCCCGCTTCGACGCGGTCGATGCCGACGTGGCAACTGCGGCAGCGGTCGAAACGGGCCGTGCGGGCCATGCCCAGTTGAATCGTGAGCGTCGGCAACCAGTCCTGCGTGATCTTCAAGGGGGAGTTGAAGCCGTTGATGATCGGCCACTCCATGATCGTTTTCTTGAAGGCTGAGAAACCAGTTGGATCGAGCTTGGCCAGCGCCTTCTCGCGCAGGTCGAGATCGGTGTTCAGCTTCGTCAGGCCGGCGTTGGCGTCGTCGAGCGACTTGTTGAGCGTTTTGACCTCGGCCTGAGCAGCGTCCTTGTCGGCCTTCTTCGCCTGTACGTCGAGTTCGGCAGTGTCGACAATCGCCTGCTTCTCGTTGAACTCCTTTTGCAACCTCTTGAGTTCGTCTTGCGAGGCGTTGTCGCGCACGGCCAGGTCGAAATCGGCCCGCGCCTTGTCTCGATAGGCGCGGACGCTGCGCACATTGCGGCTGACCTGGTCGAACAAGCGGTCAGCTTCGGCGAGCTTCTTGTTGGCGGCGTCAACCTGCGGCTTGATCGATTCGAGATGTTCTTTGGCCGCCTTTTTCTTGGCGTCCAGCTCTTCCTTAGACGTCTCGTATTGTGGGCTCTTCTCGATCGAATTGATCGCGGCAATTTGCTTCTGACTCTGCAGCTTCTCGAAGCTCCGCTGGTAACCGGTCCACTCGCGTGACTGGTCGGCCGCCATCATCCACAACGTGGTCAACAGCATGATGACCGCGGTGACGGCAAAGACGACGTGCACTTTTTTGACGTCGCGAAAATTCGATTCGGTGGCCGGCATCTCGTCTGAAACTCCGAAACGGACGCAGGAATCCGCGCGCCCTGCTCAAAACTCAGGCAGCGTTCAGATGTTAAAAAACCATTCGGGGATGGCGACGATGTACTTGAGGTTGACCGTCCAACGCAAAACCATCTTGATCGGCAATGCCGCCATCCACAGCAAGAGGTTGGCGAACACCATGTATCGAATGAAACCCATCTTCGCGTAGAACTTCGAGAAGTACTTGCTCCGCGCCAACAGCGGCGGCAGGAAGAAGAAATACGCGAAGATCACCGCGAACCCGAGCCACTCGCGCAGGAAAATGTATCCGAGCTTTCCGGCCGCGCTCACATCGGCAGGCGCCACCGGCAGCGAGGTCTTCAACCATTGCAGCCAGAACATTTCCGACAGGTTGACGTTGTTGAGAACTTCCAGCTTGTGAACGTCCCAATACTCATAGATGCCGAAAATATTCCAGTTCGGGCCGCGGAGAAACGTTCCCAAAATAATCGTCGCGATCCACAGCGGCAGAAACCCGAACATGAAGGTGAGAACGGCAAACGACCGCTCTTTATACGAGTAATAGCCGTTCCCCCGCGGGTTAAAATCGATGTAGGGGATCGCCATCAGGCCGACGATGATCAAACTCGGAAAGACGACGCCCGCCAGCCACGGGTCGTAATAGACGAGCATTTCCTGCAAACCGAGGAAGTACCACGGAGCCTTCGACGGGTTGGGCGTGCGCACCGATGAGGCCGGCTCTTCGAGCGGCGCCTGCAGCGCGATCCCCCAGGCCACCAGCACGGCGGTCAGCACGACCATGCAGATCAACTCGGTGTAAACCAGGTCGGGCCAGACCAGGACCTTGTCGTTATGCTCGGCCTCGAGCACCGGCCGTCCGCTGGCAATCCGCTCGTCGTTCTCCACCGCGCGCTTGAAATAGAGCCAGGTGAAAAACGCGACGATGAACAACATCGAAACGATCGGCACATTGTCGGGCTTGCCGACGATCTGGCGAAAGTCGTAGTCGGTCAAGCTCAGGGCCAGGAACAACAGTCCCGCGTTGAGCAGCGTCCAGGCGACCGTCGGCTTCACCAGCCACTTGCGCAGGGCCACCACCAGGCCGAAGCCGACAATCGAAAGACCGAAGTACATCTGCGGGCTGGCGACGGCCCAGTCGATCCCATTCTTGAACCACTCGGGCAGGCGGATCACAAACGTGTCGGGATCACTGTTCTTGACGAGGTGACCCACGCCGATCAGGACCAGAAACGTGCCGTACAAGGCCCACAGGGCCGCGCTGGGCACATCCTGAGGATGGTTCAGTAGACCGCCCAGCGCCGTGCGAAAATGCGTCCCCTTGCGGAAGACGTAAACCGCCCAGGTGAAATTCATCGCGGCCAGGATGAGGTAGATCCATCCCAGTCCGTGAATGACGTCGAGTGTGAGATCCGGGTGCGGGTCAAGCATCCAATTCGTTCTTTAAAACAGCTCCGATTGGGCGAGTCAGTCGTAGGTCAGGCACGGCCTGCCCTACACTTCAGCTTGCCGGTGTGCCGCTCACCAATGTGTCGCGGTCACAAAGGCTGGCTGATGCCTCCGTCCTTCCTCACGCGCCAAAAGTGAATCGCAATCAAGCCGGCCGCGACGAGCGGAATCGCCACGCAATGCAAAATGTAAAAACGGTTGAGCGTCGCTTCGCCGACGAAGCGACCGCCCAGCAGCAAAAAGCGCGCATCGCTCCCGTTGGTGATTAAGTCGAAGCCGCCGATATTCAGTAGCTGGTTGCCCGGGCCTTCGTGCCCCAGAAACGGCGTCGCGCGAGCCATGTTCGAACCAACGGTGATGGCCCAGATCGCCAACTGATCCCACGGCAACAAGTAGCCGGTGAACGACAACATCAGCGTCATCACCAACAGCAGCACGCCCACGATCCAGTTGAACTCGCGCGGCGGTTTGTAGCTGCCGGTCAGAAAGACGCGATACATGTGCAGCCAGACGGCAATTACCATGGCGTGGGCGCCCCAGCGGTGAATCTCCCGCATGATGCCCAAGGTCGTCACGTCGCGCAGCGCCAGGATGTCGTTGAACGCCCACTCTAGGGTCGGGCGGTAATAGAACATCAACAGCACGCCGGTAATCGTCTCGACCAGAAACAGGAAGAACGTGATGCCCCCCATACACCAGGTGTAAGAGAGGGCAATTCCCTGCTGCTTGATCGAAACCGGGTGCAGGTGCAGGAAGAAGTTCGTCAACATGACAACGACGCGGTTGCGCCGGTCGTACGGAGCCGGATGACGAAAGATGCTCTTCCAGATCTGCGAGTCGCGGATGTAATCGCCGACAGACATGTTTAGTTAGACCAGCCTTGAGATGACGAGTCCTTCAGTCCTTAAATGCAAAGCCGCCGTGTCTTGAGAGAATGCTTAGCCGCAACTCGGTCGAGTTCGCGAGTTCGCCCTCCGTGACGGCGACACTCAGGCGACCTCCACAAAGCTCGCCGGATCGTTCCACTGACCCAGCTCTTGCTGGAATTTGCGGCTCTTGTCGACTTCGAGGGCCCCGTCCTCCGACAGGCGAATCGCCATGCGTTCTAGCGGTCGCGGCGCGGGTCCTTCGAAGTTAATGCCCGTGATGTAAAAGCCCGAGCCGTGGCAGGGGCATTTGAATTTGCGTTCGCCTTCCAACCAGTTGGGCGTGCAACCCAAGTGAGTGCAGACGGTCTGCAACGCGAAGATCATGTCTTTGCCGTTGTAGTCGTTGTGCACCAGCCAGACGCCGTACTGGGCCGTCCACTTGGTCGCCACGCTTGCGGGCGGATAATCCGAGGGAGGGCCGACTTTGAATTTGCTAGGCGGCTCGACCAATACGTTCGGCATCATGAAGCGGGCCGTGGCTAATCCGCCCAAGCCCATCGTGGCGGCAAACGCCGCCCACGCGAGACGGAACGGAGAGCCGAACAACACCCAAGCCGTGCCGGCCAGAAATCCGCGTCGCGGTTCGACCTCGGCCGCTGCCGCTTTGGCCGAAGGCTTCTTCGGAATGACGGGGGCGACCGGCGCAGGCTTCACAGCAGTGGCTGCGGCTGGTGTTGCGACGGCAGCGGCCGCCGCACCTTTGCCTTCACGAGCCGCCTTGAGCATTTCTTGAACAGACGGACGAGCACCAGCCGGCGCCGCGGCTGCCGCCGGGGCGGCTTTCGCCACTGCAGCTTTTGCGGGCTTTTCACCCGCGGCCGCGGGGGCCGCAGCTTTTCCGGATTGGGCTCGCGCGGCGGCGAGGATATCACTGGTCGATTTCGCGCCGCCGGCGGCGGGTGCTGCACCGGCCGTTTGCGCGCGGGCCGCAGCGAGAATGTCTTTCGTCGAAGAGGCGCCTCCTGCGGCCGGCGCTGCCGGAGCTTTAGCAGGGGTCGCTTTCGGGGCGGCCGGCGCACTGGGCGCGGCACCACCCGACTGGGCACGTGCGGCTGCCAGAATGTCTTTCGTCGATTTCGGAGCTGCGCTGGTAGGTGCCGCAGGCGCGCTCGGAGCGGGAGTGGCCGCGACTGGCTCGGCGGCGGGTGGCGCCGCGGCTGCTGGCGTCGCGTCGGTTGTTGCAGAGGCAGCGGCTTCCGTCGGGGCCGGCGCTTCTCCTCCCTGCCCCGCTTGAGCCCGCGCTGCTTTTAAGATGTCTGACGTCGAGAGCTTCTTCGCCATCTCTCTTGTTCCATCAATCAGGTCGACCCGGCAGGCACCAATCCGATCGGCCCAGATCAAAGATCAGGCACGGTCAGATCGGCACTTCACGACACAGTCAGTCATACGGGCAGAGGGGCTTCGAGATCGAAGGGAATTCAGCACGCCAACCAAATTCAGGAAGTCGGGAATGCGCGTACCGAGCCCGCCCGAAACCGGGTTCGCTTCGAGGATTCTGTCAGCGTTCTGGCAGACTGTCTACTCCCGGAGGTAAGGGGCAAAAGGATTTCCCATAACCAAGAATCAGCGAGAAACTCGCTTTCCCAGTGCTGAGAAGTTCCAGCCGCTTCTGCACTCCGTTGTGAAGTCGCCCCTCGCCCGTTCTACTGCTGCCGTCTCCAGATATTGCGACTGCCTGCGTTCACCGCGCGAGTAGGGCCGCCCGTGTCAGCCTCCTTGATCGACCAAATCGAAGCCTTGGTGCGGCGCGACCCGGCAGGGCGCGGACTGATTTCGACCGAGGCGCAACTCGGGCCGCTCTGTCCCCACCATCTCGCGCAAGCGGCCGAAAGTCTGGCAACGACCGCCCGTCACGTCGCAATCGTCACCGGATTTTTTGTGCCCGACGCCGAATTTCCGTGCGCCGAAACCGATGGACCGCCCGGGGCCGTGCTGCTCGCCTCGGCCCTCGAATCGGTCGGCGTTCGCGCGACGCTCGTGACCGATAGCTTCTGCGCCTCGGCCGTGCAAGCGGCAGCCCGCGCGGCAGCAGGTCCAATTCCCGTCGAAGTTTGTACAGATCCGGCCGCTTGGCTCGACGATTTTGTGAACAGCGATCGCGGATCGCATTTGACCCACTTGATCGCCATCGAGCGGGTCGGCCCGAGCCACGACGAGCAATCGTTGGCGGCTCAACCGCGCAACACCTCGGTTCCTTTAGCCAAATTCCGAGCGGCCGTGCCGCCCGCACATCGCAACCACTGCCACAACGTGCGTGGCCAACTCATCGACAGCACGACCGCGCCCTTACACCTCTTATATAAGGAGGGCTCGGACGTCAAAACGATCGGTATCGGCGACGGCGGCAATGAGATCGGCATGGGCTGCATCCCCTGGGAGGATTTGGCCCGGCGCATCGAGGGCGACGTGTCCGCCTGGATTCCCTGCCGCATCGCGACCGATTGGAACTTAATCGCCGGCACCAGCAACTGGGGCGCCTTCGCTCTCGCCGCCGCCACGTTGGCGCTGATGAATCGCGTCGAGGCCCTGCGGCCGCTCGACGAAGAGTTTCACCGCCAACTGTTGGAGCAGATGGTGGCCGACGGCCCAGCCATCGATGGCATGACGCGCCGCCGCGAAGCAACAGTCGACGGACTTCCCTTCGCGACGTACATTCAAAGCTGGCTCGGAATCCGCCGATTGCTAGGCCTGTAAACGAACGACGAGCCGAGCCGCCAGCGTCGGCCGGCGAGTGCTTCTCGATTTCTCCGAGCCACGCGAGCGGCGAGCACCCAAGCGAGAGTCACAACGAGGAACACTCATGACCGGTTACACAGTTCACACAGGAACCACCGTCAAATTCTCCGAGGGCTGGGACAAGGTCTTCAGCAAAGGGGCGAAGAAAAATCCCGCCGCGGTAAAGACCGTCGCCAAAAAATCCACGTCGGCCAAGAAGGCGACCAAAGCGAGCGCGAAGAAACGCAGCGGCCGGTAAGACATCTTGCGCGGTTCAGCAAGCGCCACACTGACAATGCGGCGCGCAGATGGTATCCAACCGCATCTCGGCGTAACGTCGGCTCAAGCTATCTGAAGAACCTGGGGTGGAGATTCTGTAGCATGGCAAAGCTCGTCTATGGATTGAACCAGTCCTTGGATGGCTACGTCGACCATCTGGAATTCAGGCCAAGCCCGGCGCTCTTTCGTCACTTCATCGAGCAAGTGCGCGACGTGGCGGGCGTTGTGTACGGTCGCCGCATGTACGAAATCATGCGTTATTGGGACGAAGACATTCCGGATTGGGGCGCGGAGGAACACGACTACGCGGCGGTGTGGCGGAGCCAACCGAAGTGGGTCGTGTCGCGCTCGTTGAAGTCGGTCGGCCCCAACGCCACGCTTGTCGCGGATGACCTCGAGGCGGTGATACGTGGGCTGAAGGCACAGCTCGTTGGGGAGATTGATGTTGCCGGACCAGACTTGGCAGGAAGCCTGACCAACCTTGGTCTGATTGATGAATATCGACTTTACCTCCACCCCATCGTACTTGGTCGCGGCAAGCCATTCTTCGTCGGCCCCCGGCCGCCGCTCCGCCTTGTGACGAGCGATCTCATTGGCGAGGACGTGATTAGGTTGACGTACGTTCCCGCTTAATCGCGCGACTCGCCCGACGGCGGCTGACTGGGCGCTCTCCCGAGTCTCAAAGACGGAGGCAATGTCGGAGGCAAAATCTGGAAAACGCTCTCGACGCAAGCGTTCTCGGTTGTCATAGAACCAGTTTGAATCGATCGTCCCGACAAGGTGACTTAATGAGCTTCGTGGTGAAAGTGGTTGACCGTGCTGGGCGAGCCACTTGGCTTGCATGTGAAGGGCCGGACGGAACACGTGCGTTTAAATCGCGAAAGGTCGCCGAGATCTTTCAAGCGCGAGAAGATGCCCAGAACGCTTCCGCCAAAGCGGCTCGATCAGACGGATTGTCCGGAATGGTCTTCTCGGTCGAATCCGCCCCCTAACGCCTCAGTCAGAGAGTTTTTGCGCGGCCGTCCGAGTTTTTGTGCAGGACGGCGTTTTTGTGCAAAGCCCCTCGCGGGAAAGGGGCCGGGGAGTGAGGGGGCATCGGTCACCGACTCACCAACGTGCGTCGGGCAGTCGAGACTTGATGCCGCAGTTCCGCGTTTGGAAATCGTTCGCGCGCGGATTATCCCCCTTTTGCCGAAATTCATGCCGCCCGTCGGCCGCAGCCGATTAAAGACGAAAGGCACCGGTCTTTGAGGAGGCGGACATGGCGGCAGAACAGCTCGACGACCAGAACGACGGGCAGGAGTACGAGGAAATCACCAGCGACGAAGTCGACCGCGTCGTCGAGCAGCTGGAAAGCCTGGTGGAGACCGTCCAGAGCGAGAACATCAAGAGCTACATCGAGGACGCCATCAACAGCATTTTCTTCCTCGTCTACACCGACGAGGATTCGGCCGAGGCGGCGTAGAGTTCGCCCGCCGGATCAAGCCCGCGGCTCGGGCGCGCGCGATCGACGCCAGAATTTGGCGTTCGGGCCGCCCGTTTAGGGCTTCGGCTGATCGGCGTCTTGGGCCTCTTTGTCCATTCGGCCTTGGCGCATCCGCCAGTAAATCAGGCCCGCGACGATCACGCCGGCGACGATGAGTGCGCCCAGTTCCAGCGGCTCTAAACTTGCAATAACCATGTTTGATCTCCGCCCCGTGCTGGTGCGCGATGGCCAAGCGTGTCGACGGAAACTGCTCGCCCGACCCGGGTCGCGCTCCGCGTGGCACACATTCTAACGGCGGATCGGACGCGACGGACCAAACTCCTGGGATAAATCAGCTCCCGGAAGGATTGTCCCCGCCGCTCGTCCTCGCAACTCAGCCCCGCTTCAGGCGTTTGGCCGCGTCGAGTGCGAAATAAGTGAGGACGCCGTCGGCGCCTGCGCGTTTGAACGCCAGCAGGCTTTCGAGCATCACGCGTTCGCGGTCGAGCCAGCCTTTTTCGGCCGCCGCGCAGAGCATCGCGTATTCGCCGCTCACCTGGTAGGCGAACGTCGGCAGGCCGAACGCCTCTTTGACGCGGTGGACGATGTCCAGATACGGCATACCCGGCTTGACCATCACCATGTCGGCTCCTTCGGCGATGTCGAGGGCCACTTCACGCAGCGCCTCGTCGCCGTTGGCCGGGTCCATTTGATACGTCTTCTTGTCGCCGCCGGCCAGGTTTTGGGCTGAGCCGACCGCGTCGCGAAACGGACCGTAAAAGGCCGACGCGTATTTGGCGGCGTACGCCAGGATTTGGACGTGGTCGAAGCCGGCTTCATGCAAAGCGCGACGAATCGCGCCGACGCGGCCATCCATCATGTCGGACGGCGCGATGATGTCGCAGCCGGCTTGGGCCTGGTTCACCGCTTGTCGGCAAAGGACGGCCACCGTTTCGTCGTTGACGATTTGCCCCTCGCGCAGCAGGCCGTCGTGACCGTGTGTCGTGTACGGGTCGAGAGCCACGTCGCACATGATGCCGATTTCGGGGCAGGCGGCTTTGATCGCGCGGACGCCGCGGCAGACCAGGTTTTCGGCGTTGAGCGCTTCTTCGCCGTCTGGCGTCTTTTTGGCTGGATCGGTCGCGGGAAAGAGAGCGATCGCGGGGATCCCCAACTCGCACGCTTCGTTCGCCGCTTGGGCCAAGAGATCGATCGAGAGCCGCTCGACGCCGGGCATCGAAGCGATCGCCGCGCGCTTGCCCTGCCCTTCGTGCACAAACACCGGCCAGATCAGGTCGTCGACGCTGAGCCGATTTTCAGCCACGAGTCGCCGCGACCAGGCCGTTCGTCGATTGCGACGCAGGCGGGTCGTCGGAAACTGACCGGGATTGTCGGGGACGCGCGAGCCGTTCATCGCCAAACTACTCACACAGCAAGGGACGTTTCTCTGGGTGGCACTGGCGGCTTGTCCGCCAGTGTGCCTTGCACGTCTTCAAAAAAACCACTGGCGGACAAGCCGCCAGTGCCACCCGATACTCATGCCGCGCGATCACGAGCGGATCGTTTCTTCAATCGCGTCCGGAGCCTGAAACTGAAAGTTGCGGCTCTGGCTGAAGAACTCGATCGGATTGTCGTAAACGATGCGACGAATCAAACTTTCGGGATGGCCGCGGCGGCGCATCTCGAGAATGAAATCGGGGACGGCCGTCGGCTTCGACGGACCCCAGTCGCCGGCCGAGTTCACGAGCAGCCGATCGGGGCCGTACATTTCAATCATGTCGACGGCCCGCGAGGGCGTGCACTTCGACACGGGGTACAACGTCATCCCGGCCCAAAAACCCTCTTCGAGCACGTGCCGCACGGTGTGCTCTTCGACGTGATCGACGAGCACGCGGTTCCGATCGAGCCGGCTGTCGTCGCACAGCATGTCGAGAATCATCATCGTCCCCTGGAATTTGTCTTCCAGGTGGGGCGTGTGAATCAGGATCGACTGATCGTGTTGCACGGCCAGATCGACGTGTTCGAGAAAAATGATGGCCTCGTTCGGCGTGTTCTTGTTGAGGCCGATTTCCCCGATGCCCAGCACGCTTGGCTGGTCGAGAAATTCGGGAAGCATCGCGATTACGTCGCGCGACAGGTGGACGTTTTCGGCTTCCTTCGCGTTGATGCACAGCCAGGTGAAGTGCTTGATGCCGTACTGCTGAGCGCGGCGTCGCTCGAAATCGGTGAGCTGGCGGAAGTAGTCGCGAAAGCTGTCGACGCTGCCGCGGTCAAAGCCGGCCCAAAAGGCGGGCTCGCTCAAGCCCACGCAGCCCATCTTGGCGAGCGTCTCGTAGTCGTCGGTCGTCCGCGAGACCATATGGATATGCGGATCGAAGTAATACATCCCGCTTACTCCTGAGCCGCAGTCGGTTCGGCCGTCGGCGGCACCAGTCCAAACGCTTTCTGCCAGTCATCGTCGTACGCGCGCGAGAAGATCAGTTGAATCTGCTCGGCCCGGTCGCCCGTCTCATCCAGCAGGACCTTCAATCCCTGGCGGACCAACTGCATCCGCCGCTCGTCCGAGGAAATCCCACCCCCGCGATCGAGCCGATCGAACGAGGCGGCCAATTCGAGCAACTTGGCGCGAACCTCGAGGTATTCGCGGTCCAACACGGCCTGGGCCGCCATCGGAGTTGCGAGCATCGACCGTCCCCCGTTCCGACCTGTGAGCCCAAGGCGCTTGGCAGTCACGATCCGTCCCTCCCTGACACGAGCGCCGAAATTGATGAAAACCGTTTCCTGTCTTCCAGTTTCGGTCGGAAATCGACCCAAATCAAGCGGCCGAACGCCCGATTGCGGCCTCTTAAGAAAGACGCGGGCAGGTCACTTGGATTCTTCGGGCGCCTCAACGAGAGCAGTAATTCCCTGCGCCAGGGCCGAATCCCAAGCAAATGGCACCGGTAAAAGGCTTTACACAAATTGCGGTGCCACAATCCGCGTTGACCGGATTAGGCCGGCCAGTATACTTCGGCCCACTTAGGGGGGACCAGCGGTCGAACGCTCCGTCTCCTCTGGCCCGCGCTTAGCCTCGTCGCCCAGAACGGTCGCTGTCATGCTGGCGAATTTCGACTCCCTGACCGTCGGTTTCGTCCTCTTGGCGATCTCGGCCAGCTACTTCCTGACGGCCGTCGCCAAAGTCGTCGCCCGGCGCACGGGCATGCTCGATCACCCCGATGGTCGCCGCAAATCCCAAAGCACGCCCATTCCCGTGCTCGGCGGATTGGCCGTCTACCTGTCGATGGCCGGTACGATCGTCGTCGCCGCGAAGGTCTATCACTGGAAATGGCTGCACGCCGACGCCGACCCCGGCCATTTCGTCCCGATGTTTCTAATCTCAGCCGGCTTGTTTTGCGCTCTGGGAATGTGGGACGACCGCGTGAGCCTGCGACCGCGGACCAAGCTGTTGCTGCAAATCGTCGCCTGCTTGCCATTCGTGATCTGGGGCCGCTCGGTCGAATCGCTGCATCTTTTCGACGCACGGATCGGCATGGGGCTGCTCGGCTCGATCTTCACCGTTTTTTGGCTGGTCAGTTGCTCGAACGTGATCAACCTAGTCGATGGCCTCGATGGCCTGGCAGGAACGATCGGACTGATCGTGTGCGCGGCCGTCGCCGGCTTGTGCGATATGCAAGGGCTGTTCGGCCCGCTGGCCCTGTCGCTGGTCTTTGCCGGGGCGCTGTTCGGATTCCTGCTGCACAACTGGCCGCCGGCCAGCATTTACTTGGGTGACTCGGGCAGTCTCACGATTGGCTTCGTGATCGGCGCCCTGGCGATCGAATCGTCGATGAAAAAGGCGACCGGCTTCGCCCTGGCGATTCCGCTCGTCTTAGTCAGCGTGCCCGTCTTCGACACGTGTATGGCCATTGTGCGACGCAAACTCAATGGACGCGGCATCGGCGAAGCCGATCGCGGGCACATCCATCATTGCTTGCAAGATCGTGGTCTGTCGCGGGCCCAATCGCTGTTGGTGATTTCGGCCCTGTGCGTCGCAATGGCGGTGGTCACCCTGGTCTCGGCTTATTTTCAAAACGATCGGCTGGCCCTGGGCCTGTGCCTGTCGTTGTTGGTGCTGCTGATTGTCGGTCGCGTGTTCGGTTACGACGAAACCGTGCTCTTCTTTCGCTACATCCAAGCGATGAGCACGCTGCTCGCGGGCACTTCCGGCGTGTTCAAGACGCAACTGATGGTCGATCGCATCGCGCGGTCTAACGGCGTCGAGCCCACCCACTATTGGAAAGAAATCACCGAGCACGTCGAAGCGATGGGTGGCACGCAGCTCGAATTCGTCTGCTGGGACGAGCGCACCGACGCAGAAATCTGCCGCCTGCACTGGAGCGATGACCGGCAGGCGCCCGTCCAGCGCAAGGTCAACGGCGCGAGTCGGGCGGCCGAACATGAGCCGGCCTGGCAATTCAACTACTCGGTGCCCGGCACGCACGGCATTCGCGCGACACTGTCTTCACGCGGCACTTTGCAAAATCGGCTCAAAGGCCAGCGGATCGTCGATTTGTTCCGCCTGTTCGACACGTTCTGTCACTCGTGGACGCAGATCGCCCTCCCCTCGCCCGCCACAAACGCTGGCCGCACGGCCGGCCCAATCGAGCACGGCGAGCCGGGTGCGACGATCCTTTCGATGCCGAGCCCCGTT
>DASRXU010000344.1:0-17151 GCA_035687365.1 Planctomycetaceae bacterium | reverse complement strand
ATTCAATGCCTCGCGTGGGGCGCCAGCGGACACTTGCTGGCGTCGATCGCCAACGACAACGCGATCCGCCTCTGGGAAATGCCCGAAATGGTCTTTCGCTTCGAGCGCCAGACGACCGAGGGCCAGTGCGCGTCGTTCAGCCCGGTCGGCGACTTGATTGCCTGCGGGGGACGCGGAACGGTCGAGATCGACGACATTCACACGGGGGGACGTTACGCCACCTATTCCGATCACTTGGGGCACATCGAATCGATCGCGTTTTCTCCCGACGGGAGGCAATTGGCCTCGTGCGACGGTCATGGCGTCCTGCGAATCTGGGACCTTGCCAGCCGGCGAGGTTGGACCGCTGCGCCCATTCGCTATGCGGCCGCTGGCTCCGCGGACTCCGGTAAACCCACGGGCGTGGGGCTTTGGTGCGTGGCCTATTCGCCGGATGGAACGCGGATCGCCACCACGGCCCGTGACGGAATGGTCGACATCTGGGACGCGTCCATTACGCCACAATGGACAAAGGTCACCAAAAACAAGCCTACACAGCGGGCCATCCCACTCGCCTTCTCGCCGGACGGCCAACGCATGGCGATTGCGAGGCGTTTCGAAAACCTGGCCGACGACCGTTTGCAATTCTGGGACGTCTCGTCGACCCACCCCAAACTGCTGCGCGACTTGGACGAAGTGAGTGCGCGGGCCGGCTGCCATTCGCCGGACGGCAAGAGTTTCGTGGTCGGATCGCCAGGCAAGGTCGAAATCTACGACGCCAAGACCTACGAAAGCCGACGGAAAATTCCGCTGCCGAACGGAACCGCGAACGCAGTGGCGTTCGATGCCCGGGGTTCGCTGCTCGTGTTGGAAGAAGCGAACCAGAAATGGGCCATTCACTCGTTCGACTCTCAAACTGGGGCCAAGCTCCACACGATCACCGATCCTCTCTTCGAGACGAGCGGCATCCGCGAACACGGTTTCGCTGTTTCGGCCAATGGAAATCTGTTGGCCCTGGCTTCTCGAAATTCCTCGCAGACTCTGCTGTGCGATCTATCGACGGGACGAATGCTCCCCGCACGGCTCGCACACCGGGGGGGAACGGGCCATATCCAATTCGCTCCAATCGGCAGCCTTCTGGCGATCGCGGTGACTGGAGGGGTCGAACTCTGGGACGCGCGGACTGGCAACGAACAGGCCTATTTGTCGGGGATGGGTCGCGAGGTCGGGCCGTTGGCATTCTCTGCCGACGGGCGGCTGTTGCTCGTCGTTTCGCCCGAGCAGAGGACCGCACAGCTTTGGGATGTGCGGCGGCACAATCCGCTGTTCACGTTACCGCTGCCGGCCTACGCCTCCACCGGGGATTGCTACTGGGCTCTCGCTGTCTCCCCCGATAGTCGAAAGGTCGCGTGCTCGATTGCAGACGCCGGTGGCAAAGGGGGCGTTTACCTGTTCTCCGGCGTCACATCTGAGCCGTCAGCCCGCGAAAACTCGTCGCTGGCTTGGGACGAAACGATCCCCAGCGCTCGGCCTTGATCGACGCTCAATATCGCGCCAGTGTCGGGTCAATTTCTTGAGCCCACCGGTCGATCCCGCCGGCCAGACTCTGCACGTGTGCGAATCCCTGGCCGCGCAACCAGTTGGCCACCTGGCGGCTGCGCACACCGTGGTGACAGTAGACCACTATCTCGGCGTCGCGAAGCTGGGCCAGCTCGGCCGTATGTTCCGGCAGCTCGCTCATGGGAAACAGGCGAGCCGAGGCAATGCGCACGAAGTCGTATTCGTCTCGTTCGCGGCAATCGAGCAGCACGAGGGGCTCGCCCGCGTCGAGCCGTGCTTTCACGGTTCGGCAATCGACGTCCAGCGCGGCGCTAGGACTCATCCGGAGGTTCTCCCTTCCCGAAAGTGGATTCGGGGCGTCATTATACACCTCGGCCTCGAATGCACTGGACCGCCGCAGTTTGTGAGCGAGAATCGCAGGGATGCCCGCTACACCCGACTCAGCCAGGCCCGACATCGATACGATCCTCGCCGAGCTCAATGAGCAGCAGCGGGCGGCCGCCGGCCATGACAACGGGCCGCTGTTGATCATTGCGGGAGCCGGCACGGGCAAAACGGCGACGCTGGCGCATCGCGTCGCCTGCCTGATCGCCGGCGGGATCGATCCGGGTCGCATCCTCCTTTTGACATTCACGCGCCGGGCCGCAGCCGAGATGCTCCGCCGCGTCGATCAGATTCTGGAGCGCTCGCGTCAGAAGTTGGGGCATGCAATCAACGCCGGTTCCGTTGCGCGGCGCATTTGGGGCGGCACGTTTCACGCCGTCGCCAGCCGGCTGCTGCGACTGCACTGTGATTCGGTCGGGCTGCCCCGGGCCTTCACCATCCTCGATCGGGGTGATTCCGAAGACCTGATGCAGGAGGAACGCGCGGCCCAGGGGCTAGGCGATTCCAAAACGCGATTTCCGCTCAAAGGCACGTGCCTCGATATCTACAGCCGCTGCGTCAACTGCCAAAAGCCGCTCGCCGAAGTCGTCGAGACTTGCTTCCCTTGGTGTCGCCAGCATATCGATGCGCTCAAAGGGCTCTTTCACGCGTATGTCGATCGCAAAGAGTCCCTGGCCGTCCTCGACTACGACGATTTGCTGCTCTACTGGCACGCCCTCTTCGAGAAGCCCGAGGCAGCCCAAGTCATCCGCTCGCGGTTCGACGCCATCCTGGTCGACGAGTATCAAGATACGAACGCCTTGCAGGCCGAGATTCTGAAAGGCGTGGCCCCCGCTGGACAGGGGCTGACGGTCGTGGGAGACGACGCCCAGTCGATTTACTCGTTCCGCGCGGCGACCGTCCGCAACATTTTGGATTTTCCGGCTCAGTTCCCCGGCGCGACTGTGCTGGCGCTTGAGCAGAATTATCGCAGCACGCAGCCGATTCTCGACGCGACGAACGCCGTGATGTTCCAGGCCCAGGAAGGCTTTCGCAAGAATCTCTGGACCGATCGCAAGCAGGGTCTGCTGCCCGAGCTGGTGCATTGCCAGGACGAGGCGGAGCAAACTCAGTTTGTGGTGGCCCAGATCCTGCGCTCGCGGGAAAGCGGCACGACACTGAAACAGCAGGCTATTCTCTTCCGCGCCGGCCATCACAGTCTCGACTTGGAATTGGAGCTGGCGCGGCGGAACATCCCGTTTCAAAAATACGGCGGCCTGCGGTTTATCGAGACGGCCCACGTGAAGGACCTGTTGTCGTTCTTGCGACTGGCTGAAAACCCGCGCGATACGTTGGCCGGTGGGCGGATGTTGCAGCTCATTCCCGGCATCGGTCCCAAGAAGGCGGCCCAGTTGTTGTCGAAACTCGCCGACGCGCGCGGCGATTTTCGCGTGTGGAAAGATTTTTCGCCTCCCGTTCAGGCGGGCGAGACTTGGACGGCCCTTGTCGAAATGATGATCGGTCTCTCGTCACCCGACGCGCAGAGCGAATCGATCTCCAGTCAGGTCCACCGCATCCGCACCCTCTACGGACCGCTGTTGGAACAAAAATTGGATCATCCGCAGGCCCGGCTGCGCGACCTGGAGCAGCTCGAAATCGTGGCGGGACGCTTTGCCGATCGGACCGAGTTCCTGGCCGACATCACGCTCGACCCGCCCACGTCGACGCAAGACTTCGCGGCCGATCCGCTGCTCGATGAGGACTACGTGATCTTGAGCACCATTCACTCGGCCAAGGGATTGGAATGGGACTCGGTCTTTGTGATTCATGCGGCCGACGGCAACATTCCGTCTGACATGGCCACGGCGTCGCAAGAGGAAATCGAAGAAGAGCGCCGCCTGTTTTATGTGGCGCTCACGCGGGCCCGCGATCGATTGTTCGTCTGCTATCCGCAACGGTATTACTTCGCCAATCGCCGTCGGGGCGACGAATACGGCTTCGCCCAACGCACGCGATTCCTGCCGGCCGAGGTCGCCTCGCTGTTTCAGGATCGATTGGCGATCGAGCACGATCCGCTGGTGCAGAAGATCGTCGAGGCGGCCTCCGCGCGCCTCTCCTCCGCCGAAGTTCGCGAACGCCTCAAGCAGGTGTTCGGTTAATCGGCGACCGCTCTCATCGGTGCGATCGGTTCTTCTTTTCTTTTTCTGAAAACGACTCCCACACGTTTGCGATCAGCCCAGGGTCTGGATATGCTGGCCCTTGCTAGATTTGTGGGAATTGAGCCCAAATCGATCTTTGACAACCTATTGAATGTGGGATTCGATCCCAGTAAGATCAAGTTGCGAGAGCAGCGAGGAGGCTCAGCCGCAAGTTTTGGTGCCTAAAAGCCGCAGGGCGTTTTGCGGAATCCGGCATCATTTCGACTGAGTTTTCCGATGGTCCCGTCTGCTTTCATCACCGGCGAGCACAAGCGAACAATCGACGAACGCAGTCGACTTTCGCTGCCGACCGAGTTTGCGACGGCCGTGGCGGATGAAGAGGGCGGTTGCATTCTGGCAAAGGAACGGGCCGGGTGCTTGAGCCTGTGGCGTGGCACCGATTGGCAGACCCGGCTCGACGATGGCGTCGAACTGATCCGCAAGAAAATCGACGCCGGCCGGATGGAAGAGCGTTGGACCGACGTGCAGCGCTTCGGTCGTCTGCTCTCCACACGACACACGCACGTGCGACTGGCCAACCGGTCGCGACTCTTGTTGCCCGAAGCGTTTCGCGAGTTCTTGGGCGTCGCCGCCAATCAGGATGTGATGCTGGTGGGGGCCGTGATCTGCGTCGAAATTTGGAACCCGTCAGCCTGGCTCGACGTGCTCAAGCAAGAGATGCCCGAGTTCGGCCAATTGTTTCGCACGCTATCGCAGTAGAACTCAACGCATCATTGAATCAGTGACGGATCGAAGCACACATGCCCGGCCGGGATTTCCCAAGTGGAGAAGCGAACACTCACTCACCCCAAACGCACCGTGAATTGACGACAAGCGTTCAGGCACCAAGGATGGCTTGTTCGGCACGGATGCCGCTTCTTCCACCGGCCGGGCATGTTGCTTTTCGAACGGCCCGCAAGCCCCTTGGCAGCCAGGATTCGATCGCGGCGAATCCTGAGTCGCGGCCGAGAAGCCTCGGGTCGGAGGCTCAACGATAGCCCTACCCCGCGGCACTACTCCTCAGCGGCAATTTGTCGGGTGGCATGCCCGCAGCTTTGGGTGGGCAGTCGTGCAATGCATGGGCAAACGCACCAGCAGTGCGCGCACCTTTTGATCAAAATCGCTAACAGCCGCGAAAGCCGTGGTCCGCGTTAGCTGGTAAACGCCGTCAGCACGCGGTGAATTTCCTCGATGGTGGTGACCTTGTCGAGGACCTTCTTCTTCGCGGACGACTCGAGCGTCTGCATCCCTTTCGCCTTGGCGAGGTCGAGCAGTTGCACGTGCGAACGGCCCTTGAGGACCGCTTCGCGCAGCGAATCGTCCATCGTCATCAGCTCGAATACGCCGGTTCGCCCCATATAGCCGGTATGGAAGCACTGGTCGCAACCGACGCCCTTCATGATTTCGGTCTTGGCGGCCTGCTCTGAATCGAGACCCAGGAACTGGGCCATGGCCGCGTCGGGACGCGTGGTTTGACTGCAGCGCGGACAGACTTTTCGCACGAGCCGCTGCGAAACGATGCACACCAGACTGTCGGCGATGAACATCGGCGGCACGCCGAATTCTCGGAAGACGTCGATCGTCGAGGCCGTGTCGTTGGCGTGCAACGTGCTAAGCACGGTCACGCCCGTCAGTCCGGCGCGGCAAGCGATGTGGGCCGTCTCGGGATCGCGGATTTCGCCGACCATCATCACGTTAGGATCTTGCCGCAACACGCCGCGCAACGCCTCGACGAAGCCGTACTCGATCCGCGAATCGATCTGGATCTGATTGACGCCGTCGACCCGCCGCTCGACCGGGTCTTCGATCGTGCACAGGCTCTTGGCCTTGTCGTTGAGCGAGTCGAGGCAGGCGTACATCGTGGTGCTCTTGCCCGACCCGACGGGTCCCACGCTGAGAATCATGCCGTAAGGCGCCGAAACGGCTTTACGCAGTTGGGTGATCTGGGCCTCATCGAATCCCAAATCTTCTATTTTGGTGAGCTGCTTGGCGTCGGGCATGAGCCGCAGCACGAGCCGTTCACCGTAAATGGTGGGTCCGCTGCCGACGCGAATGTCGCGCTGCTGCTTGAGCACCGCGTTGGCGATGTGCCCGTCCTGGGACAGCCGGCGCTCGGTGATGTCCATGTTGGCCATGAGCTTCACGCGGGAAATGACGTGCGACGTCATCTCGGTCGGGAGCTTGGCCACGTCGTGCAAGAGACCGTCGACTCGCAGGCGAACACGGAGACCGGTTTCACCCGGGTCGAGATGGATATCCGTGGCTTGTAGCTGGAAGGCCCGCTCCAGCAGCAAGTCGACGAGCGGCCCCGGGCCGACGACGTCAACGAGTTCTCTGAGTTCCTCTTGTAAAGCCTTCTGGCGAACTCCCGATTTCTCGGACGTGGCACTCATGGGATTCCTTTCACGATCTCGTGGTGGGGCGCGTCGTGGATTGTGATCGAATGAGACTCAAAAGAAACAGGCCTCATGCCTGAGCATCGTCACCCGAAACGGTTGCTGCTAGTTCAACTCGATATTGCGTTTGCCCTTCGGAGAACCGGCACCGAATGATTTCTTGGAAGACACGGGCTGCACCTCGGCGGGCGAGGCGGCTTTGGCGGGGGCGGCCGGCTTCGTGACCTCGACCGCCGGTGCCACGCTCGCCGCGACGACCGGCGCGGCAGCGGCGGGCTCAGCCGGTGGATTCTTCGAGTTGGCTCCGGCCGCAGGACCCTTCGCGCCCGCTTCTGGCGGAGCCGCGACAATCCCGCCCAACACGGCCAGTACGCAGATTGCCAGGAAGGCAATTCCCAGGTTGCGCCGGCCCCCTGCCTGATTCAGCAGGAACATCCCGGCCCCCAAGCCAACAAACGCAAAAGCGATTTCGATCAAGAGCGCGATTTTCTGCGGCACGATCGGGTTGGCGGAAAACTGAAGCGCCAGCCCGACGAGCGTCCCAACCGTTCCGATGACACCGGCGGCCACCAGGCCCATTCCACCCGACGGCAGGCCTGCGGTTCCGCTGGAGACCGGGGTCGCTTTGACGCCCATCGAGGAGAAAGCCTCGGCTCGTGTGCCGACGATCGTCCAAAGTTTCGTCAGGCCGGCCAGCTTGAGAACTTCGAAGACCAGCTCGTGCTGATTCACGACGACCATCTTGCCGCCGCGGCTGTTGACTGTCTTATAGAGCCGCACGATGAGGGCCACCATGGCGCTGCCCATATAGCTGAGCGATGTCAGATCGACGAGCACTTTGGGAGACGGGGCCGCGCTGATGCGCTCCACAATTTCCGTCCCGACTCGTTCGATGTCCGCCCACTGCTTGTCGTTCAATTCGGGAAGCAGGGTGATCGTTAAGCAGCCGTTGACGGTTTCAAACTGATAATACGTCTCGCCTACGCTCACGGCTGCGTCTCCACGTGTGGGTAAATCTACGGACACCTGCGCGATTGGCCCGCGCGCCTGAAGGCCGTCGATTCCTTGCGGCCACGAGAGGAAAGAATAAGTCCCGAGCGGAATTAGGACGAAAAACGGTCTCTATCATGTAGTGAACCCTGCTACGATGCAACTAACGAGTTGCAAAATCGTTAAAACCTGCTTGCACGTCTCGGGACACCACAAACTGCCCCAGAAAATGTGTTCAGAACTCATGAAAATCGGGGGGCCGGAACGACAGTCCCTCGGGCTGTGCGGACGTGGCGCGCCGAACTTTTCGAGCCAATTGTCACCAGCGGCGGACGAAGCAAACTGCTTCGGACTTCGTTCGCATTTTGTTTGACACCCTGTTTTTGCGCCGCCTATAATCGACTATTCCCCGAAATCTCGCAGGTTTCCCAGAACATTCGCGGACTACGTATCCGATCGGGCCGAGATCCGATCCACAGGTTCGGATTTCGGCTGCCGCAGGCTGCGGCATGAACGGCTCAGGAGGACGTCACCGAAGCACCTCGTGGCGAATGCGCGCATCGCACACGAGAGGTTGGTCGACGGGCATTGGGATTTTGGCGGAATCGAATCTCCGGGCCGGAAACAGCATCGCTCATGACAAAGTTCGCCAAGTGCCTCGTGGTGTTCGCAGTCGGCGCGTCCTTCGCCTTCCTGGGCTTTGCCTGGGTGTCGATGATGGGCGGTCCGAACTGGGCTGCCGAGGCGGCCTCTCTTCCCGGCTACGAATTCACCAAAGGTGAAGACGGCCGCTGGAAGGTCACCGAGCGCGCGACGGGCCAAGCCATCACGGTGAAGTCTCCCACGGTGCGGGCCTCCGCGATTCTGGCCGCTCGGGAAGACCTGGCGAAAAAGCGCGAGGACGAAATCAAGAGCCTCAGCGGTCCCACGGCGACCTACAAGAAGAAGCTGGCTGAAGCCAAGAAATTCAACGAAGTCGACGTAAAAGCGATGGACGCTCGGGTCAAAGAGTTGAACGCTCAGCTCGAAGCCCTCAACGCAAAAATCCTGGTGCTCTCCGCAGATATCGTCAAGCGCTCGCAGGACACCCAGCTGGTTCGCGACGAGGCGGCCAAGCGCCGCGCGGACGTTTTCCGGCTGAGCCGCGAGCTGACAGAAATCAAAACCGATCACTTTCGGTCCGAAGAACTGGAACGCAAATTGCGCGATCAGCTCGTGCGTTTGGACGGCGTGATCTCCAGCTTGGAAAGTCGCAACAAGCAACTGCGAGAGACCGTGAACAACGGATCTCGTTGAAAACGCGGCTGTTCGCAGACAACTGATGATTTGGCAGACTTGATACACAGCAGGTCGGGCTTGAGATCGGGCCGGGCTTGAGACCGAGTCACTCGGGCCGAGTGAGGAGTCAGAGAATGTCGACCGTCGGAAAAGTGCTCGTCGTCGCACAGCTGGCTTTCAGCATCTTGCTGATGGCCTTTGCGGCCGGCGTCGCGACCGTGCAAACGAATTGGAAGACTAATGCCGCCGCCGTGCAGAAGAAGTTGGACACGGCGTCTAAACAATTGAGTGAGGCGAAGTCGGTTGCCCAAAAGGACAAGGACAAAGCGGTCGCCAGCGAGAAAGCCCTGAAGGACGAAGCCGCTCGAGCGCAAGGGGCGCTTGATGCCGCCAAGGCCGAGATTAGTCGCTCGCAGCGGACCCTCACCCAGACGAAGACCGAGCTTGAGAACATGCGGTCTGAAGCGAAGATCTCTGGGGAGGAGGCCCGAGCCCGCCGTGACGAAGCCGTCAACATGCGGACAATCAACAACGAGCTGCACCGCACGCGGGACGAGCAGGTCACGCTGGCCCATCAGTACGCGGATAAGATCACGAATCTCGAACAGCAAATCAAAGGGATGGTCGATAAGCAGAACAAGCTGGCTAACGACTACGCCATCCTGCAGAAGTTCATCCGCATCAAGGGCTTCGATTCTGACCCGAGAGAAGTTGCCGGCCTGGTCGAACCGGCCCCCATCGTCGAGGGAGTCGTCGAAACCACCCGCAAGGGGGGCCGCAACGGTGCCGAACTCGTCGAGATCAGCTTGGGTAGCGACGCCGGTCTTGCGAAAGGGCACGAACTGTTTGTCTACCGGTCTGAGGGCAAAAAATATCTGGGCAAAATCCGCCTCGATTATGTCGATTACAGATCGGCGGTCGGAGTTGTAGTTCAGTCGACCAAAAACGGCCAAATTCAGCGAGGCGACATTGTCACCACGAAGCTCTAAAAAGAAGGCCGCCCGACCCGAAGGTCCGCCCCCCACGCTCGATGTTTACGTCGGACTGCTCCTATTCTCCGTGGGCGCGCTGATCGTGGGCATCCTGTTCCTCAAGTTCCAGCTGGACGCCTACCTCTAAGGCGGCCGTGAACTTCGGATCGGAATTCTCGGGGCTTCGCTCGCGACCAACTTGGCCGGTGCTCTCGCCTCATTTGCCGCCGCCAAAGTGCTGCACCCGCTAGGTCGTGGGCCATCTTGCAGCAATTGCCCTTTCGCGATATAAATCCGCCGACTGCAAGACCTTAAACTCATTTCCGGCCCTCTCTGAAACGGGCCGCTTCTAACCGTCCGCGCGAGCAGCATGGATGCTGAACCACCTGCGCAACTGGCTCTGCCCCGATCTCGCCATCGACCTGGGGACGGCGAATACCCTGATCGCCGTTCAAGGCCGAGGCGTGATCGTCGATGAGCCGTCGGTCGTCGCGTTGCAAAAGGGAAGTCGGCGCGTTCTGGGAAAAGGGACGGCCGTCGGCAAACTGGCCAAGCAGATGCTTGGCCGCACTCCCGATTCGATCACCGCGGTGCGTCCCCTCAAGGACGGCGTGATTACCGACTTCGAGCTCTGCGAGGCCATGCTGCGGTACTTCATCCAGAAGGCCAGCCGCCAGTCGGGCGGACTGCGCCCGCGCGTGGTGATCGCCGTTCCCGGCGGCATCACGCCCGTCGAAAAGCGGGCCGTGTTCAACAGTGCCGAGCGAGCCGGGGCCGGACGCGTCTATCTGCTCGAAGAGTCGAAGGCCGCGGGCATCGGAGCCGGACTGCCGATTTCTGAGCCGCTGGCGAGCATGGTCTGCGATATCGGCGGCGGCACGACCGACGTCGCCATTCTCAGCCTGGCCGACGTCGTTGTCAGCCGTTCGATCCGCATCGCTGGCGACGAAATGGACGAGGCCATCGTCGACTATCTCAAGCGGCACTTTTCGCTCAAGATCGGGCTGCAAACGGCGGAACTCGTCAAAATCGAGGTCGGCAGCGCTTTTCCGCTCGAACAAGAGCTATCGCGCGAAGTCAGCGGTCTCGACACGATCAGCGGTGTGCCTCGCAAAGCCGTTGTCACCAGCGAAGAGATTCGCGAAGCCCTGCGCGGGCCCGTCGACGCGATCCTGAATTGCGTCAAGTCGGTGATCGAGCAGTGTAAGCCAGAGTTGGTGGCCGACCTGGCCGACACGGGCCTCGTCCTCACGGGCGGCGGGGCGCTGTTGCGCGGCTTGGCGAACCATTTGAACGAGCAGCTCGGAATTCCCGTTCGCGTGGCCGACGATCCGCTGACGACGGTGGCCCGCGGGACGGCCATCTGCCTCGAGCATCTTTCGCACTGGCGCGACAGTCTCGAAACTTCCGATCGCGATGTTTGAGTTGCCGTATGCGCCGCCCTCCCCGCCACCGCTCGACGCTGTTTGCGACGATCGCGACTTGCGCAGTGGCCACGGCCCTGTTTCTTTCTCCGCCGACCGTCCAACAAGCCGTTCGTAGCGGAGTGCTCGACGGCATTGCACCAAGCCAGGCTTGGGTGGTCGCTCACTATGAATCAGCCCGCCAATTAATTCTCAACCGATTTTCGCGATCAACACCCTCCACGCCACTCTTCGCCTCGACGAACGGGGCCGAGGGCGATTTACGAATCGTCGCGCTCGAGCAAGCCGGTCGACGTCTGCGGCTCGAGAACGCGCGGCTCCGCGAGGAACTGAGTCTGGCCGAGAAATACGGCGTCTCCCCCGTCCCGGCGACAGGTCGCAGTTCACCCGCCGCATTGACCGTGGTGCCCGCAACCGTAATCAACCAGCAGACGCAATCAGTCGCCGCAGAGCAATTGCTGAATTCGGGGCGTTCGCACGGTTTGACCGAAGCCGACGTCGTGCTCGACGAATCGGCCGCGCGTCTCGATCAGGGCTCCGAGGCGGGAATTGAGCCAGAGTTGGATGTGCTGATCGGCCGGTGCGTCGTCGGACGCATTGCTTCGGTTGGGCGTTGGGCCAGCGCGCTGGAGCCGATCACCGATCCACGTTACCGAGGGCTGGCCCAGATCATTCGCCCCAGCGACCAGGGCGGCTCGTTCGGAGCGGAAGGAATTCTCGTCGGCCAGGGGACCGAGTTGTTGCAACTCACCGACGTTCCGACCACTCAGTCGGTGCGCGTGGGAGACGAAGTTTACACCAGCGATCGCGATCGGCGATTTCCCATTCCGCTCTATTACGGACGCGTCGTGCGCGTCGAAGAGGCAGGTCGCAACTGGGAGATCGCCGTCCGTCCCGCCGTGCGGGTCAGTGATCTAAAAACGGTCGCTGTTTTGAAGGTTGCCCGCTCCGCGGGAAAGACGTTGGCCGAGTGAGGAAGCGCGCGTCATGAAACTTTTTCTCGCGGTGATGTTCACCGCCCTGCTCCTCCTCGCGGAGCCTCTGGTGGACCAAGCGTTTGCCGACCTGGCATTCCGCCCGAATTTGCGTTTGGCTCCCCTGGCGATTTGGATTTCGCTGTGCCCTGGTGCGCTGGCGGTGGTTGGCTGCGGGCTCATCGGGTTGATCGTCGACTGCCTCTCAGGATCGCAATTGGGAGCGCGGGCCGCCTGCTTTTGCATGCTCGCGGCGGTGGCATCGATCACCGTCACTCGGCGCGACGACTCGCAGTTCCGGCGAATCGCAACGTGGGGAGCCGTTCTGTTCGCCGCCGAAATGTTTTCGCGAATCATCGCCTGCTCCTCGACCGATGTGACATTTCACCCGGGGGCTGCGGCCTTCGAGGCGGGGCAATCGGCCCTGACGACGACCCTCTCGCTCAGCGGATTGTGGCTAGCCAGTGAAATCGTCTCGCGCGGGCCGCACGCGGCTCGCTCGTTTCGCCGACTCGCGCCGGCCATCGGTCGTTCGAGGAGCGGGGATTGACCGCGATGGAGAATCGGGTCACCAACGTTTTCTCGGGTCGGTCCGGGTTCGCCCCGCGCTTCGATTCCGACGGCCCGGACGATCGCGGCGACGGCGGCAGCGCTCGGCTCGTTTGGCTTTTTGTCGCTTTCGCCCTCCCGCTGTTGGCCGTGGCCGCGCGGCTCGTTCACCTTCAATGCTTGCTGGCCGACAATTACGTTGCCGCCTTCGAAACGACGAGCAAAAGCCTCGAGCCGATTCCCAGCATTGATGGCCGAATCTACGCAGGCGATGGACGCGTGCTGGCCGAAGACGTCGAACGTTATCACATCAGCGTGCACTATCGCTGGCTGGAAGATCCCCCCAACGAACACTGGCTGACGCGACTCGCCCTGTCGGGGCTCACTCGGGCTGAGCGACGTAATCGGGCTGTGGTCGACGACCGTCGACAGCAAATCCTTGCGCAGCGCGCCGCTCTTTGGGCCCGCCTGGCCGAAGTCTCCGGGTCTTCTTCCAAAACACTCACGGAAAAACGAGCGGCCATCCAACAGCGGGTCGAGCGGATTGCCGACCGGCTGGCCGAACGTCAGTCCGCGCGAGAGATCGAGGTTTCCGCCGACGATCCTGCGCCAAACGCGGGCGGTTCGCCTATGCAGCGAGTCTGGCACGCGCTTGCCGCCGCGGTCACCACTCCTCCGCGACGCGAGGCGGACGAACCGATCATCGCCCGCGAGGCGCTCGACTATCACGTCGTCATTCAGGATGTGCCGCTCGAGGTGCGGGCCCACATCGAGGCCCACCCGCGCTTGTATCCCGGCGTGCGCGTCGGTTCGCTGTCGCGTCGCGTCTACTACGACAGCCGATTTGCACCACACGTCGTCGGTACCCGCGTTCCCGTCACGGCGACCGAGCTGAGCAAGCCTCGAGTCGATGCCGCCGGTTCCGACGGTCAAGAATCAACGGCCAACTCGGACGATCGCGATCCGCTCGATTATCAACCGGGGGACCGGATCGGACGAACCGGCGTCGAGGCGGCCTACGACTCGCATCTGCGTGGCCTCCGCGGCCTCCGCCGCATCACGCGAAATCGCTACGGCGAAGTCATCCGCGAGGAAACCGTCCGCTCGCCCCGCCCCGGTGGCAGCATCGAGCTGACTTTGAACACGGTCGTCCAACAAAAGATGGAGCACCTACTCGACGCGGCTTTGCATCGGCCCATCGGCGGCGATCCGAAAGCGGCCGATGCGCAGCTTCCGACGGGCGGCGCGATTGTGGCGCTCGATGTGCAAAGCGGTGCCGTCTTCGTGATGGCGTCGGCCCCGCGCTTCGATCTCGGCCCAAGCGGCGTCCCCGACTCCAAGACCTGGCAACAGTTGAACGATGACCCGTTGCGGCCCCTGTTTCATCGCGCGATCCAATCGGCGCTGCCTCCGGGCTCGGTGTTCAAAGTGCTCTCCGCCGTCGCACTCCTGCAAAACCGCAAGATCGATCCTGACGAACGCTTCGAGTGCGGTGGCTATCTCGACCAGCCCGATCGCTTCCGCTGCGCGATTTACTCGCAGCAGAAAATCGGTCACGGCCCCGTCGATCTCTCCGACGCTCTCAGTCGTTCTTGCAACGTGTACTTCTTCCAGGCGGCGGACCGCATGGGTCCTCAGCCGATCGTCGAGTGGGCCGAGCGATTTGCCTTCGGCCGATCGACCGGCGTCGACCTGCCCTTCGAGAAAGCGGGCCACCTGCCCGACCCCGACGCCTCGGCCCGCGACAAAGCAAAATCGGCACCGACCCGCTGGCACCGAGGCGACACGCGCACCCTCGCAGTCGGCCAATCAAGCCTGACCGCGACTCCCCTGCAAATCGCGCGGATGATGGCGGCCATCGCCAACGGTGGCGACTTGGTCACGCCCTTCGTCGCTCGCCGATCAGGACCGCGCCTGGCCGACGAAGACGCCGCCAGCAGTCTGGCTCGCCGCGTGCCGATCCCCGGACTTGCGGAAGGAACGCTCACGCGAATTCGGGTCGCGCTCGCCAAAACGGTCTCCGATCCTGCCGGCACCGGCTACCAGACCGTCCGCACCAAGGAAATTTCCATCGCGGGCAAAACGGGCACCGCCCAAGCCGGCAAGGGCCAAGCCGATCACGCCTGGTTCGCGGGCTACACTCCGGCCGACAATCCCCGCGTCGCCTTCGCCGTCGTGCTCGAACACGCGGGCTCCGGCAGCAAATCAGCCGGCCCACTGGCCCGCCAACTGGTCGAAGCCCTCGTGGCCGACCGCGTGCTGCAGTCGGAGCGAGTGACGCTGCACGAGTAACGGTCGGCTGCCACGCTGAGGCTTTCTCGCCGAGGCGACGTTCCGTCTTAGAATCGGAACGGGCGTTCGCGACTAGGACGCCTCGTAAGCCTGCTTGAGCCAGCCCAAAAGTTGCTTGTCGATTTCAGCCGGCTTCGAGAGACGCACGCGATGGCTGACCATCGCATTGAAGCTGCCCGACGGTTCCAATCGATCGGTGGGCGCCGTGCCCTTCAGGTTGATGCCGACGTCCAGACGCGTGGCCGTCGACGGCTGGAGCAGGGCGAACTGTTTGTTGCGGCGCAGACTGACATACGCTTTTTTGGGAGAGACCTCGACGTCTTTTCCGAAGCCTTGAATCGCTGAGAGCAGTTTGTCGTAGAGCGGACGCAGCGCCGCCTTGGCGCCCGCATATTGCGCGTCCACCAGTGCCCCCGTGTCGTCGGCAGTGTGACTATCTGACTGCAAAGCTTGCAACGCGATCATGTTGGCAAAGCCATGCGTGAGGCCGTGCTTCTCTTTGAGCAGCGTCATGAATTCTTTGTGTTTGGTCAGCTTGCTGGCGCGGACGATCACCAGCCATTGCTCGAGCGACTTTCCCGTTTTTTCGGGCATGCCCGCGATCATGGCTGCTTTCATTTCTTCCGGTGATTTACCCACGAAGGCCTGCTCCTGAATGAATTGCCGATCGGTCCAAGTGAGAAAATGTTGCCGACCCACTGTCGCGTCAGCGGGATCGCGTCGTCACTTCAGCTCGATGGTCACCTTTTCGAGCCCGTCGGTGAAACGGAAGGGAGACTGATAGTCTTCCGAAACGGGCGTGGCGATGTCCATGCCAACATTGAAGGTCTCGTCGATCGAGAGGACTCCACGCGGCGTTTTGCCGATCTTGCCTTCGCCCACCTGCTGGTCGTTGATGAACAGTTTTCCGGTGCCACTGCCGTTGGCGTCGCCGCTCGCCGTGAATTCGTACCTCAGTCGGGATTTTCCGAGCGGGATCTCAGTCTCTGAAGTGATGGTATAGCGGGCGGCGTTCAAGAAGTTGAAGTGCCAGGTCAGTTTGCGGTTCTTGACGTAAAGCGTGTAGCCGCCGAAGCGGCCTCCTTGTGCGACGAGCACTCCCTCAGCCCCCGGTTTCTCGAGGTTGACGAACGCGGTGATCGCGTACGATCGGTTCTTTGTGTTCGGGGCCACCGATTCGGGCAGCACAATTCCGGGAAAGTACGTGGCTTTTGTGCGGCCCGGGTCGACGCGGGGCTGGGGGTTGGTGAGTAAGCGGCCGGCCGTGCGATCGTCGATCGGCAGGACCTGGTGCTTGGCTGCTTCGACCCAAAACAGGGCCTGCAGCTCTCGCAGTTTTCTCGGATTGGCCTTAGCCAGATCCTTGCCTTCGCTGAAATCGTCGTCGACGTGGTAGAGCTCCCACGGTTCGTCGTCGATGTCGAGACTTGCGCCGAGCGGGAACGCGGCCCAGGGAATGCGGCCGTGAAAGGCGGCCGCGATCCAGCCGTTGTGATAAAGAGCCCGGCTCCCCAGCATCTCGAAGTACTGCGTCACGCGCCGCCCTTTGGCCTGCGGCTCATCGAATGTGTAAAGCAGGCTCACGCCTTCGATCGGTTTTTGGGTGATTCCATTCACTTCGGCCGGCGGATGGATGCCGACGGCTTCGTAGATCGTTGGGGCGATGTCGATCACGTGGTGAAATTGGGTGCGCAAACCGCCGCGATCTCGGATGTGCTTGGGCCAGGAGATCACCATCGGATTGCGCGTGCCCCCGAAATGCGAGGCGATCTGCTTCGTCCATTTGAACGGCGTGCTTCCCGCGTACGCCCAGCCTACGGGATAGTTGTTATAGGCCATCGGACCACCCAGCTGTTCGATCAGCCTGCGGCTCGACTCCACCGTATCGACAATGCCGTTGAAGCGTTTGGCTTCGTTGTCGGTTCCGGTTACACCTCCTTCGGGACTGGCGCCATTGTCGCCGACGATGTACAGGACCAGCGTATTGTCGAGTTCGCCGAGCTGTTCGACGGTATCAATCAATCGACCGATCTCGCTGTCGGTGTAGCCCAGGTAACCGGCGAACACTTCCTGCATCCGCGCGTAGAGTCGTTTGTCGGCAGCACTCAAGGTGTCCCACGCCGGAATCGACTTGTGACGCGGCGTCAGGATCGTGTCAGGAGGGATCACGCCCAGTT
>DASRXU010000343.1:0-8924 GCA_035687365.1 Planctomycetaceae bacterium | reverse complement strand
TGGTTCGGGTGGATGGCCGCCTTGCCGGCAAAGCCGAGCGCGACGGCCTCCGCCGTCTCCTGCGTCAGACCGTCGTGATCCTTCACGTCGAAAAAGGGTGAATCGATGGCCAGGACGCCCGTCAACGCGCAGGCCGCGACCAACCGCGCGCGGGCGTAGGCCAGCGGCGACCAGGCTGTTTGTGCACCGAGGTCGGCAGACATATCGGCGCCGCCGAATAGCAGGCCTTCCAATCGCGGCGTCGCTGCCGCGATTTCTTCGACAGCGGCAAGGCCGCGGGCGCTCTCGATCAACGCGACCAACCTAGTTGATTTGCCCGCTTCGACCAGGAGTCGATCCAGAATCTGCAAGTGCGCCGCTGATTCAGTCTTCGGCAGGACCAGGTAATCGGGTCTGGCACTGCTTTCGAGGAGCGCCTGAAGGTCGGCGATCCCGAAACGCCGATCGAGACCGTTGATGCGCAGCGCGCGCTGGCACGAATCTGCCGCAGGCTGTGCAAGGTGGGTCAGGGCTGCTCGTCGCGCCTCGGCCTTATCGGCCGGGGCCACCGAGTCCTCGAGATCGATGATGCAGACGTCCGCCCCTGATGCAGCCGCCTTACCGAAACGGTCGGGCCGGGTGGCTGGCGTGAACAACCAGCTCCGGACTCGCGTAATCGTTCTCGGATTCATGAGTTGCACTCCTGAGCTTCTCTTGGTCCGGTTTGTAGTGCTTGTTGGTCCGCGAGGGGACAAAGCCTGTCGGTCGAGATGGGACGGAGGACACTGCCCGTCCCCAGCGTGGATGGCCTGACCATCGGCGCCCGGAGTTTCGCAGGGCATCAGCGCTGGCTGTCTTCCGCTGACCGCTCATGGTTGCTACCTCGAAACCAGTGAGGACGGCGCCAGTTATTGGAATTCAGCGATGCCAGAATCGGTCCACCGTGGCGGGGACCTGAAGAGAACTAAAGAGAAATCAGGCGATCCGTTACCGCGTCGAGCCGGCCGTTGAACGTCTTCGCTCCAAACGGCCGCGTTCAAGAAGATCCGGTCGCATCTGCTTCCGGAGAACTCGCCAATCAGCGACTCCGACTTTGCCCGCGCTCGAATCCCGGGATTTGCCTCGGAATTCAACAGCCATTTTGACGCGCGGCAGCCGCTTGGCAATGCCAAAATTGCTTCGTTACCGATCCCTCGACAAACCGATGCCGAGCGATTCCCACATGAATTGTCCGAGCATCGTGGTCGGACGATCTGCCCAAAAAACGTTCGATTTCCGCCGTACACCGAAGTGACTTTTCTCATTGGTCGTCGCGCCGGGTGCAACTCCGCGAGGACGATGGAGGCGAGCGGGTCGCGCAGCTCGTGCACCAGGATGGCCAGCGCCTCGCCCATTGCAGGTAGCGCCGGCGCAGGCATCATGGAATCACAAAGCATCTCATGGTCTCCCGTTTGGACTGATGAGGTGGGACACGGCAGAACGGGCCTCTGAATAGCCCAGTCGGCATTGTGAAGCTCTCTCGCAGGTGGCGGGCGGCGGGGTCTGGAGTCGTATTGCTGTCGGCAGGACGAACCGGAAATTCGCTCCCACGCGCGCGTCTCGTCATGATTACTCCGGTTGACGAGTCCGACTTGCTGATCAACTGCCACCTACCTGAGAGGGGACGGTGGACATTCGAGTTGATAGACTCTGTTGAGCACCTCGTTGCTTGTTGGCCCCCGCCCATGAACGAAGAGCCCACGACGGCCGCCATCCAGCGGTATCTCGATGCGCTGCCACAAGATGCGGCGGCAGAGGCGAGGGTTTGCGAGCTCTTGGAGCGGGCCGTCGCCCGACTCCGCTTGTTGTGCGCCGCTCTTCTTTATCGCGGTTATCCCCGGCTGACTCAGCCACCGCTCAACCTCGAGACAGACGAGATGTTGGGGGGTGTTGTTGCCGGGCTCCTCACGGCGATGCGGACGGTCCATCCTCGGACGGTGCGCCAATTCTTTGCACTGGCGACGCAGCACATGCGTTGGCAGCTCAATGACCTGGCCCGACGCTTAGATCAACAGCCCGCCCAAGTCGCGCTAACCGATGGGGGTGTGCCAGCTCAACCCCCTAGTAGCGCTTCGATGCTCACTCCCGAAGCACGGCGCATCTGGGAAGCCATCGACGGTTTGCCGGAGGAGGAACGGGAGGCCTTCGATCTGGTTCGCATCCAGGGACTGACACAGGCGGAGGCGGCGGGCATTGTCGGGACTCCGGTGAAGACGGTGCAAAGAAGATTGAATCGGGCACGGCTGCACTTGGCCGAGAGACTTGCCGACCTTCAAGGTCCCGGTTCGGATGATCGCGCCGAGCTCTCCGACGGGGCGCCACTCAAAGTGCCTGGTCACCCAAGGGACGACAGCGACTCTCCTTGAGGAAACTCGCCATGACCGGCGATCCTGCTGTATTCGCGTTGCTTGAGGAAATCCTCGATTCCGGGAAGGCGCCCGAAGACGTTTGCCGGGATCATCCGGAGTTGCTCAACGAAGTTCGCCGTCGTTGGAAACAGTTTCGCCAAGTCGATGCGGAAGTCGGCGCCTTGCTTCCGGATTCGAATGGCGACACTGAGGTAACAGCGCCGCGAACCCGATTGCCGCAGATTCCCGGCTACGAAGTCGAGGCCGTGCTCGGCAGTGGCGGGATGGGCGTGGTCTTCCGGGCCCGCCATCTGGTGCTTGGTCGAATCGTCGCGATCAAGATGCTGCTCGCGGGCGCATTCGCCGGTCCGAACGAACTTGCGCGATTTCGCCGTGAGGCCGAGGCGCTTGCCGGACTGCGGCACCCGAACATCGTCCAGATTTACGACGCGGGCGAAGTCGCCGGCCATCCCTACTTCACGATGGAACTTGTCGAGGGGGGAAGCCTCGCAAGCCGTGATTCGGCGACACCGTATTCAGCGAGGCATGCAGCAGAATTGGTGGCGACGCTGGCGCGTGCTGTGCAGTTTGCTCATACTGCCGGAATCGTCCATCGCGATCTGAAGCCGGGCAACATTCTCCAAGGCCCAGACGGAATCCCCAAGATCACCGACTTTGGACTGGCCCTCCCGGTCGCTGACGGGACGCGTTTCACAATTTCGGGCGCCCGGGTCGGCACGCCCAGCTACATGGCGCCGGAACAGGCGCTCGGCAAGTCGAGCGCGATCGGGCCGGCCGTCGACATTTACGCACTCGGCGCCGTCTTGTACGAGTTGCTGACGGGGCAGCCCCCATTCCGCGGTGAAACGGCCGCGGAGACCGAACGGCGAGTAATCACCGACGATCCGCTCCCTCCGTCGCGATTGAATGCCACGATTCCGCGCGACCTCGAGACGATCTGCCTCAAGTGTCTGGGCAAGGAGCCGGAAAGTCGCTATCGCAGTGCCGCGGAGTTGGCCGACGATCTCGATCGCTACCTCGAAGGCCGGCCGATCCAGGCCCGGCCGCTGGGAATGGTGGCGACGTTCGGCCGCTGGTGCCGGCGCAATCCGGCGGCGACTGCGATCAGCGTGCTCCTCGTTTTGGGAACGGCAATCAGCACCTGGCAGGCGGTCAGCGCGACACACGCGAAAGAAGAGGCCTTGCAAGCGCGACAGGCCGAGGCGGAGAGGGCCGAAGGGGAACGAAAAGCCAAGCTCGAGGCGCAGGAGCAGAAGGTCACCGCCGAGCGGGCCGCGGAGGCCGAAAAGGCCGCCAAAGCGCAGGCGCAGAAGCGGCTCGCGCAGGTCGAGAAAGCCAACGATGTGCTCGCTTCGATCTTCGAGCATCTCGACCCCAGGGAGATTGCGCGGGCAGAACGCCCGCTGCGGGCGATCCTGCTCGAAAAGGTCGATCAGGCGGTCCAGCAACTTGCGGGGGAATCGATCGGGGACTCGCTTGTTGTAGCAAAGATGCAAAACAAGTTCGGCCAGTCGCTGGTGGGCCTGGGAGAACCCGAAAAAGCGCTCGTCCTCTTCCAGCGGGCGCTGGCCACTCGGCGGGCGCTTCTGGGCCCCGAGGATCGCCTCACGCTTGCCAGCAGGGACGATCTGGCGTCGGGTTACAAGGCCGCGGGGAAGCTGGATCTGGCGCTGCCGCTCCAGGAAGAGACCGTGACGCTCATGAAAGCGAAACTCGGACCCGCGGATCTCGACACCCTTAACGGGATGAACAACCTGGGCCTCATGCGCCTGGAGAAGGGTGAATTGAACGGCGCCGTAGCCCTTTTGCAAGAGACGGTGAAGCTCATGAAAGCCAGGCTGGGCCCCGATCATCCCGACACGCTCACCGGCATAAATAACCTGGGCATGGCGTATCAGGCGGCGGGCAAACTGGACCAGGCGGAGTCCCTTTTTGAGGAGACACTCAAGGTCAGGAAAGCGAAGGTTGGACCCTATCATCCCTACACTCTCGATACCATGAACAATCTTGCCACTGCGTATGAGGCTGCCGGAAAGGTGGACCTCGCAATACCTCTTTTTGAAGCGACGCTGAGGTGCCGGAAATCGACGCTCGGCGCGAATCATCCCGCAACCCTCAATAATATGAGTAACCTCGCCTGGGTTTATCTGCGTGCCGGGAAACTAGACCTGGCGCGGGTGCTGCTCAATGAAGCGCTGGAGCGCGAAAAGGCCCGGCTGGGAAGCGAGCACCCCGACGCGGTCCGCGATACGCGTCGTTACGATTTTTTGCGCAATCTCGTGACGGCTGAGGAGCGTTACAAGGCCACCCGGGCAAAGCTCGGCCCGGAGCATATCGACACGCTCCTGGCCCGGCGCGACGTTGCCCAGATGTACTTGGCGAGCAATCGGCTCGACGACGCTGAAGCGACTCTCGTCGAAATCATTGACAAACTGAAAACTCGACCGAGCGACGATCCGATTGTGAAATTCACGACTGGTCTGCTACGCAACTGCGCGACCGCCCGCCAACGAGTGATGCCCGATTCGTGGCTCACGTATCGCTGTAAATCCCTCGTCGGTGGCGTGTATTTGGGCCGTCAGCAGTATGTCGCCTCCGAACCGCTACTGCTGGCCGGCTACCAGGGAATGAAACAGCGAGAATCGAAGATTCCCCCGCAAGACAAGGTGCATCTGACCGAGGGCGCGAAGCGGTTAGTGCAGCTTTACGAAGCGATCGGCAAGAAGGATGAAGCCGCGAAATGGCGGAAGGCGTTGGAAACGCGGCGGAAGGACGTGGGAACGGCGGCGATCGGAGGGTAGGCACGCATGGCGAGGCGTCAGCAAGACCGATCCTCACACTTAATTCGTCAATCTCAACCGTTTTCTGCGATCGGCGAGAATCGACCGATAAATGCGGGGCGTGAACACCGTTTTCGGCACGCTGTTCTGTGCCCCGGATTGCCAAACGTCTTGGTGGAACCGGCCGTGAACTGCGACCAAAAGCTTCACGCTCATGAAGGGCCAAACGAAGGTCGTCACGGTTTCGATCGTCGACTCAAAGCTGGTGGCATGGCTCGAAAATGAGCTCGCGCCGATGACCCCCGCCCGCGAGAAGAAGGCCCGAGTCATCCGAATTCCGTAGCCCGCGTACGTCGCCTCCGAAAGCAAATCTTGGAATTCCGCCAGGATTCTCCAGATAATCATGTCAGTCGGCCGCCCGACGGGGCTTATTCTGGGGGCGATGATTCGCGCGCCCCGTGGTCTCCGGGAAAACCTGCGTCGGGAGTCGGCGTTTGAACGATCAATCGAGGCGCGCCGAGCCGAGCGATCCGCAAATTGCGGCCGCGCTGCGCGAATATCTTGAGCGGGTCGATCGCGGCGAGCCGGTCGACCGGGAGGAATTTCTCGCGCGGCACCTACCGATCGCCGACGCGCTTCGATCGTTCATCGCCGCCGAAGACGAAGTGCGGAAGCTGGCTGGAGCCGAGATCCCGCTCGACCCTGCGCACGATTCCACCAAGTCGTTCATCGGCCACGGCCGGGAAACCATTGCCCCGCAATCGGTCGCAAAGCGGAGCCCCGAGTCCGGGGGTGGCGGGCTCACCGGCCAATTTGGCCGTTACCGGATTATCCGGGCTCTGGGCAAAGGGGCGATGGGGACGGTCTATCTCGCGGAAGACACGCAGCTCAAACGGTCTGTCGCGATCAAGACTCCCCACTTCACGGAGAGCCCGACCGAGGAGTTGCTGGAACGCTTCTACCGCGAGGCCCGAGTCGCCGCGACGTTGCGACAGCCGCACATTTGCCCGGTGCACGACGTAGGCCAGATCGATGGGAAGCACTATATCTCGATGGCCTACATCGAGGGGCGGTCCCTCTCGGCCTTTATCCAGCCGGACAAGCCGCAGAGCGAGCGGCAAATCCTGATTGTGATCCGCAAGCTGTCTCTGGCCCTGCAAGAGGCGCACGAACACGGGATCGTGCACCGCGACCTGAAGCCGGCCAACATCATGGTCGACAAGAAGGGCGAGCCGATCATCATGGATTTCGGCTTGGCGCAGCAGACACAGCTTGAGGGCGATATCCGTTTGACGCAGACCGGCAACATCCTCGGCACGCCGGCCTACATGTCGCCCGAGCAAGTCGAGGGGGAGCCGGAAAACATCGGTCCGCCGACCGACCAGTACAGCCTGGGCGTGATTCTGTACGAGATGCTGACGGCCCAGTTGCCGTTCCGTGGGTCGGTCATCGCGGTCATGGGTCAGATCCTCACCAAGCCAGTGACTCCTCCCAGCGAATTGCGGCTCGATCTCGATCCGCGAATCGAGGGCGTTTGCCTGAAGATGCTGGCGAAGAAACCGTCGGAACGCTTTGCGTCCCTGAAAGCCGTTGCCGACGAGCTAGCGACCATTCTGAAGAGCCCGGCTGCGAAGGCGATCTCGAAGGAGAGGACGGCGTCCGCACTGCCCCCGTCGGCCGTCACGCAATCGTCAGCGGGTCGCGCGCGGGCCCCCGTCGGCGCGTCTCAGGTGCTGAAATCGCTCAATCCGAAGACGCTGACGGAGAGCGACCTGGCGTCGCTCGAGGAATTGGCCCGCAAGTGTCTGGCCCGCCGCGACTACGACCAGGTAATCCAGGTCATCGAGCGAATTCCGGACGAGAAGCGGAATGCCGGGCTCGTCGCGCTGTTGGAGAATGCGCGCGCCAAAGCTGACGAGATGGCGTTCTTGATCTGCGATCTCGAAGAAGCGGACCGCTTGAACGATCGCCAGCGGGCTCTCAAGAAAGCGGATGAATTGCTGACGATCAAGCCGGGACATCATCGGGCGCTCGAGGTCCAGGCAAAGTATTCCGGGTACGGCGAAGGGGGCGCGGCGCGGATCGGCGTCTTGGATCAATTTCGCCGACCGATCAACGACGGCGGCTGGATTCCGTGGGGCGTGCTGGCCTTCGGGCTGGCCGTCTTCGGCGTGATGACCGGCGTGATCGTGATTTCTTTGCGCGGGACGGCGATCGTAGTCGACATCCAAGACCCGGACGTGGCCGTCACGGTGAAGGGGTCCGACGTCGTCATCACCGGTCCGAAGAACGAGAAGGTCACGGTGACGCCTGGCGAACAGGAGCTCACCATCACATACGCCGGCCTGAAGCTGCTCACCAAGAGCTTCACTCTCCAGAAGGGCGAAAAGCGGACCGTCACAGTTTCCATCGTGAACAAGGAGATCGTGGCACGGCTCGAGAAGGAGATCCTGCCGTTGACCTCCGCCCGCGATGAGAAAGCGTCGAGTCCAACTGCCGGCGGCAAAATTCCGTTGCCTCCACCGACACCTGCCCAAGTCAGCAAGGAGGTTGTCAGGATTCCAGCTGAGAAGAAAAAAGGGGCTGTGGTGACCGGCACTCCCGCGGTCGGGCCGAAGTCAAACGTCGCGTCAACCGCTTCCAAGATTTTCGGCCGGCCATTCCTGGTCCGGGGCGAATGGAGGATCGAGAACGACGAATTGGTCCAACCCACTCTGGCCGTGGGCGACGATTCCTGTCCGCTCCTCGTCTTCGGGGAACCAACGTTGTCGAATTACGATCTGGCCTTAGAGTCGAAAAAAACTGGCGGAGCCTTTGCACTGGGGATTCACTTCCAATGGCAGGGACCTGGGCATCACCGCGAGTTTCGTCTCGCAGCGAATGGGAACATCGATTTTTCGTTCGTCTATAACGGAAAATGGGGTCTAGAGGAGGGTAACTCGAAGGGGCTGAGTTTTTCATCGAACCGCTGGTATTCGCTGAAGGTCGAAGTGCGCGGCGACACGTTTCGAGCGTATCTCGACGGCGTGTTGCAGTTTGAACAGACCGACCCGCGGTTCACGCACGGGCGGATTTGCCTCTTCACATGGAACGCAGCGGCCCGGTTTCGCCGGATCAAGGTCAGCGATCCGCAGGGCAACGTATTGTTCGAGGGTCTGCCGGAGCTGCCACCAGCCAGCAACAACACCACTCCGAAAGCCAACATCGCCACGAACTCCCGCTTGCTGACCGCAGGGGAAACCGCTGCGAAGAGTGCCCAGCAAGAGTGGGCCGAGCGATTGAACACGCCGGTGATTTCGACCAATTCGCTCGGGATGAAGCTCGCGCTGATCCCGCCGGGGGATTTTCAGATGGGGTCGCCCAAGTCCGAAAGAGAGCGACATCGCAATGAGCAGCAACACCGTGTCCGCATTACGAAGCAGTTCTATCTCGGTGTCTACGAGATCACTCAAAGCGAGTTTGAACAGGTGATGGGACGCAACCCAAGCGAATTTTTGAACAGAGGAGGTCAGACCGAGGTGGCGACAGGCGTCGACACGAGCCGGTATCCCGTGGAGAGCGTCACCTGGTACGAGGCAATCGAATTCTGCAACAAGCTGAGTGAGAAAGAGGGGCGTCAGGCGTACTACCGACTCGCCGACGTCGAACGCGAGGAAAACGGTTCGATCAAAGCGGCTAAGGTCAGCATCGAGGGGGGCGGCGGCTATCGTCTGCCGACGGAAGCACAATGGGAATATGCCTGTCGGGCCGGAACGAC
>DASRXU010000342.1:0-17827 GCA_035687365.1 Planctomycetaceae bacterium | reverse complement strand
CGGGAGGGGCGGCGACGAAGACGCCTCCTTTCCAGCAGGCCACGCCGCCGGCCCACAACAGATGATCGGCGAAGACCGTGCTGGCGTCGTACACGCCGTCGCCGTCCGTATCGCGCAGCATCCGCACGGTTCCCAGCGGCTTTTCGCCCGGCTTCGGGTAATACGGATAGTCGATCATCTCGGTGACGTAGAGGTTGCCGCCTTCGTCAATCGCGCCAGAAATGGGGCTGCACACGTTGGGCTCCGACGCGAGCAGCTCCATGTGAAAGCCGGGAATCGTCTCGAACGTCTTCAGCGCCTGCTTCGGCGTCTTCGGCGGAACGGGCCGCAGGAAGGCTTTCAACTCGGCGTCGGTGTGGTTGCGAGCACCGGGGTCCTTTAACTCAGGCAGTTCTTCGGCGGCGATTTTGTGGACGTCTTGATTGCTGTGGAGTCCGCCTTCTTCGCGGATCTTGAGCAGGATGTCCCGCGAGCGCTCGAAATAATCAACGAGCGCCGTCTTCTCGTCGAAATGTCGGAGTTTTTGGTCCCTCAGTTCGGTGTCGAGTTTCTTCACGAGCGCATCGAGCGACTCACGATCGTACGGCAACCGTCCGTCGAGCGAGACGTAAACAGGATTCGTGTGGGCGTCCGCGTCGGGACTGCCACTCGGCGCAGTACCGAGGGCGCGGGCGGCAATCCAGGCGGGTTCACGTAGCTCGATCTTGCTCTCGAACTCGACCCATTTCCCTTCCGATTGCTCCGCGGAGACTTTCCACTTGCGGGCCGTCTTTCCATTGACGACCAGTTGCACGTCGCTCACTGGAGCCACCTCGCTACGAACGCGGATCCGCGCCGTCACCGAATGCGGCCCCGGGCCCGCGATCTCGATTCGCTCGCCGGGTGGCTTTCCGTCAACTTCCAATAACAGCAGAGGCCCGGTGGTCACGAAGCTCCGGCCGGCCGACGCCCCCTCGAACCAGGCTTTCATCGTCCGCGGGCCGGGCATTTGGACGTAAGTGCGACAGTCAGCCAGCCAACGGCACGCCGGGTAATCGCTCGCGCCTAAACAGGGGAAGCGGTAGCCGACATTCAGCAGGCGATACCAGTCCGCGAGGCCCAGCTCGCGATAGATGCCGAACTGCAGTAGCTCGACGCCGTCGACGTTGCCCTGAATGGCGTCGGCATAGATCGTCGCGTAGGGCATCGTTTGGGCATAACCGCCGTGGCAGTAGAAGGCGAAGCCTCCTTTGTCGCGGGTCTCGCGCGCCAGCAGTCCATAGAGCGGCCCGTCATTGGCATTCACCCGCTTGTTGCCCAACAAGAGGTCATTGCGGAAATACAAATTGAGATGTCCGTACGAACTGCGGTACTCCTGCCCAGAGAAGATGTGGAAGTCGCCGCGTGAACGCTCTGAGGTCACTCCGAGCCCGCGAAACTGGGGCGTCGCCAGCGTCTCCATAATTCCCGCGTAAGGGCCAGCTGGCTCGTTGTAGGCGAGAATACTGGCAAAACGGACATCCTCGGCCTCCATCAGGTCGAGGATCGTTTGCTCCTCGACATCAGTCTGCCGGCGAAAGTGCAGATGCGAATCGCCGGGGAAATAACCCGCTTGCGCCAGCTTCACTTCATTCGCGACGGAAATCGCGAGATCGAGCTTTTGGTCTTTCACCAATTGCGAGACGACAGCGCGCGGTCGGTATTCGAGTCCCTTCCAGACTTCGACGCGCGTGTTCCCGGGCGGAACCTCGACCTCGAAGTTCCCCCAGGAATAAAAGAAACGCCCCAGATAACGGATCGGCGCCTTCCCCTCGCGATTGCCCATCCCGGTTTTCGGCCACTTTCCGGTGAGCGCGTAGGGCGTGAGATAATTCTGCTTGGGGAAGTAGTAGTTGCCGTCTCCCCCGACGACGTTCACGCGGCAGAATGTCGGCTGGCCGGTCTGAGCGTCGGTCACCGTGACTTTAACCCGGCAGGGGTTCGCCGGCGGTTTCAACACCGGTTCGCCCGGCTGATGTCGCCCGGCAGGGGTGAACAGGTAAGCTTCGTCCTCGGGTCGGACAGGATTCACGGCCGGGGCTGGCGCGCGGCTTGTTGCTTCGGCGACTTTCGGAGAGCGCTTGGGCTTGGCCGCCAGCCCCGGATGACAGCTCAGGGCGAGGCAGGCGGCGGTCAAAAGCAGCCGAATGTGCATTCGTCGGGACATCGGAGTTCGCTCGCTCAGGAGGGCGAATCGGAGGGGAGGCTGACGTGCGGACCACTGACTGTACCGCACTCCCAGCGACTTTTTCAAAACCGGGCCAAACCAAGTCAACCCACCCCCGGAGTGCAGCTGGCTTAATTTTGCGAATTTGGCCCGATACACTTCCCGATGACTCGACCATTGACACGACTCCGCGAACACGCGGATTGGCCAACAGACCTCGCAAGCCGCGGCGGAGAAAACAACATGTCCTCAGACTCGGAACCACGTAAGGCCGCCTATAAGCGGGTGCTGCTCAAGTTGAGCGGCGAGAGCTTTGGCAGGCGCGGCGAATCGGGCATCAGCATGACCGAGGTGGCGGCCATCTCGGCGGAGATCGCCGGCGTGCACCGCATGGGTGTGCAGTTGGCCATCGTCTGCGGCGGCGGAAACATTCTGCGCGGGCGGGAGTTTGCCGCCGTGAGCGCGGCCATCAATCCGCCCACCGCGCACTACATGGGCATGCTGGCCACCGTGATTAATGGACTGGCTCTGCAGGACGCGCTGGAAAAAATCGGCGTGCCGACCCGACTGCAGACGGCCATTCGCATGGAGGGCGTGGCCGAGCCCTTCATTCGTCGTCGTTGCGTGCGGCACCTCGAGAAAGGGCGGGTCGTCATTCTGGCCGCGGGCACCGGCAGCCCATTCGTGACGACCGATACCGCGGCGGCCCTGCGAGCGCGGGAGATCGAAGCCGACGTGCTGCTGAAGGCGACGAAGGTCGACGGCATCTATTCCGCCGACCCGGAAAAGAATCCGCACGCCGTGCGCTATTCCGAAATCACGTTCCAGGACGTGCTGCGACAGAATCTGCAGGTGATGGATGCTCAGGCCATCCATCACTGTATGGAACACGGGATCCCGATCCTCGTCTTCAACTTCCAGCAGAAGGGGAACATCGAGCGGGTCATCGCCGGCGAACGCATCGGCACGCGGGTGATTCCCTCGGCGGGTTAGGCGTCCTGAAGGGGTGGCCGGGGCGCCCCGCTTTGCGGAAGCCCCGGACTCTCGCCGATCGGGAGACGTGGGGGCAGACGACGCTCACGCTGGGCTCTCCCGAACTGCTTTGCAACCCGTCGCGAATTCGGTAATTTGAAGCGCAGCCGGGGCCGGACGATTTTTCTCGAGGAACACCATCATGGATCAGGACGAAATCTTGCTCGACGGCGAAGAGCGGATGGAAAAGGCCGTCGCGATGTTGCAGGGCCAGCTCCAAGGCCTTCGCACGGGGCGGGCGACGGCCGGGCTGGTTGATTCGATTCGCGTCGATTACTACGGCTCGCCAACGCCGCTGAAGCAAATCGCCAATATCAGCATTCCCGAGCCCCAACAAATCCTGATCCGGCCGTTTGATGCTTCGTCGCTGAGCAATATCGCGAAGGCCATTCAGTCGAGCGATACGGGATTGTCGCCCAATTCGGACGGCCGCGTGATTCGGCTGAACGTGCCCGCGCTCTCGACTGAGCGTCGACGTCAGCTCTCCGGGCGCGTCAAGGAACTGGCCGAAGAAGCCCGCGTGTCGATTCGCAATGTGCGTCGCGACGCCAACAAGCACGCTGACCAAGGGCAAAAGGATAAGAGCCTGACGGAAGACGAGTGCGACCAGACGAAGGAGCAGGTGCAAGAGTTGACTAAGAAGTATGAAAACAAGGTCAACGACATGGCCGCCGCCAAAGAAAAAGAGGTCATGAACGACTAGCGGCCGCGAACCGCCGCACACTTGTCCTCCTTCAAGGGCCGCTTTTGAGCGGCCCTACATCTTCTCCATCTTTCGCACCGCGCCGACGCCGAAAAACCGTCATTTCTCTCCATAGCTTCGCCTGTCGCTCAACTTTCTCGGTTGATGACCGGATTCTCGCCGCCAAAGTTTCGCGCGTCGGATCTCCTGGCAGAAACGGAACCCGATCCAAGCGGCCGGCGACCGATTCGATTTCGGGGAGTAGGTCCACTCCTCTCGCGCAGCCGATCTTGACGTTGCGACGAAATAGCGCGGCGGCAGCACTGTCTCCGAGGCGCGCACTCGCCGATGGATCGCAAGCGAGGGATGGGTGGACATGGATCGTTCCAAGCCGTTTCGGCGGCTGCTCCCTGTGGGAATTCTTTCCGCTGCCGGCTTCGCAGGCTGCGCCTCGGCGCCCGCATACCGTCCGGTAGTCACTGCCCAGGCTCCTGCTGGCCCGCTCGCCACAGCACAGGCGCCAGCCAACAGCAGCCCGGTGCCGGTCGCCCCTTCGCTGGGAGCGCCGATCGAGCCGGCGCCCGCGGCTCCGCCGATGGATCCGCCGCCGCGTCCTGATCTCTCGGCGACCCCCGCGGCGCCGGCCAGCGAACCGAGTGTTTCGAGCGGGCCCGGGTTGAATGCTCCCGGCCCCGTGCTAAATGCGCCCGGACTTGGCGGCGTGCAGCCGTATTTGAGTGCGCCGATGGGTGTGCTCCAAACGCCACTCACGCCTCCTCCCGCGCCGCCGGCAACGGCACCCGAAAACGGCCAACCACTGACTGCTCCGCAATTGCCGTCAGATGCGGCCGTTTCTGGTCCCGCTCAGTCGTCTGTGTCGGTCAATATTGATGCCGAGCACAGCAACGGCACAGCCGCGACCGACGCCGCGCAAAAGCCGGCGTCGAAAAAGTCGAAACCGGCTAAGCCCGCTGATCCGCCGTTGAGCCCGCTCGCACGTCTTCGCAAGCGATTCCATTCGTTCACCCACCCGGCCCCGAAAATGGCCGTCCCAGAGGGAGACTCGAAGCCGGTCGCTGCCGCCCAGGTGACGGTCGCTCGACCGGTGAGCGGATACCGCACGCCTCTTCCGACCCCGGAGGTCGCGGTCAAAGTGGCAACGCCGCCGGTTCACGGTCTGTACGCGTCGGACGATGTCGACACCACGCGCCCTGTCGTTTCCGATGTCAAAACCGCGCGAGCAGAGCCCGGGTCGCAACAGGCGCAGAGTGCTCCCCCGCTTTCAATCACGCCGTCGACGACGGCGACCAACCCCGTTGCGAATAACGAGATCGAACAATGGCCGTTTAGCGCACCCGCGACGGCAACGACATCCGCTCCGAATCCGCAAACCGCCGACTCGAACGACTTCACGGCGATTTCCGGCGAGGATTATCGCGCGAGCACGGCGCAAATCGAACATACGAGTGGTCCGACGATCATCGCATCGCCCAGCCTGCCCGCACCCGCGCCGTCTGCCGAGCCCACTCCATCCAATAATTCCTCGCCCCCGACAGCGAACTTTCTGCTCGGTCCCGGCGCACCCTCAGCCCAGACGTCGCCAGTCACGGCGCCGCCAACCAATCCGTCGCCGACGGCTGCGTTGCCAGTCACTGTGCCGACTGGGACAGCGACGACCGGGACAGTGCCGACAGCCACTCTGCCAACTGACAGTGCGCCGACTGCCGCCGAGCCGCTTTCTGCCGCGTCTGCTGCCCCTGCCCGCGCGGCCGCAGTCGCTCCGTCCGCTTCCGCCGTGTACCAGAAGCCGGTCATGGTCGTGATTCCGCAAGCGGTTCCCCGGCCGCTAATGGAACCTGCGGCACCGATTGTCCAATCGAACGTCGTGGAGGCTGCCCCTGCGACTGCGGCCGGCGGCTTTGGGAACGCCCTGTCGATCCGGGATCTCGCCTCGGGGGCGCCCGCCGCGGCCGCCTCTTGGTCGGTCCCGTCACAGCGACCGGCAATCGAACCGATCGGCAACGCAGTCCCAACCGACGTGAACGAAAACTCAAGCGGAGCGTTCAACCCCGGTTGGACTACACCCTCGGCGGGTATCGATAGCACCCGCTACGTGCCAAGCGTACCAGTCGCTCCTCCGCGCTCTGTTGCTTATCCGCAAACAACGAGCGGCCGCTATGCACAGCCCGCGTGGGTAGCTGCTCGAGCGAAGCCGAGCCCAACCATTGTCCAACGGCCCGCTCAGCCCGCCCCGCTCATCGTCTCGCCTCCTGCCGCACGGTAGGCGTCATCGGGCGCTCGAGCGTGCGTCGGTCACGGCGGGTCGTAGCCGCCGGGGTGGAACGGGTGGCAGCGCATGATTCTCCAAACGCCCCGCGCGCTTCCAGAAAAGACGCCATACTTTCGCACGGCACCGATGAAGTATTCGCTACACGAGGGATGGAAGCGGCAGCGCGGGCCGAGCAGTGGACGGATCAGCAATTGATACGCTCGCACTGCGCCGATGAGCAGGCACTCGGGCAGCGACAGTAGAAAGCGGGCCGCCTTCGTCATGTCGCAGGCCCGTTCTGAGGCGCGGTCACCTGGCGTGCCAGACGTTTGGTCAGCCGCACGAGCGACTGCTGATAATCGGCCACGCCGGCAGTTTCCACAGTGGATCGCTGGGGAATCAGCACGAGATCGAGATCGCTCGGCAATTCGTGCTGCGACAGCCGAAACGCCTCTCGCAACAGCCGCTTGAGAGCCGTCCGCCGAACGGCCCCACCAAGTTTCTTCGAGACACTGACACCAAATCTCGCGTGACCGAGCGTGTTGGGAGCGGCGAAGATCAGCAGATATCCGTCCGCCGCGCGGATCCGTCGCTCGTAGATCCTCGCAAAGTCGCGCGAGTTCTTGATTCGCCGATCGCGGGAGAGGGCGAGTGACTTCACAGTGTCGCTCTGCTTCTCAGCGTCGTCTGTTTGACCGGGGGCGTCTGTTTCACTGGGGCGTTTGTTTTACAGCAATGGCTGCTTCACAGGGGTGTCTGTCTGGAGATATCTGGTCCGGGATCGCCGTCGTCGATGTGCTGCGACGGGTCGGTGGGGGCCGGCGGTTTCGTTTTCAAATACCAAAGCGGATCGGGAGCCGTGGTCGGAATCGGCCGGCGGCGGGCCAACGATCGCAACGAGCGGCCCCAAACCACGATCATCGCCAACAGCGCCAGGCCGATGACCACGACGCCGCACCACAGAGCCAGAGCCGTCAAGAATTCGTGACCCATCGGCCGCACGGGATGGGCCAACTCGCGCGCCGGTCTCTCCGCTTTGGCGTCCGGTTTTTTCGCCTGATCGACGGCGACCGCCGGCTTCGTCTTCTCCTCCGCCACTGCTCGCCCCAACGCCGGACTCGCAGAGAACAAGCCGATCGCCAAAAGCAGCGGCATGACACTCTGCGGACGAAAGAGGGAGGAAAGTCGCATCAGAAGTCCGCAAGTGGAACCGAGAATGCGAGCCGCGACGCCCGCTGACCGCAATTGATCTGTCGACTGATCAATCCTAGGCAGGCCAACGACCGCGGACAATGCCGCTCGCAAGCGGGCCCGAGAGACTCGCTTCCAGCACTGTCGAAAGGCCGGTTTTCACGATTCTCGTTGCCAAATCCCCGCATTTATCGTAGATGACCGCCCGGGTACTTTGCAGGAGGGCTGTCCGTGAACGGATCTCGAATTCCCAGGTCGGTAGCAGCGTTGATTCTGGCGGTTGCCGGTTGGTCGTGGCTGCCCGCCAATTTGTCGGCCGCCGCGCCGCCAAACTCTGCGCCGCCGCGTGAGGGCAAACCACACGAGCACCAAAAAATACTGGAAGAGAAAAACGGCGGTGCCGCGCAGAACATCTCGGGGCGTGCGTTCGACCGTCATGGAACGCCGGTTGCAGGCGCGATCGTTTGGCTAACGCGAAATGACGAAGAGGATCTCTTCGTCCCGGTGCCAAATGTCATCGCTGAGACTCGGTCAGGCGTCGATGGCCGCTTCAAGTTGGCGATGCCCCCTTCGGAATTCAAAAGACAAATTCGAGAGTCCGACCCTGCTATCGAGCTTTGGATCTGGAAATCGGGTCTTGCAGTCGGGCATTCAACGTTCTTTGGTCTGCCTCCCGCGCACTGTGTTAGCTGCTGTCTGCGAAACGAGTTGCCAATCACCTTAGTGATTAAGAGCCCGAAGGGCGCCCCATGCAACGCGGCCTCGGTCTCGCCTGCCATTGCGTGGTTTGCTTACGCTCGCGCGATTCCGATGCCACTCCGAGAGCGGCTCACCGCTCGAAGCGACGCCGAGGGTCGAGTCAAGGTGCTCGGTTTCAACGGCCGATTGGCGGCCGCCACAGTTGAGAAGGCAGAGTTCGGCTCTCAAACATTTGTGTTGCCAGAGGACTTGTCTTCTCCAATCACAGCAACTCTCCACGAGACGCGCGATCTTGAAGGCCGAATAGTCGCACCAAAAGGTGCGAAGCTCGATTTATCACAGGTCAGAATGAGATACACCGTTTCCTCCGAGACGTGGGCAAAGCACGAAAAAGAACCCAGTGCGCAGACAGATATGCCTCGGGTGGGAACGGTGTTTCAGAAGTTTTCACCTCAGCCAGACAATCAGGGACGATTCAAGGTACCACATATCCTCGACCATGGGATCGATCATATGCGAGGCCGCGGACCGGATAACTACCCCTGTGTGTTGGCCACCGCCGTGAGTGCCTCAACCGAGCATGATCTTCACCCCGGGGAAGGTCTTAAGGTTGAAATCGTGTTGAGTCATGCGGTTTGGTGCAGTGCCGTGGTCCAAGATTCGCAGTCCAAGCACCCTCTGTCCGCTGTCGCGGTTGCCTTCGTTCGAAAGGAGCCCCTCGACTCCGACCCCAAGGTCGAGCCCGGGAGAAGTCTCCCAAGGGCATTCGAGTTGCCCGACCTGACGGAGACGGATGACCGTGGACACCTCAGGGCGCGCGTGCGACCAGGTGGTACTTACTACGTGCATTGTTTTCTTCCCGCGGGCTATCTCCGTCCGCTGTCGGGCTGCGAAACCGAAATTGCGATTCCCGCCGCAGTAGATAAGTTTGAACTGCCCCCCATCGAGCTCGTGCGCGCCTGCACGGTCCAAGGCAGCCTGTTGGACGCAGCCGGTAAGCCACTCGCCGGCGTCCGTATTCGTGGCAACTGGCGCGACCAGACGAAAGACGGGAAAGACTCAACTACCGACGCGGCCCATTGGACGACGACCGATCCCGTGGGACACTTTCGGTTTGAAGAAATCGGTGCCGGCACGAACGTCGCGCTGCTGCCGGTGCGCGCCGGGGTGCCGCTCTGTGATGCGGTGAAAGTCGTTGCCGGCGACGACAAGCCGGTGCAACTCAATGCCAAGAAGGAGGAACTCGTTGCGCTTTCCGGACGAGTGCTGGAACCCAACCACAAGCCCATTCCCGACGCTCAAGTCGTCATCGAGGTCGGCGATTCGCCGGATCCCTCGTCTGTGGTTCCCATAACCGCCGACGCCAACGGCTGTATTCGGACGCCGGATCAATTTCCGAAGCGACTCAAATACCGACTGACGGTCCGGTCGTTGCTCGACGTCGTCGCGTCGTCGGATTGGATGTGCCCGGCGGTTGCGGGCACGAAATTCCCCGATCTGGTCGTCGATCGTGCGAAGTCGCGCCTCGGGGTTCTGCTCACCGGCAAGGAAACCGTCGCTCGCGTCAACGGCCGGCCGATCTATGCCACGGAATTGTTGGAGCGAGCTTTCGTTGAGCGGCTGACGCCCCAGAAGCAGACTCTGTATGCCGCGAAATTCGAGCTGGCCGATGGTCGGATGACCGAACGAGAATTCCGATCACTGCAAGAAATGGCGATCAAAAAGTTCCTGAGCCAATTCGTGCGAACTCGCCTGCTCACGCAGGCCTACGAGGCGAGTTTAGATGCCGAACAAAAGAAGGCGGTCGAGACTGCCGTCAACAAAGAGTTCGACAACTACGTCCCGAAGCTCGAACGCGACTTTAGCGTCGCTGGACGGGATGCGGTCGATCATAAATTGCGCGACCAGGGGACATCACTGGTGAGCCTTAAAGCGGAATTCCGCTACCGAACTCTCTCCGACGAGTACCTGCGTGCGAATGCTCCGGATTCTGACTTGGTTTGGCAAAGGGCGCTGGCCTACTACCAGTCGCACCGCGATGCATACGCCACGCGCCCAAAAGTGAACTGGCAATTGCTGGAGGTCAATTTCGACAAAGCCCGGACCGTGACCTCTGCGGTCGGAGACTACGCCAACATCAGCAAGTCGGAACACAATACCCAGGCGGATTCCAACTGGGCCTCGAAACAGGCACACACGGACTCGATTCTGTCGAATAGCGTGTTCGAAGGGGCCGACAAGCAGTCGGAAAAGCAGAATTCCACTCCAGAGGCGAACCCCCGCCGATCGCAAGACAGAAGCCAATTCTCCAACCGAGCAGACGAATTTCGACTTGTTGCGCAAAGAGAAAGAACAAACAGAACGCGAGGTGAACGCCTTGCTTCAATCGGTTGCGGCAACCGGGGAGCGCATTGACCCCAAGCAGGCACGCCAGCGAATAGAGGCAGCACTGCAGCAACTGCGTGAAGGGAAGCCGTTCGAGGACGTGGTCAAGAAATTCTCCGACGCTTCAACGGCGAAGGAAGGTGGCTGGCAGATGCCGGCTAACCCCGACAGCATCGTTGATGAAAAAACAGCCGAGGCACTCCGGCAATTAGCGGAGGGGGCTACGAGTCCGGTTATCGAAACGGATCATTCGTTGCGGCTCGTGCGCGTGATCAGCCGCGTTCCGGCCAGTTGTGAGCCTTTCGAGGAAGTGGAGAAGTCAATTCGCGAACGAATCACTCAAGAGCTTCAGCAGAGGGTTTGGCAACAAGTCGCTGCTCAAGCATTGATCGAGTCTGCCTACCGCCCGAGTGGAGTCGACAAAGCAGCCGGCGCCTTCTTCTGGGAGCAGGCTCCGCCGGAATTGCCCAAGTGGGATGATGGCGACCACGCGTCTGGGAACGGCCGATAGCCGCTTGGGGCAAGTCCACCGACGCCGGACCGTACTGAGCTTGTTACCACAAGCCCGAGCGCGGCGCCTGCGGTTCGATTTCAGCCAGCTCGCTGTACAGCTTCTTGGCGGCTTCGCTCGTTTCGTGAGGCACGACGATTTTGACGACGACGAATTGGTCGCCGCGTTCTTGCGTCTTGGGAATGGGCACGCCTTTTCCTCGCAGCCGCAAGCGCGTGCCGCTCGAGGTGCCCGGCGGCACCTTCACGTTCACGTGCCCTTCCGACAGGGTGGGAACTTCGATCTTGGTGCCGAGGGCCGCTTCGGACGGAGTGATCGGCACGTCGACCAGTAGGTTGCTCCCTTCGCGATGGAAGTAGGGATGCGGAGCGACGTGCACCGTGAGCAGCAGGTCGCCGGCCGGGCCGCCTGGGGAACTGGGCTGACCCTGTCCGGCTAGTCGAATCGTCCCGCCGTCCTGAACGCCGGCCGGAATTTTCACCGTGATGCGTTCCGTCTGATCCCCGCGGCGAATCTGCAGTCCGTGACTGCCCCCTTCGGCGGCGACTTGGAAAGGGACCGTGACATCGAAAGTAATGTCCTCGCCTTTCCGCGGGTCGCCCGAGCCCTCGTGCCCGAAATGTTCGCCCCCAGCACCGTGACCGAAACCGCCCGGAAAGGGATGACGTTCGAATTGAGCGCCGCCGCCACCGCCGCCGCGAAAGGCCTCGCCGCCAAAGAACTGTCCGAACAGATCACTCAGGTCGACAGCGTGCGTGCCATCCGGGCCGGCTGCCCAAGCCGTCCGTGGTCCGCCGCTGCGAGCACCGTCGAAAGTATTGCCGTAGCGGTCGAATTGGACGCGTTTTTCCGCATCGCCCAGGATGGAGTAGGCCTGTTGGACTTTTTTGAACTGGTCGGCCGCGTCCTTGTCGCCCGGGCGAACGTCGGGGTGATATTTGCGCGCGAGCTTCTTATAGGCCTTGCGGATTTCTTCGGCCGAAGCGGTGCGGCTGACGCCCAGCGTCTTGTAGTAGTCGATATCTGCCATGGATTGAAACCGCGACGGGCTGCGCGGTGCATCATTGTAGGGAGCGTCGCGCGAGCGATTCAAGAGCCGGGAAAAGACAGGCTTCCTTCCGCTTGATGGCGGTGCTGCCTATTCTAAAGGATCACCCCCAGCGAATTGCCGAACGAGTCTTCATGCTCAAATTTGCCCTACGAAACCTGATGACCCGGCCGATGCGCAGCGTCCTGTCGCTGGTCGGTCTGACCGTGGCAATTATGGGCATGATCGGCCTGTTCTCGGTGGCCAAGGGCCTCGACGAGATGGTCGGCAAGACGTTCAGCCAGATCGAGGGTTTGGTGGCGATGCAGCCGGGCGCGCCGATTCCCATCTTCTCGCGCCTGCCAGCGTCCTGGGGCGCTGAAATCGCGAAAGTTCCCGGCGTGGCCTTGGTCACACCGGAGATTTGGGTGCGGGCTAACGTGATCGACGGGAAGATGATCATCAGCCCCCCCCGTTTCCTGTTCGGTATCGACATTCCCACGCGGCTGAGACTGAAAAACCGCGTCTATCGCAAGGACATCGTCGCCGGCCGGTTCCTCGACGAGTCCGACAAAGGCACGCTCAACACGGTTGTCAGCAAATCGATCGCGGACGAATTTCACAAGACGGTGGGCGATACCCTCAATGTCAGCGGCAGCGATTTGAAAATCGTGGGGATCTATTTTTGCGGTTCCCTGATCTTGGACATTGCCCTGATCGCCGACATCGGCGAGGTGCGGCGCATAACGCGTTTTGGAAATGATTCGGTTTGCGCGTTCTACATCGAGAAAACGGGGGATATCCCCGACACCGTGCTCGCGCCGCGGATTCAACAGGTCTTCAAGGGGCGCGAAGTCGAAGTCTGGCAACCGTCGACGAGCAAAGAGCCGATCGCCAGCGGCAACTTCCTGTTCGACTTGTTCGTCCGTTTGTTGTCGCAAGTCACGCTCCCCACCGGAGTCCTGGGTGGCTCGACTCCCGACGGCAGCAACAAATCGGCGGCCGACAACGCGGGAGGAAGCTTGTCAGCAGCCGGCGCGTTACCTTCGGCCCGAGCACGCGGAGCCGTTCGGCCGCCGCTATTGCCGGTAGAGGTTCGCAGTCCGTCCGATTGGGCCAATCGGTTTCAGGATTTTAGCGCGGACCTGGATTTGTTCCTGGGGATCATGAGCGCGATCGGCGTGACCATCGCCGTGCTGAGTATCGTCAACACGATGTTGATGAGCGTGACGGAACGGATCATCGAATTCGGCATCCTCAAGGCGAACGGCTGGTCCCGCTACGACGTGTTGCGGCTGATCACGTCCGAAAGCGCGGTGCTCGGTTTCTTCGGCGGGATTTTTGGTTGCCTGGTCGGCTGGCTGGGAACCCGCGGCATCAATTCGATTTGGCCCGATCGGGTTTATCTTGTGGCGACCCCTGGACTGCTGCTGTTCGGCCTGACTTTCAGCACGGCGCTCGGAATCCTGGGCGGCCTCTATCCGGCGATTTGGGCCATGCGGATGATGCCAATGGATGCCATCCGCCGCGGATAGTGCGGGCCGTGAGGGCCAGCGGGGCACTCATTCATGTCGGTTCCGAATCCTGCGGCCTCTTCGAGTCAAGAAAACGTTGCGCCTCGCCGCACGTCTTGGTTGCGTGGGACGCTACGAGCGCTCGTAGCGCTGCTGATTTTGGGACTCGGTTTCGGGGCCTGGTGGGTCTATGTGGGAGTTTCAGAATCACTCCACGCGGAAACCGGTCTCCACGCGACACAGATGACCATGGAGGCCGTCGAAGAGTATGTTCGAAAGCATGACGGAAACTGGCCTCGATCGTGGAGGGCTCTGAAAGAGTCCAGCCCGAAAACGCTCGACGTTTATCGGTGGACTGGCGGTTCTGACAGCGTCAGCCAGTATGTCTTCGTTGATTTCAACGCCGATCCCAACCGTCTGGCAACGCAGTCCGAGGATGAATTTGACGCGATCAAACCGGTCGGCTCGTTCTACGGGTCATACCGGTACCACATTCCGTCTTTGTTGCAGGCGCTGCGTGAAACACGCCACACCACGTCTCAAAATGGCAATGACGCAAAAGCCCACAAGTGAGCGGTCGCGTGACGGCCGCTATCCTGTGATCAGCGACTTCATCTCGCGAACGGCCCGCTCGAAGCCGACCAACACCGCGCGGGCGACGATGCTGTGGCCGATGTTCAGTTCGCTGACGCCGGCGATGCGGGCGACCGGCGTCACGTTGCGATAGGTCAGGCCATGGCCCATGTGGAGCAACAGGCCTCGTTCCAGCGCCCATTTGCCCGCGTCGACCAGTTGGGCCAGTTCGCGCTCCTGGTCGGCCGCGGTGGTTGCGTCGGCGTAACGGCCCGTGTGAAGTTCGACCGCTTGAGCGCCCACCTTTTGTGAGGCTTCGATTTGGGCGCGGTCGGGGTCGATGAACAGGCTGACTTCGATTCCCGCTGCGAGCAGCCGATTCACGCACTTCGCGACGCGGTCGCGGTTGCCGACGACGTCGAGGCCTCCTTCGGTCGTGACCTCTTCGCGTCGCTCGGGGACGAGCGTCGCCTGATGCGGATGAACGTCGATGGCGATGTCGGTGATGCTCGGCTCGGCCGCCATTTCGAGGTTGAGCTTCACCTGCACGGTCTGCTTCATTACGCGCAGATCGCGATCCTGAATATGGCGCCGATCTTCGCGCAGGTGCAGCGTGATGCCGTCGGCCCCCGCCAACTCGGCAAGGGCCGCCGCCCACACGGGATCGGGCTCGATCGTCCGGCGCGCTTGCCGGATCGTCGCGACGTGATCGATATTCACACCCAGGCGCGGCATTGTTGTTTCTCCGATCCGGAAGCATCAAGTTCACGCTCAGTCTATCCGCTTCGACACGCCAGAGCGCACCGAGGATCGCGTAGGGCAGGCTGTGCCTGCCGACAGTTCTTCGGACCCAGCCGGACCCGCGCATCGGGCATCCGATTTGCGGCAGGCAGAGCCTGCCCTACAAGAAACGTGGCTGCTATCCTCATGAAATGATCTCTTCGCAGACTCTGATGGGCGGGTTGGTCGCCTTGCTTTGCCTTTATGGCTTGTGGCGGCACCGCTGGTTCTTTGAAAACACGCGCAAAGGGCGGCGGCTGGCGCAGTGGTTCGGCGAGACCGGCGGACTGCGAGTGCTCATCGGACTGTTGTGTGTCGGAATGATCTTCGGATTGCTGCTGGCGACCGACGTCATTCGGCCGATGCACTAGCCAAACCTTGACGACGTCCATTCGTGGCCTCACTCATGCAACTGGGACTCATCAATTCGGCTTGGGCGCAGACGGGTCGGGAAACGAGCTGGGGTATCCGCAAGACCAAAGAGATCGGCTTCGACACGATCGACATCTTCGCCGACCCGCTGGAAATCGATGCCCGCGAGCGGAAGCTCATTCGCGACGAGTGTCGTCGCCAGCAGCTACCCATCGTTTCTGTGTGCTGCGTGGCAGTCGGACTGATCGATTTCAATCCGAGCGTGCAGAAATTCCACGTCGAACGGGCGAAGGCCTATCTCGATTTGGTCTACGAACTGGAAGCCAAGAACCTCCTGCTGGTGCTGGGGGAATACATTTGGAATCGCGAAGTCATTCCGCCGACCGAGCAGTGGCAGACGGCTCTGACGAATTGTCGACGGTTGGCCGACCATGCCGCATCGCTGAGCGTGCAGATCGCCCTGGAGCTGGAGCCGTTCCCGCTGTCGCTGCTCAACAATGTCGAACGGATGGCAGCGTTTCTCGATGAGGCCGATCATCCGGCCCTCAAGGCGAACATCGATGTTTCGCACCTGCACTTGGCACATGTCGAGCCGGAAGAGATCCGCAACCTGCGGGGCAAGGCCATCCACGTGCATCTCTCCGACTGCGACGGCAAGGTGCACGGCGATTTGCCGCCTGGCCGCGGCGTGGTCGATTTCGCCCCCTACTTAAGGGAGATCCAAGCACTCGGCATCGATGGAGCGATTTCAATCGAACTCGAATATTCGCCCGAGCCGGACAAGGTCGAGGAATGGGTCCGCGAAGCTTACTGCGAGACGGCTCGGCTGCTGCGAGACGCCGGGCTGCGTGAGTGACGCGATGGGATCGACGCAGCTCACACGCGCTGCGGGTCGCCCAGAAAATCCGACAACTCGACGGCCACCTGGTCGACAGCTTCGAGCAGTTGTGCGACCGACGCGGGCGGCAGCTCTCCGGTGCGCTCGGTCGTCTCCAAGCGTTCGGCCAGCTCGCCCGCTTGAGTGGCACCCAGTGTGCGGAAGGCGTTTTTCAGCGTGTGGACCACGCGGCGGACGGTCGTGTCGTCGTGCCGGGCCAGAGCACCGTGCAGTTGGCTCACGAGCCCGGGCCATTCCTCGAGCGCGGCGGCCACCACCGAGGCCAATAACTCCCGATCTCCGCCAACGCTTTGAAGACCCACCGACCAATTGACCAGTTTCCCGACCTGCTCGCCCGCAGTCCCCGCCTTAGCTCCGTTGGCGTCGACGTCGCGGACGGCCGGGACCTCGTCCGTCAGTGTACTCGAGCCAGGCAACACGGTGTCGCGTTCCAGCAGATCGCAACCGCAGGCAGCCGCATCGGCGGCGGCGAATTCCGCGATGGTGCGAGACAGTTCCGGAGCACGCACGGGTTTCGAGATATACCCGTCCATGCCCGCGCCGAGACAGCGTTCGCGGTCTCCCTTCATCGCGTGAGCCGTCATGGCGATGATCGGCGTACGCCGGCGGCCGGCGGCCAGCTCGGCTTCGCGAATCCGCCGCGTTGCCTCGAATCCATCCAGCTCGGGCATCTGCACGTCCATCAGAATCAAATCAAAGTCGCGGTCGGACAGCGCGCGGTCCACCGCCTCTTGGCCGTTCACTGCGACGACGGTTGTGTAACCCCATTTGGAAAGCAGCCCGATTGCCAGTTTTTGGTTGGGCACGCTGTCTTCCGCGAGCAGAATTCGCAACGGCCCGCTGGCCGGCGCGGGAGCCGCTTGCTTGTCGGCATCAAGGGCCGGAGCGGCGATGCCCAAACCTTCCATGATCGCGTCGTACAGTTCCGACTGTTTCACCGGCTTCACGAGTTGGGCCGCGACTCCCAATTTCCTCCCAAGCGCCGCATCGCCCGTGCGCGTGGCCGACGTCAGCATCACGAACACGGTCGATTGCACGGCCTCATCGCGACGACAGCGGGCGACGAACTCGAAGCCATCGACGGCCGGCATATTGACGTCGGAGAGCACGATCGGAAATGGGCTACCCTGTCGGATGGCCTCGTGCAGTAGGGTTTGGGCTTCGTCCGCGCTGCTGGCGCCGACCGGCACCATGCCCCAGTTCGTCAGCACTTCGTCGAGAATCCGCCGATTGGTGGCGTTGTCGTCGACGATCAGCACTTTCGTTTTCGCAGCTTGCATCGGCCCGACCCGTGCGGCGGGTCGAATCGTCTCCGCGTCGGCAGGCTCAAAGGCCGCCGTAAAGTGAAACGTGCTGCCGTGTCCGGGTCGGCTCTCGACCCAGATTTGGCCGTCCATCAGTTCGATCAGCCGAGAGGAGATCGCCAGCCCGAGCCCCGTGCCGCCGTAGCGACGGGTCATCGAGGCGTCGGCTTGCTCGAACGCTTTGAAGATCGATTCGAGCTTTTCTTGCGGAATGCCGATGCCCGTATCGACGACGCTGAATTGCAGTCGGATGCGGCCGTCCCCATCGCAGGCCGAATGCACATCCATCACAACTTCGCCTCGCGGCGTGAACTTCACCGCGTTCCCGACGAGGTTGGTGAGGATTTGCCGCAAACGCACGCGATCGCCGACGACTGTCTCGGGAGTGTCGGGAGCGATGCGGCA
>DASRXU010000341.1:0-54779 GCA_035687365.1 Planctomycetaceae bacterium | reverse complement strand
CCCGCATCCCGGCCGAACCCGCGACCGCGTGATGCAATTGCAAGCGCTGTGGGTGGCCCAGTTCGCGAGGGCGCTGCGGCAGGCCCGCGACGCGCAAGAGCTGCCCCCCGACACCGATTTGGACCAGCTGGCGTTCGAGGTCACGGCGATGATGTTTCGGGCAAATTTTGCTTGGATTGTGACCGAGGACGCGCGCGTCCTGGCTCAGGCCCGCGTCGGAGTGAAGAACGTGCTGGCCCGAGCTTCACAGCAAGTCGGCTCGTCAAAGCCACCCCGCCGGACGCGAAAACGCTGAATCGCCCGCGGTGACGCAAGAGTCACCACCGCCAGGTCCCTCATCGAAAACGGCCCGCCGGAACTCACTTCCGGCGGGCCGCAATGGTTACGGGCGACTGACCGACGCGTGAATCGAATTGACGGTGCTACGCTGCGGCGCGGGTGCCACAGGTCGGTTGCGGAGCGCAGTGACTCGGCCCGCACGAGCTGTAACCACCGCCGTTGCTGGAGCAGCTGGGAGGAGTCGGGTCACACGATTTTTGACCTGAGCCGCACGACGACGGGCCACAAGACGGGCCGCAAGACGGGCCGCTTTGGCAGCCGCTGCTGGAGCTGTGACAGAGAGATTGCTCGAACTTCTGGATCGCGCACAGCAGCGTGCTGATGGAAAAACACCCAGCGCCGCCCCAGCTGGTGTTGCATCCGCGAGTCGGAGGTGAGCAGGAGCTGGTCGTGCACCGCGTCGGGGCACAAGCAGTCACACAAGTCGTCACGCACGTTGCCGACAAGAGTGCCCGATCTTCGAGCGACTCCAGCGCGGCGACTGGACGCGCGCAAGGTCGTGAACGGCGCGGGCGCGCTGCGGAGGTTCCGAACATCGACTGGGTAAAACGGTGAAGCATTGACGGCCCTCCTGAAAAAACTTGATCCGACGGAACGACAATAACGGACTTTTCACAACTGAAACTTGACACCACACCTGCGGGCAGTCTGCCGCAAGGTGGACCGACGATACTCGGATTGGGTCGCCAAAATCAATTGCAGCGCCCCGACGAGCGCTGCCGAGCCCAGTCTCGCCCACCGATGATTTCCACTCACGACGACGGTCCAGTTTTTTTGACGCGAATCCTTTTTTTGGAGCGTTTGGTAATTGCATCGCGGCCGCGCTACTATTACAAACCTGTTATCTATTAAGAAGTGGTAATCTAGTTCGTCCCTCGAGTGTTCGGGCTCGTGAGGATGTAGCGGGCCTTTTGATCGACCGCAGGGAGGTGAGGATGTACTTCACAGGGAGAAGGAAGTCATGAGGAACCGAAGTATCCAGGTTTTGCGGACGGCCGTCTTGGCTGTCGCCTGCAGCGCGATGCTCGCATCGCCTGCTTGGGCGGGCTCGGGTTGCGGGCAGAAGCAATGCAAGTGCTACTGCCAGGGAGTCGATCGGTCGGGTTGTCTGACGAACACCGGCGGGAAGTCCTGTGTTCTGTGTTGTGTCATCAACACAAAGACTTGCACGTTCACAGCGACTTGTCACAGCTATGTCCGCAACAACTGTCGCAAGTCGCAGTGCTTCAAAGACGTTTGCTTCTGGCAGGATCCTTCCTACTGCTGCAAGACGAGCGTCTACTCCTGTGAATCCAGCGGCTGCTGCCGCTACACAGCGAGTGGCTGCTGTCAATCGACGCCGGAAGCGAGCTAAGTCTGGTTTGCGACCGTTCTTTGTCGCGTCCGCCCTCACGTCTTGAAGAGCCGTTCCAGGCTGCGGCGGTCGCGACAGCCCACGAGACGCCGGCCCGGCGCAAGCGCCGAGAAAACCATCTCCTTGAGTAGGCGCTGGGCCTGGCGTCGAGTGTGGGATCGTTCCCTGAGCGACTCTGGGCGGCCCGATTGGGCGGCCGCCTTCAAACGACGTCATGGACGACCGACGCAAATCGATTCGTCGCCGTTGTGCGCAGACTCCTGGGAGGGCCTTCCATGTCTCGACCCGTTCTCCGATCCGGATTCACGTTGGTCGAACTACTCGTCTCGATTGCGATTGTGGGTACCCTGCTCGCGCTGTTGCTTCCCGCCGTCCAGTCGTCGCGCGAAGCCGCGCGGCGGACCGTCTGCAGAAATCAACTCCATCAACTGGGACTCGCGCTGCACTTGTATCACGATGTCAATCGCTGTTTTCCCCCGGGCAGCTACGTCATGGGCCCGTCTTTTCCTATGCAGTCGGGATGGGGCTGGGGAGCCATGGTGCTTCCCTACGTCGAGCTGCACGGCGAATATCGGCCGATAAATTTTGGCCTGAGAACGGGAGACGCCCAAAATCTCCCGCTGATTGCGCGGCCCATTTCGCTGTTCCGCTGCCCGTCTGAGATTGGCCCTGAGACCATCACTTGCCTGCCGATCGACGAACCTTCCTACCAGTTGGCTGCGGGCAGCTATTGCGGCTCGGAAGAAGTGCTAACTTCCATGTCTCGAATGCGTGTGGCAGACATCACGGACGGCACGTCGTCGACGCTGATCTTGGGCGAACGCGTGGTCCAACCCGGCAGCGACTTGCTGCTGCCGTTCAGTTCGGCCTGGTGCGGTCAAGTGGCTTTCGCCGACCGATACGACTTGCGGTCGGTGCCGTACCTCGCTCCCAGCTCCGATCATCCCCTCAACGCATCGCTCACCGATCCCGCGTGCTTCGGCAGCCGGCACCCACACGGTGCGAACTTCGCGCTGGCAGACGGATCAGTGGTCTACCTCGTCAACAACATCGACCTGGCTGTCTTCACGGCTCTCGGCACCGCGTCAGGAGGGGAGACCGTCAATGTTGAAGCCCCTTGACCGTCACGCGTCCAGGCTTTGCTGCCATTCTCGAAGCATTGGTGTGGCCCTTTCTCTCTCGTTTGGGCTGCTGTTCGGGGCCGTCGGATGCCAGAATAGTGACCTCCAGGAATTCGCCGACCGCCACGTGCAGCAAGATATGCTCGACAAGCACGACAAGCGGGAGGCGATCCCGTTTCTCGAGGAACGCGGACGGTTCTACGACATCGACGAGACAACCCACGTCGACCGGGAGATTGTGCTACCGCTTTTGAAGCGACTCAAAGAGCTGGCTCCGACCGAGCAGTGGGCGATGCTCGAACCCGAAAAGGCCAAATCTTGCTATGGTGTGTTGATTGGACTCCCTGATGATTCCGGGATCATCGACCAGATGGCAGACGCGGTGCAGAGTGCCGATGACAAGTTTTCCGGATTCATCCTTCAGCAATGGGGGCACCGCTGGCTGTTGATCAACCTGATCGATGAGCGAACTTTTGAGTCTCTGAAGGCCTCTAATCCAGATATCGAACATCAGCGTTGACTCAGGCCGGCCGCGATCACCCTCTGCGGCTCGTCTCTCGGAGTGGATCATCATGTTGCGACGAACAGTGCTGGCACTTTCGCTGATCGCGTTCTTGGCTCAGAGCGTTCCCGCCAACGCGCACTTCTTGTTCATTCGGATTGGCGAGCCGGCCGAGGCGGGCCGTTCCGTCGAGGTCTTCTTCAGCGAAAAGGCTGAAGCCGGCGATCCGCGTTTCATCGCCAAAGTGGCCGGCGCGACGCTCACGTTGCAATCCGCTCCGGGAAAATTCCTGCCTCTGACCGTGACCCAAGGTGCCGATCGATTGCGGGCCGCGCTTCCGTCGGGCGGCCCGGTGAGCGTGACCGGCTTTCTGGAATACGGCGTGCTGAAGCGCGAAGTCCCTTTTCTGCTGCGCTATTATCCCAAGGCGATTGTTGGCGACGTTGCTTCGTTGGCCGCTTTGCGACCGCGTTCCGGCGCGGCCCTCGAGATCGACGCGTCGATTCAAGGAGATCACGTCGCGCTGGTCTTGCTCCGCGAGGGCAAGCCCGTGCCCAGCGCCGTCTTCACCACCGTCGACGACGATCTCGCCAACGAAGAGGTGAAAGCCGACTCGAGTGGCAAGGCCGTTTGGAAGCCGCCAACGCCCGGCTTCTATTGCATCTACACAAAATCGGTTTTGAAGACGCCGGGCCAGTGGAAGGGGACGGCGTATTCCGAGATCCGCGAATTCGCGACGATCGCGTTTCGTTGGCCGCTGGCTCGCACCGACGCCGACCCCGAGGCGGTCACCCTGTTCCAGCGTGCTTTGGCGGCCCGCGCCGCGTGGGATCAATTTCCTGGCTTTACAGCCGAGATCTCCGGCAGCGTCGACGGTCGCGCATTTTCCGGCAAGGCCACGGTGGCGGCGAGCGGCGACGTGACTTTGGAACTGGACGACAACGTCGTGAAGTCCTGGGTCGAAGAACAACTGCACTCGATCGTTAACCATCGTTTGCCGCCGCCCAAGAGCGAAGGCGGCTCGCCGATTCTGCGCTTTGCCGACCACGATCTCACGCACCCGCTCGGTCGGCTCCTGATTTTCGACGGCGGCCAATTCGCCTCGAGTTACCGCGTGTTGGACGATCGAATCACGGTCGTCAATCGCAACATGGGCGGCCGCAACATGACGATCACCGTGCTCGACGACGTGCGCAACGCCGAGGGGAAACAGCTGCCCCAGTCGTACACGGTTCAATACTGGAAAGCGGAGAACGGCGAGCTCGACCGAACGGAGTCGATCTCGAACCGCTGGACCCGAGTCGGACGCTACGACCTGCCAGCGTCGGTCACGGTCAGAACGGCCGCCAAAGGGGGGCTGACCGTTCGCTCGCTGCAGCTTGCGAAGCACAGGCTCAGCAAGTGAGCGCGAATTCCGATTTGGAATTTTCAGAGACTTTGAGCCGCGACCGTGAGGGAGCGGGGTCTAACGCGCTCTCCGAGGGTAATAGCCCGCTCCCTCACGGTCGCGGCTCTGCGGATTGCTTTTCGATTACGACGGGCTGTTGGTTTGCTTGGGCGGGCTCGAAATCTGCACCTGGATTTCGTCTCCGACCACTCGGACCGCGTAGCAGGCATTGCCAATCTTCGAGCGCGGATTGTCGAGCCACGAGCCGTCTTTGACCGAGAATCGCCAGGCGTGCCAGGGACAGGTCACCGACACGCCTTCGACGTAACCTTCGGCCAGCGACGCCCCCATGTGCGGGCAGACGTCGTTGATGGCCGTGTATTCGCCCCCCACGTTGAAGACCGCGACCACGGTGCCATCCACGGGGAAGGCTCGGCCTTCTCCGGCTGGGATGTCGCCGACTTTGGCGACGGTTTGAAATTGTTCCATGTTGGCGAAAGCGTTTCGAGTTGGACCGAAAAGGGGCGAGCCCGGCGGTGTTGGACGTCGATCTGTGCGATCGCTATTGTAAGCGCACCTTGGCGGTCCCTTCGACCCGCCACAGGCCGCACCGGCTGTTTTCTGCCCGTTTCGGGCCGGTCAAAACCGGGCCGAGGCGAGGAGCGATGCGGACACTTGGAGTCTGCCGATGAGACGAAACCCGGTAAAGGCCGCACTCCAAGCGGGTAAGCCGCAAATCGGCACGTGGCTCTCTTTCGCGAGCGTGCACGCGACGCGCCTGATGGCCCGCGTGGGCTTTGCCTGGTTGACCGTCGACCTCGAGCACTCGCCCATCGACTGGAGCGAGGCCGCCGTGCTGTTCGGCGCAATCGCCGACGCAGGCGGCGTCCCGTTGGCGCGAGTCCCCCGCGGCGACCACAACCACATCAAGCGCGTGCTCGACGCGGGCGCCTGGGGCATCGTTGTGCCGATGGTCGATACGGTTGATGAGGCGAAGGCAGCAATCGCCGCCGCGAAATATCCGCCCGTCGGCAATCGATCGCTCGGTGGTTCATTGCACGCGGTCAACTTCGCCGCCACCTCGGGGGACTACTACAAACGGGCTAATGACGAAATCCTGGTCGTGCTGCAGACTGAGTCGCCGCGCGGCGTCGAGAATGCCGAGGCCATTTACAGCCTGAAGGGCGTCGATGCGATTTTCGTCGGCCCCAACGACCTGACGGCCCAAATGCGCGACGCCAGCGGGAATGATCCCAGCCCGCAGGCGCTCGAGGCGATGCTGCAGCGCGTGCTCGCCGTTGGGAAAAAGGTGGGCACGCCCGTCGGGCTGCACGTGCAGACGGTCGAAGCCGTCCAAAAGCGTGTGGCCGAGGGCTGGCAATTCATCGCGCTGGGGAGCGAGCTGCGGATGATGGTTTCGGAAGCCCAACGGCTCGTCACCGCGCTCGATCTCAAAAGCAGTTCCGGCGACCTGGCCCGCTACTAGTCGTTATTCGGGTGGCACTGCGTTATTTGGTGGTACTGGCGGCTCGCCCGCCAGTGTGATCTTCGCGTGCGTCACGACAAACTCACCGGCGCAAGGACAAGAAAATCCCGCGAATCCTGCTGGTCTTCGAGTTCGGCACTCTCAACGGCGGCGAGCGCTCGATGCTGGCCGTCCTGCCCCAATTTGTGGGAACCGATCTCGAGTTCGTGGCCCTGACGCCAGCCGACGGGCCGCTGCCGGGAGCGCTGACGGCTCTCGGCATTCCCGTTTTGACATTCGCTGCGCGGCACGAGAACGGCGAGCGCCAAGACGCCTCGCGCCTGGTCGAGGAAATCCGTTCAGCCGCAGCGCGAGCGCGACCCGATTTGATTCACGGCAACAGTCTGTCGATGGCGCGGCACACGGGGACGTTGGCCGCCGACGTCCGCGTCCCCACGACGGCCCACCTGCGAGACATCATCGGTCTCACCCGACGAGCCGTGGAACAACTCAATGCCAATCGTGCGCTTGTCCCCGTCTCGCAAGCCGTTCGCGATTTTCATGCGGCGCAAGGTGTCGAGATGGACCGGATGCACATCGTCTACAACGGAATCGAGGCCGAGGCGCTTCGCTGCCGTGATGGAAACCCCGGTCTTCGCGGCGAGTTGGGCCTGCCGCCGAACGCGTATCTCGTGGCGACGATCGGTCAGATTTGCCTCCGCAAAGGTCAGGACGTATTTGCCAAAGCGGCCGCCCTCGCTGCACCGCACATGCCGGACGCGCATTTCTTATTGATTGGCGAGCGCCATTCCACGAAGACCGAAACCGCTCTCTACGACGAGGCGATCAGTTTCGAATTCGCGATGGCTGGCCTCAAAGACCGATTTCACCGACTTGGCTATCGAACCGATATCGAGAGCCTGCTAACCCAAATTGATCTGGTCGTTCACTCCGCCCGGCAGGAACCGTTCGGACGGGTGCTGCTCGAGGCGGCTGCCGCCGAGCGCCCGATCATCGCCACAAATGTGGGTGGCACCGGTGAAATGCTCACTCACGGCGAATCGGCGCTGTTGGTGGCGCCCAACGAGCCGCAGCCGCTTGCCGATGCGATGGCTCTGTTGCGGCGTGACACGGCGCTGGGTTCCAGACTGGCCGCTGCCGCCCGAGCACGGGTCGGCACCCGCTTCTCGATCGAGCAAGCGGCTCGCTCGCTTGCTGACGTCTGGCGAAAAGCGCTCGAATGAAAATCGCGTGCTGGCTCGGCGTCAGAAAAACTTCGCGCGTTGTTTCTACGGGCGTAGAAACACGGCCTGTTTTGGCGCTCGCACGGGTGGCACAATAGAAGAACCGCGCGCGGTGATCCGCTTCCCGGTTCGTTGGGGCCGGACCACCGGGTCCGCAACTTTTTTCGAGAAGCAAGAAGTTGACCCGGTCTAAGGCACTTACTGCCAATCTGTTAGGGCGAGAAAACACCGGGTCGGGTCAGATTGTTTCACTAGGGAGTTGACCCGCAGAAAAACCTGACCCGGTGCCCAGGAACGAGTATTCCCGACAAGCGGCCCAGATCGAAAGTCGGGTCGGTACACTCAAAACTGATAGAGGGGGATGTTGTACCGACTTCGTGAGGTACGGCTGGTCGCCTAATGGGCCGGTGCCGGCCACTGGAGGTGCTTGCCCAAGAACTCGAATGTGCCGCGGCCGTTGATCGTGTGCGGGCCGTTGAAGAATTCGATCTCGGTCCGATCCCCTAGGCCGAGCTTGTCGTAGAACCGGCGGACTTTCGCGTACTCCCAGGCAACCCATTCGTCGGGGGCGACGCCGTCGTCGTGACCCCGCTCGACCATGAAGGGTCGCGGTGCCATCAGGTAGGCCAGCTCGGCGTAGTTGGCGACGTGGCCCATGTTCCACTCGAACATTTCGTACTCGGGCGTAAAGACGTAGCTGTACTTGTCGCGGTTCGTGGCATTCTTACGGACCCACTCGTTGAAGTCGCCAGAACAAATTGACAGGCAATACTGCGGCAGCATCGTCGGCACGCGGACTGCCGTCTTGCCGCCGTACGACAGACCGTAGAAGGCGATGCGCTGAGGATCGACGTTCGGCAACGTCGCCAGCCATTCGATCGTCCGTTTGTGCTGCGGAATGATGTAGCTAAACAGCGAGCGGCCGAGCGGATTGCTCTTGCGCTGAATCACGCGAAAGCGATCGCCGCCGCGATACGGATTTTGCGGCGCATACGTGATGAAGCCGCGTTTGGCCAGCTCGGCGGTGAACGCCTTGTAGTAGGGATAGCCGGCAGACGTCTTGCTGATCGTATCCATCGGCACGCCTTCCAGGCCGTGCTGGCAGACGACGACCGGCCGTTTCTCGCCGGGTTTGAGATCCTTCGGCAGCAAGAGGATACCACCGGCGATCACGTCGGGATAAACGTCGATCACGACCTCGTAGCCAGTGAAAGCCGGTTCGTCGAGGATTTTGCGAGTGCGAACATTCGGCGGCATCGTCGGTTCGGGCAGCTTGCCGATGAGCGTCCGCCAGACGAAGTCGCGATAATGCTCGGCTGACTTGGTCCATGCTTCGGCGGTTTTCACATCCGCCTGTGCCCAGACCTGGTCGCGGACGTGCGCGCTGCTTTCCAATAGCCGCTGGGTGAAATCGACCAACTCATCGAGTTGGCGATGTTGCCGGCCGTCAGGGTCAAGAGGGAAGTTGAGCTTTGGAAGTGGTTTCCAGTTACCGAAGCCTGGGTCTCCGAAAGAAGTGACGTGCAAGCCGGAAAAAAAGGACGCGTGCGCGCCACCATTGACGGCCGGCTCGGCTTGGCCGCGATTTAGGTCAATCAATTCCGCCCTGCCGAACGCGGCGGGAATTAAGTCAGAAAGTCGACTGAATTCGCGTTTGACCCCCTCGTGCGGAACGATATGAATCGCTCCGGGAGCAGCGCCATTTCGACCCGAACGTGGGCTTGGCGGCTGCTCGATCTCTCGAACGCGGGCGACCTCGATGACCAGGTGACGGGGCATGACGAGTGAGGCGACCTCAGCGTCACCAAGTTCGCGCAACAGAGACCACACATTGCGATAAATTGGCTCCCGCCAAATTTCTTCGCGGGGAGCAAAATATCCACTGACCCACGTGCTTTGGATTCGCGGATCGAGCGCGGCTGAATAGAGGGCCAGCAGTCCGCCCTCTCCCACGCCCACCACTCCGACTGGCAAGGCTCTCTTTTCAGAGGCGTTCATCTGCTGAAAGAGATCGACGGCCGCCAGAACCTTTTGCACCTCATAGCCGATGACGTGCCGCCCTAGCTCGAATGCCATTCGATAAACAAACTCACGGTGCGGCTGATTCGTGAACCGCACGGCTGGATTGCCTGACCAGGTGTCACTGCGGTTGATCAGTGTCGGCACGACGACCTGGACTCGCTGCTCGGCAAGACGACGAGGGATTTGTGACACATTCTCAACCCCCTCGACCACGCCTGCGAAGGCCTCGGGGGTCCAGTCCGCATCGGGCAACGCAATCACGCGCGCAGTCGGCGCCTCGTCTGGCTGCAACAGAAGCCCCTCTGCGGTGACTCCCGGCAACACGCGCCACCGGACCGCATGAACAGAGTAACTGCTGCCATTCGCCAGCTTCGAAGGCGTCGACGTCGTGGTGATCAACTCGAACGCGTCCGGCTTTACTCGCTCGTCAACGACGCCGAGGATCGTTCGCAGCCGCTCGCGATTTGGCGAGATGCTCTTCTCGTAGGCCTCTCGGCTGGAGAAGTCGCGGTGCCAGTATTGGGCACGCTGGGCGACAGATTCCTTGAGTGCGCGCTCGGCGAACTTGTTGATGCCGTCCACCATCACGACGTCGAGCGGCTGATCGAGGACCAGCGGCGCCGTCCCGGGGAGCGGATCACCGTCGGCGGCGGTGGCCGCTGTTGTGGCGACGGCGAACAGGCAGGCCGACGCGATTAAGGACAAGCATCGATGACCCAACTGACTGCGCGCGGTTTTGTGGCAGTAGCCGGCTACCGCCTCACCCCCAACCAGCGCGTAGAAAGCTCGGCTCGGCCTCATGAGGAAAACTCCGCGATGTCGTGAAGGCTAACGGTCGAGGAACCCATATTCGCACGCCAGTGCCGAACAGAACAATGTTCAGCGGGCTGCCGGCGCTGTTGCGTGCATTGTCGGGTCCCTTCACAATGAGGCTTCCCAGTGGCGGCCGTCCTTTTCGCGTCGCCTCATGTCCGCCGGAAAAGAGACCGCATGCGTCGCAATCGTCTTCGAGAACTTTTAAACGCCGGGCAGCCGACGCTCGGCACCCATCTGCATATCTCCTGGCCGTCGATCGTCGAACTGGTCGGCCATTCGCGGATGTTCGACTACGTCGAGTTTGTGGGCGAATACGCCCCGTACGATCTTTATGCGCTCGAAAACATCGGCCGGGCGATCGATTTGTTCGACCACATGTCGGGCATGATGAAAATCGAGCAGGAGCCGCGGACGTATTTGACGATCCGTTCGATCGGTTCGGGCATTCAAAACGTGCTGTTTGCCGATCCGCGGACGACCGCTGACGTCGAGGCCTGCGTAAAGGCTGTGCGGTCGGAGTCGCCGCACTCGGGGGGGCTGCACGGCGTGGGGATGCGACGGGACGTCGGTTTCGTGCTCGAAGCGGGATCGCCGGCCTTCGTTCAGGCGCTCGACGAAACTGTGATCGCGATCATGATCGAAAAGGCGTCGCTCGTCGAAGATCTCGACGCGGCCCTTTCGGTCAAAGGGATCGACATGGTGCAATTTGGCCCGGCCGACTATTCGATGAGCATTGGCCTGCCGGGACAGTTCAAGCACCCGCGGGTCAAAGAGGCCGAGCGCTTTGTGATCGAGACGGCCCTCAAAAAGGGCCTGCATCCCCGGGCGGAGATTTCGCACCCTGAGCAGGCGAAAGAGTATTTGGACTTGGGCGTCCGCCATTTTTGCATTGGCTCCGACGTCGCAATTCTTTACGAGTGGTTTCAGCGCAACGGCAAGGAAATGGGCAGCCTGGTCGGCCGCAGCACCGAGAGCGAGTCAGCGCGTGACTTTCGCGGTCTGGGCAGCGGCGGATATCGAGGCGGAGCCTAGGAGATCTCGAGATGGAACTGAAGGGATCTGTGGCCGTCGTCACCGGCGGCGCTTCGGGCATCGGTCGGGCGCTCTGCCAGCGCTTCGCGGCCGAGGGCGCGCGAGGCATCGTCGTTTCGGACATGAATGAGAAGGGCGCCCAAGCCGTCGCGGACGAAGTGAAAGGCGTGGCGGTCAGTTGCGACGTCGGCGTCGAAGCCCAGATCATCGAGCTGGTGCGACGCGCGGAAGAAGCCTTCGGCAGCATTGATCTGTTCTGCTCCAACGCGGGCTTGGCGACTCGGGGCGGCGAGGAAGCGCCTGACGCCGATTGGCAACGCAACTGGGACGTGCATGTGATGTCCCACGTCTACGCGGCCCGCGCCGTGTTGCCCGGAATGTTGAAGCGGGGCCATGGCTACTTGCTCAACACGGCTTCGGCCGCCGGCCTGCTTACCGAAATGGGGTCGGCTCCGTACTCCGTGACCAAGCATGCCGCCGTCGCCTTCGCCGAGTGGATGTCGATCGAGCATTACGACCAGGGGATTCGCGTCTCGTGCCTGTGCCCGATGGGCGTCACCACGAACATGCTCGCGGTCGACAATCCCCACGTCAATTACTTGAAACTGACCGCCGTGACGGCCGAGCACGCAGCCGAAGAATGCGTGAAGGCAATTCGCGAAGAGCGATTCCTCGTCTTGCCGCACCCGGAAGTCAAAGAGTTCTACGTCTACCGCGCCAACGACACCAATCGTTGGATGAACGGCATGCGACGGCTCAACAAGAAGATTCGCAACCAGTTCTGAGTTAAGGAGCCGCGCACGAAGTAAGCGGTTCTTGTCTTCGAACGAGAAAATGCACCGCTTACTGCGTGCGCGGCTCCTTCAGACCTCGAACTCCCCGTCACTGGCCGTAGATCGCTTCGCCGCTCTTTTGCTTCTTGTTGAGCCGGTTGTGCGTGTAGAGCCCGTCGAGGATGAACTCGGCAATGCTGGCTTCCAGTTGCGGACGTAGCGGGCCTGCGGCAAGTTTTGCGTCGAGGTCGCCGGCTGCTCGTTCGACCTGCTTGCGGAATTCTCGCACGGCTTCGATCCGTTTCAGAATCTGGGCGTGCGGCACGCGGTCGCCCACTTCGAGCGTGTTTCCCGATTCAAAATACTCGACGATGTTGCGGAACTGCTTGGGATCGAAGTGCTGGTCGAAGATCGTCTTGACCGCTTCTTCGATGATGCGGCCCAAGAGCTTGTCCTCTTCGCCCGTCTCCTCGGTCATTTGCAGTTCGATCTTGCCGCGCGAACTGCCGACCATGCCGGCCAGATCGCTGACCCGGGCGACGGTCTCTTGCTCGCCCATCGCCACGGCCCGGCGTTCCGCGTTGGAGACCAGGTTCTCCGAGTTGGCGATCGACATTCGCACGCTGACGCCGGACGCCTGATTAACGTGCGGACTCTTGCGCGCGAGACGCGATGTCTCTTCGACGATCTCTTTCAGGAACAGGGGCACGACGACCTTGGGGCCGTCATCCCGCGCCGACCAGGCGTTGGCGTCAGTGATCTGAATGCCCAGCTCACGCGTCAGCGGATAGTGCGTCCGCACGACGGAGCCGATGCGGTCTTTCAGCGGCGTGACGATGCGTCCGCGGTTGGTGTAGTCCTCGGGATTGGCGCTGAAGACCATGCAAACATCGAGGGCCAACCTCACCGTGAAGCCGCGAATCTGCACGTCGCGTTCTTCCAGCACGTTGAACAACCCCACCTGAATCTTCGGGCTCAGGTCGGGAAGCTCGTTCATACAGAAGATGCCCCGGTTGGAGCGTGGAATCAGGCCGAAGTGCATCACGTCTTCATTCGAGAGATGCCGTCCCTCGGCGTGCTTGATCAGGTCGACTTCGCCGATGAGGTCGGCGATCGTCACGTCGGGCGTCGCCAGTTTTTCGTGATAGCGGCGGTCGCGGCCGATCCACTCGATCGGACAGGCGTCGCCTTTCTCCGCCACGAGATCGCGCGCGTACTTGGAGAGCGGGGCGAGCGGATCGTCGTTGATTTCCGATCCTTCCACGATCGGGACGGCGTCATCGAGCAGTTCGACCAGCATTCGCAGCATGCGGGTCTTGCCCTGGCCGCGCAGACCCAGAAACAGCACGTCGTGCCCCGACAGGACGGCGTTCACGACTTGCGGGATGACCGTCTCGTCGTAGCCGAGAATCCCCGGAAACAGCGGCTCGCCTTTGCGGAGCTTGCCGAGCAGGTTGCGGCGCATCTCGCGTTTGACACCAGTGATCTGATATCCACTGGCTCGCAGTTGGCCGAGGTTTTTCGGTCGGTCGATCATTCCTGGTTCGTTCCCAGCGCGGTTCCGCGCAAAATGCTATCCCGAAGCGTTCAGTGCCCGCAGATTCAACGAGCGGGGAATTGTAGGCCCGCGGTCAAGAGACGACCGCAATCTCCGGCGAGCTAATCTTCACAATCCGAGCGCAAATGATCGCTCGCGCTGCGTCGAACGAGGCGGCCTTAACCCCAAAAACGGTCCCCGTGCAGGTTGACCGGAGGCTGCGTCTCGACTTCGATGTCACCCAAAACCCGAGTGGCACAGGCCAGTCTCAAGTCTTCCTCGTGACCGAGCTTCGCGAAAAATGTGATCGGTCCGATCAAGAATCGCAACCGTTCGATCAACCCGGGGCGGCTGACGTTTTCCTTCCCCTTTTTAATGATCACGCGGCAACTGGCGCAGGCCCGCAACCCGCGACAGTTGAGATAGTGGTGAACACCGGGATACAGTTCGATGCCCGCATTGAGGGCCTCTTTGCGCAGATTGGCGCCCTCGGGGACCTCGATCGTTTTCTTTTCGTTGACGAATTTCACACTGGGCATGGCCTGGGTCGGTCCCGGTCTGAATGAGTGCTTGCGGGGCGAGAAATCGCCTGTCGGGCGGCTGCCAACGGCCTGCTAGCGGCCGACAAACTTGTGGAATTCGGATTGCGTTGAAATCATAAAGCTGCCGAACGCCAAATTCAAACGGCGCCAAATTCACCCGTGCCAGCAGACGTCCCGATCGTCCGACGGCCGTCCAGATTTAAGACCGGAGAGCCCTCATGAACATTCACATTGTCACCACCCCCTGGCAATCGACCGGCGGAGACTGGCTGATCGTCGGCGTGACGGAACCGCCCAATTTCGCCGGCAGCTTGAAAGCTTTGGACGACACTTTGGGTGGCCGACTGACGCGCCTGCGCGAGCTGGGCGACCTCACCGGGAAACATGCCGAGCTCGTTCCGATCCGCGATGCGTCGCCGCTGGCCGCCAAACGGCTGTTGCTCGTCGGCCTGGGGAAGCCCGAGGAGCTGACGCTGCCCCGCTACGAAAAGGCCCTGCTGACGGCCGTGCGAAGCATCTCCGAAAAGAAGTGCGGCGAGTTGGCCGTCGCGATTGAATGCCCGGCGGACTCGAAGTTGTCGGCGGCTGAACTCGCTCAGATGGTGGCGTTTGCCGCGACAGTTGGCGGCGTCGGCCAGGGACTGTTCAAGACTGAGCCGGCTCGGTTCTCGTTTGAAGACGTCTCCCTCGCAGTGGCGACCGGCGCCGATTCCGCCGACCTCAAGGCAGCCGCCAAGCGTGGTCACATTTTGGGCGAAGCCGTCAACGTCGTCCGAGAACTGGTGAATCTGCCGGCCGGCGATTTGTATCCCGAGAGCTTTGCCGAACGGAGTAATCAGCTCGCGCAAGATTTCGGCATCTCGTGCGGCGTCTTCGATGAGAAATGGCTGAAGCAAGAGCGGATGGGCTGCATGCTCGCGGTCGGCCAAGCCAGCGATCGGCCGCCGCGGCTCGTCGTTCTCAAGTACGACGGGGCTCCGGGCCACAGCCGGCGGCTGGCGTTTGTCGGCAAAGGCGTGACGTTCGACAGCGGCGGACTGTCGATCAAAACCAACGAGGGCATGCTCACCATGAAGTGCGACATGGCCGGTGCGGCCACCGTGCTCGGCGCCATCATCGCCATCGCTCGGCTCAAGCTGCCGGTGAACGTCAGCGGCTACATGGGTCTCGTCGAGAACATGATCAGCGGAAATTCGTACAAGCTGGGCGACGTGCTCAAATCGCGCAGCGGCATCACGGTCGAGATCAACAACACTGACGCGGAAGGCCGCCTCGTGCTGTCTGACGTGCTGCGGTATGCCGTCGACGACGGAGCCGATCGGCTGATCGACTTGGCAACCCTTACCGGCTCGTGCGTCGTGGCACTGGGCGAAGATGTCGCCGGGGCTTTCTCGAACGATCAACCCTGGTGCGACGCCGTGCTGTCAGCGGCGAAACGCGCGGGTGAAGACGTGTGGCAGTTGCCGATGTTCGATCACTTTTCTGAGCAGCTCAAAAGCGACGTGGCCGACGTGAAGAACACGGGCAGCCGCTGGGGCGGCTCGATCACCGCAGCGAAGTTCCTCGAGAAATTCGTCGACAAACGGCCTTGGGTCCACTTGGATATCGCGGGCCCGGCCTTTGCCGCGGCGTCAAAACCGCACCGCGAAGGGGGCGGCACAGGATGCATGGTGCGAACGTTGGTCGAGGTTGCGTCCGGGTTCAAGCAAGCACCCGCGGGCTGACGCCGGCGGCTCGCCGGGGCCTGTCAGCGATTCGCATCCTGCAATTTGCGCACGTAGATATTGCCGAATTCGACCGCCGCTCCTCCGCCGTCCAGGCCGATCGACCACGGGCCGGAGCTAGGGAGCGTGGAGTTCGCGGTTGACGAAGTTCCGATCGCCGTGAGCTGAAGCGACCGGCCACGTAGGATGACCCGATTGCGCGTCCACTCTTTGAGTCGGGCCGCGAGTCCCAACGAAGTTTTCGCGTTCGCGGCACTCAAGAGGACATGCGGGCCGGCGGAGGGTGACGATTTTGTGCCGGGTCCCACGTCGACGATCAACTCGAAGTTCGAGTAAGAACTCGACGTGAACAGAGGCTTGGCTACCCCTTTGCACGCGATTCGCCAATCGTTGCTCGACCAGCCGTCCCGCGCACGGCCGGAGCGCCACCCGCGCAAATTGAGGCCGTTGTACAGGGGCCGCCAGCCTTCCTCGACCGGTGCCGAGTTCTCGGGTGTCGCACCTGTCGGGGGCAGTTCCTGGATGCGGATGTTGCGGAACTCGACCGGCGAACCTTCGCTCTCGAGCGCCAGGTAGCCTTTCCGCCAGACGACGTCGTCCCCGCCTGAGACTTCCTTGCCGTTAACCGACAAGCGCAGCGTCCCGTTGTCGCCGACGATGCGATAGTGGTTCCACTCCGGCGATGACTTGCTGCGTTCCTCGGTCGGGAAGCAGCGCATGCCGTTGCCTTTATGGATGGGCTTCATCGTGTCGCCCCAAATGGGAAACACGTCGCCGTGAGTGGTGTACCACTCGTTCTTGCCGGGGATGTTGAAGGCGTTGTCGAGCACCTGCACTTCGATGGCCCGCAGAAAGGGGGCACCCGGCGCGGCAATCGGCGACCCCCAAATGAAGACGCCCGAGTTCCCCGCCGGCTGCAGATGCCGCCAATCGAGTTCCAGGATGAAGTTCTCATACTGCCGCGGCGTGCGGAGCGCACCCGTCGGATGGCCCGTGCAATGGATCACATCCCCCTGCGCGGTCCAGGTCTCCGGCGCGCAATTGACGTTGATCCAGTTCTTGAGATCTTTGCCGTTGTAGAGGGAAACCCAGCCCGCATCCTCAGCCCGGGTGGTCGCAGAAAGGCACGCGATCGCCAGCACAAGCAGCGTTGAAACTTTCACAGCGGATCTCCCCTGGGGAGCCCAGCAGGTTCGCTCCTGCCGTCGGCCTCACGTGCGCGCCATTCTAACGCGATCCGCTGGGAGTGTTACTGCTTCAACGCGGCCACGTCCATTTTGTGAAGACGTGACGAAGGACTTAGAGCCGCGACCGTGAGAACATTTTTCATCTCGGGCGTAAGTCGTTGCGAGAGCCCGGACGAACGAATCAACGAGGGAAGTGCTAGGCTTGGGAAACGGAACGCGGCAATGATTCCATCATCGACACGTCCAACTGCAGCCGTCTCGACGAGTTGCCACCTAGATGCAAAGTGTTCGTGAGGGAGCGGGCTATTACGGGTAGAAGCGAGCATTAGACCGCCCTCCCTCACGGTCGCGGCTCCAACATTCGATCCAATCCCCGGACAACTCCGTTATTACTGCTTCATCGCCGCGGCAAGGATGCGCGACGTGCTGGGCCGCATGATCCGCGGGTCGACCATATCACCCCGCATCAAGGTCGCACGGACCTCTTTGCCGGAGATCGAGACCGGCTTCTCGTCCGGGTGCCGTTCGGTCAGGTCGACTCGGCCGATTGAATCGTAGAAGGCCGCGAAACCGACTTTGATCGGCTTGATTTTGAGGTCACCCTTGAGCTTCGAGAAGATCTCTTGAGCGTCGAAGTCGCCCCAGATCGCGCTGCCGTCGTGGTACGGGGCGTCCGCGTGCTTGCGGCCGATCACGATGTTCGTGATGCCCATGTTCTGCCGGTAAATCCCGTGCATCACGGCTTCTTTCGGGCCGCCGTAAAACATCTTGATATCGACGCCCGCCAGCAGCACGCGGTCGGGCACGCTTTCGCCGCGCGGCTTCCAGAGCGCCTGATCGCTGTCGCCATCGCCCAGAGCCCGATCGGTGATCAGGGCGCGGTACGTCTGCATCCGGATGGCCGCGTTGACGTCGTCACCCTTCGTCTCACCCACGAGCGGATTGAGAATCGCGCCGGCATTGTTGCCCTCGCGTATTAGCGTTTCGAGCCCATGGACGAGCGCGTATTCGTGAGCGCGGTGCAGGGGATTGCGGGTCTGAAAGGCCACCACCGCGTTCCAACCTTTTTTGGCCAAGAGGGCGCGGACTTCGCGCGGCGTGAGGACGACGTCGCCGAAGCTCGGATTTTTCGGTTGGGGCAAGGCGTGAATTTCTCCGCCGATCAGATGCGTCTTGTCCGCGTCCCCTTTGAGCACCATGTCGGCGCCGGGATGATCGGTCCGCTCGGTTCCGTAGACGCCCTTGATATACCGAGGCTTGTCCCACTCGAATACATCGCTGACGTCGAGCGTCGCGATGATTTGGCCATCAGGTGCCGTCAACGCGACTTTCTTGCCGGGAGACAACGTGGCGGCGACTTCTTTGGTCACGGGCAACGAGAGGGGGATCGTCCAGGCATAGAGCTTGCCGTTATGCTCGATCACCGATTCGTCGAGCACCCGATCGTAAACCTTGCGATTCATCGGCCCGGTCAGCGGGCTCAAGGTTCCATCGGCGATGCGGAAGACCGTGGAGAGATCGGCTGCCGAAACGGGCACCTTCGGCAGCTTGGCCGCCTCGGCTTTGAAGGTTTCGATTTCATTGGCGGGAACGGTCCGGCAGATCGGTTCGGTCAAACCACCATGCGGAGGAATCAAGTCAGCCATCGTTTTTGCTCTCTACTTACAAAGTGACGCATGGCGCCGCGCGGTCGTGTGACCGTCTCGTACGCCGATTGAAATCTCCGCGGGCTCACCCGGAGTTTGCCGAGCCGTCATGCGACGCCGGCTGCCGCCTCTTGCTCGGGAGACATTAGGGGACCACAAAAAAAACGTCAAGCGGCGTTCGGGGCGGCCAAAGGATTGACCTTCCCGTCAGACGCCGGCTTGCCTTTGGCGGCGTCTTGAGCGACTGCCCGCCGCGTGTATGCTGGAAGAGACCTCTCACTCGTCTCCTTCAGCGCAAGGTTGGTTATGAATCGTCTCGCGCCGGCGTCAGTCAACTCGGAGAAGCCGGCATCGCCGGGTGCTAAACCGAGCAGCGGGGTGCTGAGCACCGCCACCGCGGCTCGCCTGTCCGCCGGCTTTTGGATCCTCTGGGCGACGACGCTGATCGGCGGCACGCTGGTGAGCTTCTCGGACCCTGCGTCGCTGCCGCAGTCTCCGGAGATCGTGCGGCTCGTTTCGCATCTCGGTTCGTCGCTGTTTCTGGTCGGCGCGGCTTGGATGTGGTTTCTAGGTTTCAGTCGATCGCCGGCAGCCACGACCGTCGCGCTGTTCGCAGTCGGAATGGTGTTGGGAACGATCGGCGACTTTTTCAACGGAAATGCGTTGCAGGATCTGGTTCCGCTGCGCGATCCGGTGTTGGGCGGGATTGCCTCGTTTGCACTCGGGCATATCTGCTACATCTCGGGCGGCCTGCGCGTCGCCCGCCGGCTGGGCTTTCGTTCGCGCGCCCGATTTTGGGGACCGATCGTTTTCTGGCAGCTCTTCGCGCTTGTCGGTTGGTACCTGGTCGTCTTTCGCGGCGCGAAGGGCGGACCCGGAGTTTTGGTCTGGGCGGCCTTGCCGTACTCGATGCTGTTGGCGGGCCTCACGGGCTTGGCGAGCAGCCTGGCACTGGCCGATCGTCGCTTCATCTTGTTGGCGCTGGGGGGAATTCTCTTTCTCGCCAGCGATTTGATTTTGGCGTTCGAGATGTTCCGCGGCACATTTCCCCATGCGACGCATGCTGTCTGGCTGACGTACGGGCCGGCTCAAATGCTGATCGTCTTTTCGCTCGGGCTGATCGGTCGCGTCGAGTGCGAGTCGCCGGTGACAACACCTAACGGCTAGCCGGCGCTCGACTTCGGTTGGGCCGCACATTCGCAAAGATCCGTCTGGCTCGCTTTGACGTTTTCGTTGGTGGAGGATCGCACCCACAGACGGAGGCGCCAGGATGCCAGAAGTTGCCGTACCGCAAACTAATCCGCTGTTGAAAGCGGCCCAACGTCGAACTCTGCCCGCCACGCCGGCAATTCCCACGCAGCGCCATCCCTTGAGTCTGCCCCCCGGCAGCGTGCGGGCTCTGTTGTGCCTGGTTGTCGTGTCTTTCATCGTCGCCCAAACGGCGCGAGGCGTCGGCGTGGCCGTCGTCTGGCACGAATCGCTGATGATCATGCTGGCCCACTACTTCACGACTCGGCGGTTTGTCCCGCTCTCGAAACAGTTGCGCGCCCGCTTGGAAGAGTCCGGAGAAATCGATCGCGACGCGAATCCTCTGCACCTGCCGAACTACAGCGTCCGCTTGCTGATTATTGCTGCCTTCGCCGCGCTGGGGGTGTACCTCTATCGGCAAGGGCGCCTGTTCGAGACGCAGTCGCTGCCGTTGCTGGTCTCCGTCGGAGCTTACCTGCTGGGTACGCTGGCTAAGGCGGTGCTGGCTTGGTTTGCACGGAACCGAGGGACCATCGCCCCGGTTTGGTGGATCGACTTGAAGGCGGCCGCAACGCTGGCGATCGTCGTTGTGACGGTCGGTCTACAACTCTGCAGCCTGACCTCGGTCGGTGGCCTAGAGACGGCACGGCTCGAAGATTTCAGCCTGGGCCTGGTGTTGTTCTACTTCGGCTCACGCTAGTGCTCTGCCTGCGAAAGACGTTGGATTCGGGTGGCACTGGCGGCTTGTCCGCCAGTGGGCTTTTGAGACGCGCGACCAAGACACTGGCGGACAAGCCGCCAGTGCGACCCACACCCCGATCTGGGCCAGCCCATCAGCGACTCAGCCGGCCTACGCTTCGTGCGAAAAGCGCGGTCGCGCAAAAAAAAACTGCCGTCTGAGCTGCCTCGTTACGCGACACGGAAGTGCCCCGCGCGCTAGAATCGAGTGCTCGACATCACGAGGCTCCCGACGGGAATTGCTCCGATTATGTCCAAGTCCGCCGCTTCTACCGCTGGGCCCCGCGCTTCGTCTCAAGTGCCTGACGCCGAGGGCCGCTTTGGTGAGTTCGGCCTGCGCTATGTTCCTGAAACCTTGATGCATGCTCTCGAAGAGTTGACCGCCGAATATGCCAAGGCGCGGCGCGATCCTGCGTTTGAAGCCGAGCTGAACGGACTACTGAAAACATTCGTCGGCCGCCCCAGCGCGCTGCACTTCGCCGAGCGACTGACGGAACATTGCGGCGGAGCCCGCATCTACTTGAAGCGGGAAGATCTCAACCACACCGGCGCCCACAAGATCAACAACACCATCGGACAGGGGCTGTTGACCCTGCGGATGGGCAAGAAGCGGGTGATCGCCGAGACCGGCGCCGGGCAGCACGGCGTGGCGACGGCAACGGCCTGCGCCCGCTTTGGGCTCGACTGCGTCGTGTATATGGGCGAAGAGGACATTCGCCGCCAGCGGCTCAACGTCTTCAACATGAAAATGCTCGGTGCCGAGGTCCGGCCGGTGACGACCGGCTCACGCACGTTGCGAGACGCGATCAACGAAGCGATGCGCGACTGGATGGCGTCGGTGGCCGACACACACTACATCCTGGGTTCGGTCGTCGGCCCGCATCCGTTTCCGATGATCGTCCGCGATTTTCAGTCGGTGATCGGTCGCGAGACGCGGCAGCAGTGCCTGGAAGACGTCGGCCGCTTGCCCGACGAAGTGATCGCCTGCGTCGGCGGCGGCTCCAACTCGGCCGGCATGTTTTATCCCTTCGTGTCGGACGAGGATGTCGCGCTCACGGGTGTCGAAGCGGGCGGACGCGGGTCGGCCCCGGGTCAACACGCCAGCACACTTTCTTACGGCGCCAAGGGCGTGCTGCACGGCACCTACAGTTACGTGCTGCAAGACGCCGACGGGCAGACGCTCGACGTGCACTCGATTTCGGCCGGCCTTGATTATCCGGGCGTCGGCCCTGAGCACAGTTATTGGAAAGACACGGGCCGCGTGAACTACGTCAACGTGACCGATGACGAAGCGCTGGCTGCTTTTCAAACGTTGGCCCGACTCGAGGGAATTCTGCCGGCGCTCGAAAGTTCGCACGCCATTGCCCACGTTTTGCGGGCGGCGAAAGCACGATCTAAAGACCACGTGATCGTCGTCTGCCTTTCCGGCCGTGGCGATAAGGACGTTTACGAAGTGGCCCGACTGTTGGGCAAAGAAGTTTAGTTCGTTCCATACGGCCGCAACCGCGTCCTGGAAAATCGCACTTGATGAGTCGAATTGCCGCCACCTTTGAATGGCTCCGCTCGCGGAAGCAGACTGCCTTCATGCCGTTTCTGGCGGCCGGCGATCCAGACGTCTCGACGACGGTTGAATTGATCCGCCTGCTCGCGAACTGCGGCGTCGACCTGATCGAAGTCGGATTTCCTTACAGCGATCCAATCGCCGACGGTCCGGTGATTCAGGAAGCCTACACGCGGGCCTTAGGGAAGAAGATTCGGCTGCCGGACATTTTTGCCGGCTTGGAAGCACTGCACGGCGAGAAAATTCCTCCGTTGCTGGCGATGGTGGCCTATGCCATCGTCTATCGAGCGGGCCCAGAAAAATTCGCGGCAATGGCGCAGCGAGCCGGCTTTTCCGGTTTGATCGTCCCCGATCTGCCCGGGGATCAAGCTGCCGAGCTATTCGCCATCGCGCGGGCCCACAATCTGGACCTCATCCAACTTGTGGCTCCAACCACGACGCCCGATCGCGTGGACCGCATTCTTAAGTCGTCGAGCGGTTTTGTGTACTGCGTCGCCGTGGCCGGCACGACGGGCGTCCGCGAGGCACTGCCTCACGAGTTGAAAAGCGAACTCGAGACGCTGCGATCGAAGACGAAACTGCCGCTGGCCGTCGGTTTTGGAATTGGCCGCGCCGAACAGATCGAGTCGCTGCGCGGATTAGCCGACGGTGTGATCGTCGGATCGGCCATCGTGCGGCACATCGGTCGGCTCAGCTCGGGCGCTGCACCACGCGCGGCAGTGATGGAAGAACTCACCCAGTTCACGCGTGAATTGACGACGGCCGCTCACAAGGAGCGGGCTGGCACCTGAGGCCGCACCGCTTCGACACGGTGCGCTTCAGTAGTTCTCGACGGTCTCACGCTCGAGCGCTTTATACATCGTGCGGACGAGCGAGAATCCGATCGAGCGATACAGCTCGACGGCCGGCGTGTTCTCGCCAGTGACCTCGAGGTAGACGCGCTCCAAGCCCGCGCTACGAAATCCGTGCAGCGCCTTGAGCACAAGCGCCCGCCCCAGACCGAGACCGCGGTGCCGCGGTACGACGCCGACGTTTTGTACGGCCCCCAAGCTGCGCGAGTGGCCCAAGCCCTGAATCGTTCCACAGTCGGCTATTTCACCAAAGCCGACTGTGTCACAGGTGATGAGCCAGGTCGCGTCGGCCAGGAAGGTGTCCTGTCGCACGATTTCTTGCATCAGCCGCTTGCAGCCGGAAAAGTCGCCAAGGCAGGGAAAGACGCGCGAATCGATCTCGTCGCGAAAGCTGTGATATTTGGCGCTCGCGTGGCGGGTCAACAGCGACGGTTGCCAGGGGAGCCAGCGGTACCCGTCAGGAAGCTGCGGCTGCGGCAAGCGCGCGGCGATCAGATCGATGTCCATCCGGAAGCGCCGAATGTAGCTCATAGTCGTCCTGGCGCAGCGGTTGCCAAGTTGAGCGGTCCCACGGGGTTGCCGAAAGCGCTCCCGGCGAACGAAATGATCCTCACGCGATTTTAACACGCGAATTTGCCGGGTCAAATTGGTGCGGCGGCTCAAATCGGTAATGGGACACAAAGTCCATCGGACGCGTTCGCGGAAGTCGGCCATCGGTTAATCCGCAGCTCCAATGAGGAGGTGTCGCGAGCGTTCGCGGATTGCCGGATCAGGGTTGTTGATCAACAGCGTCAGCCGTTCGGCGCCGAGGTCGGCCGCTTTCACAGTTCCCCCTTGGATTGCCTCGAGGAGGACGAAAGTGCGGTCACGGTCTCGCAACAGGGCCCGCAGCGCGAATCCACGATTCTCGGGGTCGTAATGGGAAAAGCCCGAGAGCAGCGCCTGGGCCACGCAGGGCGACCGCATGTCGGACAGGCCGCCGATCGCGCCTTGTTGCAGTTCCTGGTCGATCCCTTTCACCAGGTAGCGAAAGAGCAGGGCCCCGCGGTGGTTCCAGGTATCCAGCCCCAGAATCCGCAACGCATCGTAGCGAGTCCCTTTGAAGACCTTTTGGTTGTCGGCCATGGCGGCAGCCAGTTTGAGGACCTGCGCCCAACGCTGAGTCAGGTCGGAGTTGCCAGCGACGATTGCGCGGAGCTGTTCGTCGGGCCAGCCGCCGCTCAGGCCGATGCCGTTGATGATCCCTCCGCCCAACACGACCGCCTGCCAATCGCGCAGCGGCTCCTTCATTTGCGGGACCACAAAATCGACGATGGGACGCATTTCGTTGACCTGGTTCCGCTTGCCGGCCGCCACCGTCACCCGCCAGATATAGGGGATGCGTCGATACTCTTCTTTCGAGTCGCCCGCCGGCATGTCGGCCACGAGGGCCTTTAGCAGCGGCAGTGAGAGTTGCGGATTGTCGGCGATAATTCGGCGCCGGTCGGCTTCGGGCCGGCTGTCATCCAAAATCTGGCGAGCCAGTGCGGGCGCTTCGTCCGGCGAGCTGGGAGCCTGGGCTCGGGCATTCGTCGAAGCACTCAAAAGGGCCGTCGTCACAGCCCAAGTCGCAAGGAGGGTTGCTGTTCGGGGGGAGCGCATAACTTCTTTCCAGTACTCGTCAGAGGTAAGGTCGGCGGGCTGAGGAGAGCTCGGCGGTTAACTCGAATTCGAGCCCCTCGAAGATGCCCAAAACCAAGCCCACAAGCAAGTACCGCTCCGTGCCCGGCCCTGGGAACGGCCCAAAACTGCTCTGCGACAGGCAGTTTGCGGTCGTATCGAGCCAATCTCGACACGTTTGGGAGAATCGCCTAGAGTTCCCGCCCCCTCTGATCCCTGCCCACGTTCTGCTCACTCAACCGTCCTAACAATCACCACTCAGTTTTCCCTTTGCGAATAGGCCGAGGTCGTTGACCGAGCGGCCCAAAACCTGGCATCGTTCGCGATGCATGATCGCCCTGCGCGGCGATTGGTTTGGGACGCTGTGCGGAGTTTGCATGCGTTTGCCGAAAACAAAACATCGGCTGAAGCGGCACGTCGCGGCGCTGGTTGGCGTCGCGATCGTGTGGCTGGGCGCGTGCGGCTGCCAGGGACCCCAGTTTGATCGGCTCGACGGGAGTCCGAGCCTTTTCGCCAGTCAGGAGCCCGTAGTAGACAACGGGCCGCCCCCTTCACGTCCGCCTGCGCGCGAGACCTCGACGGCGCAGACGGCCGACGCTCCGTCGAATCTGAGCGCCAAAGCCACGATCGACGAGAAACTGAGCCGCGGACATCGTGAAACCGCTGCGAAGCATTATGAACAGGCCGAGATCTGCTACCGCGGCGTGCTCGAATTGGAGCCGGATAACCCGATTGCCAATCATCGCCTGGCCGTGCTCGCCGATCGTCGCGGCGACTTTGCGATCTCCGAGAAGTGCTATCTGATCGCGCTCAAGCGGCAACCGAACGATCCCGACCTATTGAGCGATTTGGGGTACTCTTACCTGCTACAAGGTCGGCCCACGGAGAGCGAGCGCTGCCTGTTTGCGGCCTTGCGAGCCAATCCCTTGCATCAAAAGGCCCGTGACAATCTGGGCCTGCTGTACGCCAAGCAGGGTGACCGCGAACGCGCCTTTGAGATGGTGAAGCGTTCGGTCGGCGGGGCCGAAGCCCGCAGCCAGGTGGCTCAGTTCTTCCCTCCCGCCCACCCGGTCGTGCGCGCGGAAGATACGTTCACAGCCTCCTTTTCGCCTGCCGCGCCGCAGGCCGATTCAAGTCACGACGAAACGCCCGCTCCCGCGCAGACCAGTGTGGTCGAGGGCAATCGACAGTCCCAGATCCGATCCTCTGCCGGAGCGGTCCCCACCCAGGCCGCGCAACCCGTTCCCTCTCAGCTAGGTCCTTCGCAACCAAACACAGTCGATTCGACAGCCACGGCGGGACAATCGCCCCTCGAAAAACAACTGGCCGAACTGATGGAGAAAGAGCGACAACGCGCGACCGAAGAACGCGTGCAGCGTGAATCCCTCGGTTTGCCAGTCGCATCTTCGGCTCAGGCGGTCGCTCCCATCGAATCTCCTACCACTTCGATCGCGACCGAACCGACGCCACGGCCGGCGCCGCGGCTGCAGCCCGAAGCGGCCGTGGCCGAAGATCGAAGCGCGGGCAACCCGGTCAATCTGCCTGTGGTGCCGCCGGGCCGAATTCCCGATGACCGCATTAACGACGCGTTCGCCGCCATCGATCGCGAAGGGTCTGAGAATTCCGGAACCACGGCTCCGGCGACTGACAATCCGGCAGCGTCGCAATCGACATCCTTGCCGCCGTCGGGAAATTCGATCGGCGGCGCAAGGACCTATTTGCCGCCGCAACCGCAGCCCAACCCACTGGCTTCAATGCCAATTTGGCCTGCCCAATCTTCGACGCGGCCGGCTGCAGCCTTCCAAGCTGCGACGCCCCGAACACCAACGTTTCAAACAACGACCTCACCGGCGACGACGTCACCATTGGGCGAGGAAGGTACACCAGGTCCGGCTCCTCCGACTGCCAGCGACTTGGCCCAACCGCGTGCGCCGAGGGTGACGAACGATTTGAATGATTGGGAATCGTCTCGATCGTCCGCGCAACAGGGCCCAAGTGCCCTGCCCAGGAATGACTTCGAGACCGCGACCTCCGGCGCGGCATCTTCAGATTCGATTCGGATTGAGCCCAATCACAACGCCGAGGATCGAACGCCGAATTCGGCCGCGCCCCGCGTCACGCGAACGGCGAACACAGATTCCAAGGATGGCTGGGAGCAAGACGCCGAGTCGTCGACGCCCCAGTGGCCTGGCGCCAACACTGGCGCGGGTGATCAAACCCCGTCAAGCACCGGATCGCGGATCAGCAATCCGTTTGATTCGCGCCCGAGCTCGTCTCCGCACATTGTGCCCACCGGAATTGTGCCTGCGAGCGGCGATTCAGCGCAGCCCGCAGGGCATCGGGCACCCGATGAGCTGGACGAATTCGAAGCGCAGATCAAGAAGACCAATTCCAAGAGCACGTCGGGCCGTAGCTCATCGAACGCGGGGACCGCGTCGAAGCCGGCCGCCCCGGGCGATCCGTCGACATCTGGTCGCGATCCCTGGTCGCCGCGTATCGAGCCGCGCCGCACTCCGCCGCCGTTGTTCGCTCCGGACGATTCTGTTCCGACCGACAAGAAGCCGCCGATCGACAAGCAGAACTCGTTCGATTCGGGGAGCAACTGGTCCGAGGTTCCGCCTTGGCCTAGCAAGCCAGCCTCTGGAAGTTCGTCCGCCGATCAAAACGCCGGTCCGGCGATCCGACCCGGCTCGTTCTAACGCGGGCGACGAGTCGCCGGGCCTCACGCGTTGACGACGCGAATCTCGTTGTGCACGCGCCGCACGCCGTGAACGGAAAGCACCGACTCCTGCGCCATCTGCTTGTGGAAGTACGAGCCCAGTTCACCGGAGAGGACGACCTCGTTCTCACGCAGCTCGATGGCGAGATGGTGTGCTGCGAAATAGCTGTTGTGAACCAAGGCGTGGCGCACGTCGGCATGGAGTCGCCGCCCCGTTTCCAGGGTGCGGTTGCTCTCAGTAGCGTGGCCGGCTGCGAGATTGGCAATCTGTTGCATGGGAGTCAGTTTTCGGGGTGAAGATTCTGGCAGTTGGGGCTGAAATTTCGTCGAGGAGCGAGCGGGCTGGCGGGAAAATGTGCACACAGGCTCGACGTCATTTTTATAGGTTTTAGATCCTGCAGGATGGCCGATGGCCGACGAGGAATTGCTTCTCTTCGAGAGAGATCTCAGCAGGCTGCCGGATTCATCGGCACAATCGGAGCGACCGTTCGGGACGACTCCCTGGAGCATCGGATCCCCAGCGCGTTCTTAGCCCCGCAGGTCACGGACCAGGTCGTCGACCAGCCCCTTCAGGCGGGAGACCTCGTGCTCGAGGGAATCGACGCGCGTCTGAAGTTCCCGGTTCTCGTCACGCAGCTGAGTGAGCGCGGCAGAACCGGCTGACACCTCGGCCACGTGCGGCCCACGGAGCGGCGGAGCCGCCGTCGACGTAGCACGCGATTCGGCCGCGGCCTGCGCGCGGGCCGGTGGTTGGCTGCTGCGTTCCTCGCCCTCATCTTCAAGACCGGCGTCCCAGTCGAGTTTCTTGTTTTCGCCCGCACCGTAAAAATTGTGATCAACCTCGACGCCCCGTCGCTCGAGGCCGGTGTTGGCTTGGAGATACTTTTGCTCCATCAATCCGCGAAGCGCGACGCGCAGTTCGTCGAGACTCTCGATGGCCACCATCCGGCTGGCCCGCGAGCGCAAGTCGCCGATGCTCTGCCGGCCGCGTAACAGCAACTCGGTCAGCACAGCCAGCTGCGGTTCCGAAAAAGTGAACCGCTTGCGCATGTAGTGTCGGAACCGTTCGGTGCGACCCGTCTCGGTGTGCACGACAGCGACGAGTCCCATTTGCCGCAACTGATCGAGCACGTCGTGCACGTCGTCTTCGGAATACTCGGTCAGCGGGTGGCGGTTGCTCTTCTGATTGCAGCCGGCCGTGAGCGCCTTGACGGTGAGCGGGTAGGCCTCGGGAGTGGTAAAGGCTTTCTCGAGGAGGGTGCCGAGGACGCGGCGCTGCGCCTTGCTGAGCTCAGTGATCGGCGGTGCGTCCTGCTCCGGTTCTTCAATCATGAGTTCCGCTCTGGCATGAGTTCCGCGGGCATGCGTTCGGATCGGGCCGTGGCGAAGGTCGCGCGTCGCTCACAGGTCGGTCATCAGCTCCAGGCTGGCGATGTACTGGAAGTCGGGATCGTTTCGCAACGAGTCGAAGTCCGATTCGTCGGCAATCAGTTTGCGAAGACTCGTGTCCATCCGCAGAGCGCGGCCCAGCCACGAGAGGGCCTGCGGCTTGTCGCCGGCCAGCGAATAGTAGCAGGCGATGTTGTACAAAACGACCGGCACCTTGGGATGAGCGACGTAGGCCTCCTGCATCACCGAGATGGCCTGCGACAGTCGATCCGTGCGCTTGTAGCACCAGGCCAGACCCATCAGCACGTCCAGCTCGTTTGGCTGTTCCTCCCTCGCGCGCGATAGGGCGGCGAGCGCCTCTTCGAATTGGCCAGCCGAGCGGAGCGCTTGCCCCTTCAGCAGATAAAACTCAAACGGCGTCGCGTCGGGATGCGTGATGCCAGCAAGGGACCGCAACGCATGCGCGGGCATGTCGAGATCGAGATAGCCGCTGGCCGCTTCGAGCCGGCGAACGTGGTCGCGATGTGCTTTCGACGTCATGGGAGAGACCGCCGACCAGTCAGGACGATCCAGATTCGTCACCATTATACGCAGTCTCCCGTCACTCTCACACCGGGGAAACGAGCCGCCGACAATTCAGTTTGTTCTCGATTAGACACGCGCAACCGTCGTCAGGATCGGGGTGGTTCGCACAAAAAATGGGCCTCAAGAGACCAACCGCACGCGGCACGTTTTTTTCTTTCCGGCACGAACGATCGTGCCGTCGCTCACGCTGAGCATTTGCTTTCCCGACTCGATGCGAAGTTTCTCGGAGCCGAGATACAAGTAAGCTCCGCCTCCGTCGATCAGCCGAATCGCTTCGCTGGTCGTCGGGCACAACTTGAGCGCCTTCAGCAGCCCGAGTGCCGAGATTTGTCCCTGCTGATCCAGCTCGGACCGGTCGAGCGTGGCCTCGGGGACGTCCGTCGGGATGCCGCCTTGGCCGACCTCGCGCTCCCATTGTTGGGCCGCCTCATCAGCGGCTTGAGCGCCGTAGTATTCGGCAATCACCGAGCGGCCTAGCGCGAGTTTTGCCTGTTTTGGTTCGGCGGCGATCTGCGTCCGAGCCGCTTCGAGCGAAAGATTGGTCAATAGCTCGAAGTACATCGCCATCGACGCGTCGGGCACCTGCATGAACTTCTTCATCATCTCGTACGGAGCTTCGCTGATGCCGATGTAGTTGCCCAGGCTCTTTCCCATCCGGCGGACGCCATCGAGGCCGACCAGAATCGGCATCATCAGCGCGATCTGTTGCGGCATCTGTTGTGCCTTCTGTAGGTCGCGGGCGAGCATGAAACTGTAGAGTTGTTCGGTTCCGCCCAACTCGACGTCGGCGCGGATCATCACCGAGTCCCACGCTTGCATCACCGGGTAGAGGCATTCGTGTAAGTAGATCGGGGACTCGGTCGCCATTCGCTTGGCGAAATCATCGCGCGTCAACAGTTGGGCGACGGTCACCTTGCCACACAGCTCCAGCAGCTCGGCAAACGACATGCGGGCGAACCAGTCGCCGTTGCGGACCACCTCGGTCTTCGACAGGTCGAGGACGCGGCCCAACTGGGTCAGGTACGTTTCGGCATTGCGATCGACCTGCTCGCCAGTCAAACGGGCTCGCGTCGAATCGCGACCGCTCGGGTCACCCACGCGGGCCGTGTAATCGCCGATGATGATCACGGCCTGATGCCCGAGTTCCTGAAACTGACGCATCTTCCGCATAGGGACGGTGTGCCCCAGGTGGACGTCAATTCCCGTCGGGTCGATGCCGTATTTGACGCGCAGCGGGACGCCGGTTTCGCGACTCTGTTTGAGCCGAGCGACCAGCTCGTCTTCGGGCAGGATTTTTTCTGCCCCGCGACGAATCACGGCCAACTGCTCGTCAACCGGCAGAAACTGAACCACGCTGAGCCTTCTCTATCGGATGCCGTTCGTCCCAGCCGCAATTCGCGGCTCTCTACGACCGGGAACTTATCAGGCGAGTCGAACGGCTGCCAGAGTCCGGCAGTTCCACGGGGCTCGGTTTGCGCTTCGCCGAGTTCTCAACCGCCGCCTTTTTGGGCGAGTGCCAGAATCAGGAAGGTCGCGTTGAACAGCGCGTGAGTGGTCACCACGGCGACATAGCTTCGCCTAAAGTGGTAGACACAACCCAACGCCACTGCCAGGGGCAATAGCGGCAACGCATCGTAGGGCCCATGCACGCCCGCAAACACAACGGCGGGTATTCCGATCGCCCAAGCGAGGGGAAGCCGTGCCTCCAACGAGCCCTGAAACGCGACGCGAAATAGCATCTCCTCAGCCAGCGGCGCCGAGACGGCGGCCGCCAAGACCACTTCCCTGACCGTGCGCTCGCTGCCTGTCTGGCGGAGCAGAATCAGGAGAGAGTTCTGAGTGTCGGGACTGCGCCAGCGGCTAATTAGCACAGTGATCGCAATCACAAAGGGCAAACAGGCCAGAAATGCCAAACCGCCGTACCGCATCTCGGCCAGCCAGCCATGCACGTCAATTCCATAGTCGGCGAGCCGATTCTTGCGGCGGGCGACGATGAACGCGACAAGAGCGGCGATCATCAGGAAGTTGAACACAACGTTCAGTTCGATCTGAAGCGAAGTTGGGACCGGCTTTTCGGCCGCACTCTCCGAGCGGAGTAGAAATCGCTGCACCAGGACGGGAATGACGTTGAATAGGATGAAGAACGTGGCCGCTCCAAATAACGCCCCATCGAATTCGATCCGGCGCCGCGGCTGGGGGGGACAAAGCAGTGTGCCCGCTGACAAGGCGCGGAGAATCTCGGACAGCACGAGAAAAACGCACGTCAGCAAAATGATCGTGAGCGGATCAGGCGCGGCAGACATGGGACAAGTCGGTACTGGTCAAATTGGCACTGGGCAAATCGGCACTGGGCAAATCGGTACTGGACGGTCAACCTGCTCGAACAACGGCTGAGGAGCCGTCCAGAACCTTCCACTTTATCGGACTGGCGAGGTTTCCGCTCGGCGGCCGAGCTTTCTCGCCCGCGCCTTGCCCCCGAGTGGCCGGTTTCTCGACGCGCGGTGGGGCTGTATGATCCAGGCAGCCATGACCGACGTGTTGCGAGAAATTGTCGACCACAAGCGGATCGAAGTTGATCTTGCCAAGTCGGCTATTCCCGCGCGCGAGTTAGAGCGACGTCTGGCCGACGCGCCTGCGGTGCGCGGGTTCGCCGCCGCGCTGTCCGTTCGAGGTCCTGTCGCGTTGATCGCCGAGGTCAAGCGGGCGTCCCCCTCGGCCGGCGTGATTCGCGGCGACATCGATCCAGTTGCCGTCGCACGAAATTATGAGCGGTTCGGCGCCGCTTGCCTGAGCGTGCTGACGGACGAGAAGTTCTTTCGCGGGGCGCTCGACGATCTGGTCAAAATTCGGCAGGCCGTTTCGATTCCCGTCCTACGAAAGGATTTTCTGATCGACCGGTATCAAGTGCTCGAAGCACGAGCGGCCGGGGCCGACTGCGTCCTGCTGATTGCAGAATGCCTCGATCATTGCCGGCTGCGCGAATTGTTCTTCTTCGCGTCGGAACTGGGCATGGATGCGCTCGTCGAAATCTACGAAGCGGAAAATCTCGATCGGGTGCTCGAGTTGGAGCCCGCTCTGGTCGGCATCAACAATCGAGATTTACACACGTTCGTCACCGACTTGGACCACACGCTGCAACTCGCGCCGCGCGTCGCCGCGCAAACGATCCTCGTGAGTGAAAGCGGAATTCGCACCGGGGACGACGTCGCCCGGCTGCAGGCCGCCGGCGTGCGGGCCATCCTGGTGGGCGAGACACTAATGCGGGCGGCGGACCTGGGCACTACGATGGCCGAGTTGCTGGCGCCTCGCGCTTAACATGGAGCCGCGCACGCGCGGCCTTGATAACACGGAGCCGCGAAACTCGCGGCCTTGAAAGGAAACGACCGGATCATGTCTGTCAGCGAAGCCTCTGCCGAGCGCGTGCTGTGCATCCCGACGTTGCTGTTCCACGAACTGGGCCATTTTCAGGGCTTTCTGGCCGACGCCAAACCCTATTTCAAAACCCTCTTCGACCCGAACTACACGACATACCGCCCGCGCGATCAGGTGGAAACCGACCCCTCTTTCAAGCAGCTCATTCCCTACTGCGTCTTCCGCAGCCAGGGCCAAGTGTTCAATTACAAACGGGGCAAAATGCAGGGCGAGACGCGACTGCACAGTCTGCGGTCAATCGGAATCGGGGGACACATTGCGTCCACCGACGCCGAGACGGCCCGCGAGTCTTATTTGGCAGCGATGCGCCGAGAAATTGAGGAAGAAGTGTTTGTGGAGTCGGCCTTCACGGAGTCGTGCGTGGGATTGATCAACGACGACCAAACCGAGGTGGGACGCGTGCACTTGGGCATTGTGCACCTCTTTGAGCTCGAACAGCCCAAAGTCCGCCCACGGGAAGAGTCGATCATAGAGACAGGCTTTGCCTCACCCGCAAAGTTGACCAGTGAACTCGCCAGCTTCGAGACCTGGTCTCAAATCTGTCTAAAGCATCTCTTTTAGCCAAGCTTCCTGGGCCACCGAGGCGACGATGCCTCGACGGGAGCGCCCGTGCCCCTGGTGGGGCCAACGGCTTCCGCGCGGTTGTCAGGACAAATTGCCAAGACAAAGGAGTGTCGTGCGATGCGAATGCCCAATCGCAAATGGTGGGTCATCGGGGGGCTCGTGCTTGCGTCTAGCGGCGTACTGGCGGCCGGGCAGTATCTGCGTGCCGCCGATCAGGAAGCCCCGGCCACCGCACCGGCCGAGGCGTCGAACAATGCCCCGGGCCATGTGAGCCAGGAAGAGCTGGGGACCCTGATTCGTGCGATGGGCATCCAGGTGAAACTGGATGAACGGCGCTTCGACTTCAGTTTTCCGGCCACGTACAACAAAGAGCCTTGGACGCTGTCGATGTCAGCCGTGCTCAGCGAGAACGGCAACTCGATCTGGGTGATGGCGTGGCTCGATCAGTGCCCGAAGACGGCCGCCGAAGTGCCGCGTACGGCATTGCTGCGGCTCTTGGCGAAAAACGACACGCTCGGAAATGGCAAGTTCTTCGCCTACATCCCGGCCAACACGCGCTTCGTGTTGGAGCGCGTCGTGCCGAATGAAAACATCACGACTGCTCGCTTCCGCGAGGTGCTACAGGACGTCGGTGCGGCCGTCGTTGAGACCTACCCCTACTGGTCGGTCTCTAACTGGACGAAGCCGGCACAGAACAGCCACGCGAACGAGAGCATGCCTCAGAGCCGCTCCAATTCGTCGGAACAGCCGCCCAGCGATACTCAGCGGGGCGAAGCGCAACCGGCTACTGGACGCGGGACCAACGAGCCGGCTGCTTACCGCGGCTCGAACTAAGCACGCCGCAGGTTTAGACAATCAGGGAAACGAAAAACGCCCGGCTGAGCCGGGCGTTTTCTTTTATGCGCTGGTGAAGCAAGTTTCGCGCGTTGGCGGCCGCGACCTTGCGGCCGACTCCACGAGAGCGCATGGCACCGCTTGACCGTACGAGGCAGTTGGTCCTGCCAGGCAGGGCCCGAGATCAGTTCTTCTCTTCGTCCTTGCGCTTCATCTCGTCCAGGATGATTGGATGCAGCGTTTCGTCTCGTTTGTGCATCGGAGCGTAGTTTTTGCGAGCCCACGTCCGAAGACGGATCTCCTCAATCGGATCGACTTCCGAACCTCCCATTGTCGGAGGCTCGAGCAACATCGAGCTACTCATCCGTAACCCTTCCCAGTCTTGCGTCGAAACTTCGAGTTGGTAAAGAGCGGACCCCGCCCGACAGCGGACCGCGCTGAACACGGCTTAATATCGAATAAGTCTAGCAAAGACTGAATCGAATCCGCCACTACAAATCTACGTTCTGTATTCAGTTTAATCCGGAAAAAACTGCCCCTCGCTGCCCCCTGCAACTCGTGCCGAATCGCGTCAAAAACGGCCGATTCTGCGAGTTTCCCCGTCGGCGGGAGCAAGCCTCCGGCCCGGCCGGAACTTGTAGCCAGAAATGGCCCAGGGACGGGGTCCCATCTTCGGCAACAACCGGCAACGTCAAGCTGGCCAGACGCGCGGGTTGCGCGGGAGAGTTAATCTGGCCAAGCTGACCGCATGGCGAGACTGCACCGCCCCTCGCGAAGGCGCAGGACCCCGCGCCACGTGCGACGCGGGGCCATCGATAAACTTGGCGAACTCTGCGGTGCTTAGCGACGGGCGACCTGGGCCTCATCGGCTGAGAACACTGCCCAGTCACCTGTCGAGGGCGATAGGCGCTCGGGGAGTGGGGCCATGTTCTGCGAGATCTGTCCGAAGAGCGGTCGCGAAATGCCGGTCAGATGCCAGGTCGAACGGTCCTGCAACGTGAGGGCCGAGCGTCCCGTTTGCGGTTGCTCGTCGGTTCGGTTTTCGGCTGACGGTTTCTTGGCGTCGGTCTTGGGCTTGAAGGTCGGAGGGACAGCGTCCGCCGGGTCGTCGGGAGTCGAGATCGGGGCCTTCTTGTCAGCGCCCCGCGACTGAATCGGAACCAGCGGCTTCTTCGTCTCAAATGGCTCGTCTTTAGGAGCTCCCGCAGGCGGCGTGGCCGGCGCGGGCGACTTGCCAACCGGCGCTTCAAAATCCTTGGGAGGAGTTTGAAGCGCAGGCTGCTTCGTCGCTCCGTCGCCCGAGCGATCGCGGGAATAGCGTCCCGTCCCTGCGTCTGGATCGGCGCCAGCAGGCGGCGGGCCACCTAGCCCATTAGCAGGGGGCGACGTCGAGCGCGGCGGTCGTTCCGTGGAACCAGGACGCGGAACTGGCGCATCCGGATCGTAGGTTCGCGGTTGGAATCCCTCTTCGGGAATCGGTTTCGGCTTCGTTCCCGGAGGCAGATTCGTCGCGCCGCACCCGGGCGTCCCACATCCGGTGCCGCAGCTCGGTCCACAGGCCAACCCGCATCCCGAACCGCACGAACTGCCACAGCTCGATCCACAACTGCCTAGGCCGCAGCAGCCTGACGGTGCGCAGGTCGAGCAAGCTCCGCCGCACGCGCTACCGCAGAATGAGGTGCCGCAGCAGGAGCCGCCGCACGAACCACCGTAGCAAGAACTTCCGCAGCCGCATCCGTACGAAGGGTACAAAGAGTAACTGCCGTACCCGACGTAGTAAGAACTGGGCCAGTAATTGGTGCTGTACGGGGTGTAGCCGTAGCCATACGCGTACGGGGAATAGCCCACGCCGTAGTTGTAATACCCGCCGTCCCACCATTGGGCCTGCGCGGTCGAGCGATCGCCTAAGCAAAGGGCGAGTCCTACAACGCCAAGAATCAAAAATTTGCCAATCGCGCGGTTCATAGCCGGTACCTCTCGTTGTTTCTCGGGAAATCCGTTGTAACCCGGTCGAAATGGCCATGTCAATCAGGAGCGGGTTCCAAAGCCGTGCCACGACGCAGGCAAATCCCGGTGCTGAAGGCGACGCGTGTCGATGTGTGGATGGGTCGCCAGAACGAGCCTCGAAAATGCTCGAACAAAGTGCGAGAAAACGGCTCGATCGCGAACTCCGACAGCCGCTGAGTTTGTGCCCCCAAGCGGCGTGCGCTATGATGAAATCGCCCGCGACGTGCGGCCGTTAGCCCCGCCCCGTTTCCCTCCACGACGAAGAACGACCTCCAGGAGGCATCTGCAATGAACCTGCGATTCGCGATGATTTGTGCGGCCCTGTTTTCGCTTGGCACGGCCGGCCTCGCGCGGTCGGCTGATGAGCCGGCGCAAAAGGTGAAAGCGCTGTTCCTCACGCAAAGCAAGGGATTCAAGCACGGCCCCGTGACGCGGAAAAACGAGACGCTCGCTCCGGCAGAAGTCGCAATGACGCAGCTCGGTCAGCAGACGGGACTCTTCGACCTTCACTGCACGCAGGATGCGGCGGCCGACATGACGAAAGAGAACCTGAAGAACTACGACATCGTGATGTTCTACACCACGCTCGACCTGCCGATCAGCCACGCGGATCTCGACTACTTCATCAACGACTGGCTCAAGCAGAAGGGCCACGGGTTCATGGGCTTCCACTCGGCCGCTGACACGTACCACAACGAGCCGCTGTATTACGACATGCTCGGAGCCACTTTCAACGGGCATCCGTGGGGCAGCGGCACCACGGTCACGGTCACGGTCGACGATCCGAATTTTCCCGCGTCAAAGCCGTTCGGCAAGGAGTTCACGATCAGGGACGAGATCTATCAGTACAAAGGGCCCAACCAGACTCCCGAGCAGCGCGAGATGGGTTCGCACTGGCACCCGGAGAATGTGCATCTCCTGATGTCGCTGAACATGGAGAAGTGCAACCCGAAGAAGCCTTATCACGTTCCGCTGGCCTGGGTGAAGGAATGGGGCCAAGGGAAAATCTTCTACACGAATCTGGGCCACAACGATAAGACTTGGACCAACAAGACGTTCCTCAAGTCGGTCGAGAACGCGGTCCGCTGGATCCGGAACATGGAGCCAGGCGACGCGACGCCCAACCCGGAAGCCTCCAAAGCCGAGGACGAGAAGGCCAAAGCGGCCGCCTCGGGTAAGCAGGCCAGCCGTTGACACGGCTGAAGGCTCTGAGTTCGCCTTAGCGCTCGCATGGCAGCGATCCTCCCGCGTTGGAGTGTTTGATCCGGTAGAAAGCCGCTGCCCGCCAAGAGGCCTTGGCGAGCAGGCGGCTACCCGGGACAGCTAGCTAAAACGAGCCCATCCGTCTCCCGGGCAAGCGGCCTGAGAAAAGTCGCGGCGCGCCAAACTTTCCTCAGCGCGCCCCATCCACCGAACAGCGGGCTCATTCGGTTGCCCCGGCCCGACGTTCCTCGCGTCGAGAACTCTCGATCGCGCGCCGCGGCCCCGTTTGCGTCGCCCCGCACGTCCAGCCCACGAATGACGAATTCCTTCGTTGACAGGACGGATCGGCTGCGGTAGAAGTGACGAAGGATTTCGTCATTCCGACAATCAGTCGAACTTCTTTCAACACGGATTCATGATGGCACGCCGACCGACGGGGCGACCGACCGACTTCGAACTCGAGGTACTCAAGGTCCTCTGGGAGAGCGGACCGAGCACCGTTCGCGAAGTGCTGCATGCCATGCTCCGCGAGCGGCCGATGGGATACACCACGGTGCTCAAAATGATGCAGGTGATGCGCGAGAAGGGGCTCGTGGAATGCGACAAACGCTGCCGCCCCCAGCGCTACAAACCCACGCAATCGCGCACCTCCGTCCTGCGCCGGCTCGCCGGTGATTTGCTGGAACGGGCGTTCAACGGGTCAACACAACTCTTCTTGCTGCACGCCTTGGACAAGAAACGCTGCTCGACCCAGGAGTTGGCCGCGATTCGCGAACTCCTCGACGAAAGGGAGGGAAAAGAGCGATGACCCACAATCTCGTTGCAAACTCCATCCTCGTTGAATGGGCACGGCCGATCATTCCGCACTTGAGCGCGGCGCTCTTGCACTTCGTGTGGCAAGGAGCACTCGTGGCTTCGCTCGCCGCCCTCGCTCTGCGGCTGCTGATGGCCCGCTCGAGCGCCTACGCACGATACGCGGTGCTGTTGATTTCATTTGCCCTCATGGCAGTCTGCCCGGTGGCGACTTATTGCCTGTCGGTTGCGGGCAGTCAATCGGCGCGGGAGGTCAATTCGAGCGTCGCCGAGACCGGATCGGCGAGCGACGAAGCGCCGCTCAGCCCCGCACTCGTCGGGCAGTCGAGCCAGCAGGCCGATTCACCCGACTCTTCCATTTCCAATAACTCCCTGACAGCAAAACGCATGGCAGCCGCAGCCGTTCCCGGGACTGCATCGACCAGGCAGCTTGAGAGCCAGGCAACAGGCGAACGATTGGCCCACGGCACCTGGTCTGAAAGCGTCGGCTCAGCGGTCGATCGTTTCCGCAGGTGGGCCGGGGCGCACGCTACAGGCATCGTTCTGGCCTGGCTTTGTGGAGTCGCTTTGCTGTCGCTGCGGCTCGCCGCCGGCCTCTATGGAGCGCAGCGCATACAACGCATAGGTGTCCGGTCGGTTTCCGATTCCCTGGAAAAAATGATCGTCGACCTCTCCAGCCGTCTGCGCGTGCGCCGAGTTGTCCGCGTGATCGAATCGGCGGTGGCCGAGGTTCCGACCGTAGTGGGTTGGCTCAAGCCGGCGATTCTCTTGCCGGCGAGCGCGTTGACGGGACTGACCAATCCGCAACTCGAATCACTGCTCGCTCATGAGCTGGCCCACATCCTGCGGCACGACGCGCTCGTCAATTTCCTGCAGAGTGCGTTCGAGACACTCTTCTTCTATCACCCGGCCGTCTGGTGGCTTTCATCTCGCATTCGGGAAGAGCGCGAATATTGCTGTGACGAGATCGTGATTGAATCACTCGGCGACCGCGTCGGTTATTCGCGGGCTCTCGCGACGTTGGCAGGGCTGCATCCGCTACAGACGCCTGCTGCGGTCGCGGCGACCGGTGGCAGCCTAACGATGCGCATCCAACGAATCCTGGGAAAGCCCGAACCGTCGCGTAGCGCCGCCGGAGCTTGCGTGCTCGGTATTGCGGCGGCGTCACTCTGTCTGGTGGCAGCGGCCGTCTGTTGGCCCGATCGCTTCGCCGTCGCAAGTAACGCTGACGTGAATGCAGGGCTCACCGATACCGAGAATGACAGCTTTGTTGAGATGCCAAATCCAGGCGCCGATGACGACAAAGGCGATCTCACAGGCTCCGTCGTGACACCAGACGGAATGCCGGTCGCAGGGATCGAGGTCCGCGCCTATCGCAATCAAGAACCCGAACTGGAAATGACGGGGCGCACGAATGATCGTGGTGAGTTCCAGTATCCGCGACGTTGGCAGAACCATGCCGGCGAACCCGACGCAGGTGTGACGTTATTCGCAATCGACGGCCAGAAACGGATCGGCTGGTTCAGTTTCGCCGGGCACTATTATCACCAGCGACAAAGTGCCGCATCGAGCGGCTCTTCTTCCGCACCCGGAGTTCCCGATCCGGTGCGACTGGTCCTGCTGCCTCTCGAGCGCAGTGTTACGGGCCAGATTGTCAATGAGGCCAAGCGGCCGTTGGCCAATATCCGCGTGCAAGTCGTCTCGTTGGTGAATCGCAGTTATTTCGCGACAGGCGTCTCCTGGCTTCACTATCCGGATGCCGAAAGCCCTCTTCCACAGATGTCGACCGACCAGGAGGGGCGGTTTCGGTTGCTTCTTCCCTTGCAGACAGATTTCGCCATCGCGGTACGTAGTCCGGACTGGATTGCGCAAAGGAGCTTCCGCGGACCGACTGATGATGAGAGGTCGGGAAATGCGCCGATCAATCTCGGTCCGATCGCAATGATTCCGGGGGGCCGAATCGAGGGCCGAATTGCCGAGAAAATCACCGGCCGCCCACTCGGCGGGGTCAAGATCCAAGCCCGCGGCATTACCTCGCAGGGTGGATTCGGAGGCTTCGGCAACGCGCGCAGCGACCAGAATGGACGATTTCACTTGGACGGACTGAGGCCAGATTTTTACGGCGTCACCCTTCAAGGGGCTCCGAGCCAGCCGAAGCTGGTCGCCGACGTTCCCGATTCTGTTCGAGTAGTAGCCGGCAAAGCGGCTCGTGTCGATTTTGGCTGCTTCCCAGGGATTCCCATTCGCGGTCGCGTGATTGACGCCGCGACGAACAAGCCGCTCCCTAAGGAACGCGTGTACGCTAGCGTCTCAAAGGGGGTCGACGATGGTCCCTGCTACTTTAGTCGTTCGACTGGCACCGACGAGCGGGGCCAATTCACGCTCTACGTCCCGACCGGCATTTGCGCGTTGTCTTTGGACACCACTTCGGCCGTCGAAACGCTGCCCGACTCCAAGCGAACATTTGAGATCGCCGAGGGAGGATCACTCGACGCTGTCGTGCTCAAGCGCGGGCGCCAGCGGAGAGCTGACGCGCCGGGCCGTGAACGCAAAGTCGCGGTTTCGACGAAGACTACGACAACAACCGAAACAGCTGCCCCCGCTTCCCGCGGTCGACAAGTCGCTGAGCGAACTTCCGCCCCTTCGCGCCCGAGCCTCGCGGTTGAGTTGCGCACGAAAAGCGATCGCCCGATCGGAGAAGTGCATGTGCGACACATCATGGTCGGTCGCAATTCCCCATACATGTGGTCGCTCAAGGTCGGGCCGCGATTTGAAACCGAGTTCATGGATTCCGAGGTGGGGCGGACCGCGTTCTTGTTGATCGACACACCCGGATTTGCCCAAGCTCGGACCTCCGAATTCGTGATCGGTCCGAACTTGAAGCCATTGATCGTGGATCTCGAGCCCGGTATCCCTGTTCCCATTGAGGGCCTCGTTCTCGATCGCGACCAGAGGCCGCTGCCTGCCGCTCGGATCCGCGTCCGCCGAATCATTTACGGGACCGATTCGCAATTTCCTTGGGGTCCGGAGTCGACGAGCGACGCGCAGGGCCGCTTCCGGGTCAAGCACGCACGCGTGGGCGATACGGTTGTCATTCGCGTCGATGGGCCTAATGGAGACGGCGCGGACTCGCCGGCCATTCGCATCGAGAATGCCACTCCCCTCACCCTGCCCGACTTTAAGCTCGATGCGCCGAACCGTGAAATCAGCGGACTTGTCCATGACCAAAATCGTAAGCTGACCCCCGACGTGCTCGTCACCTACAACAATGGAGCTAAGCATGAGACCAAGACCGACCGTAACGGCCGGTTCCGTCTGGGCGGGTTGCCGGGGGGACGCGTCAGCCTGTCGTTCCTCACCGAAGACGGCACCGAGATCACGAGGCTCATCGAGGCGGGCTCGACGAACGCCGACATCTTTCTTCCCCAGTATTCTCTCTACAACCGGCCGGAGAATCGCGTGACGATTCAACTCCACACGTCTGACGGCAAAGTGCCCTCGAACGCGCAATACTACGTCGTGGACCGCGAGAGTCATCGTTGGCTGCAAAGCGGGGGATTCGACCGTCGCTTAGAGCGAGACGTCGATTTGGGGAGAGTCGGACGGACGGCGAACCGCGATCGAGTGGCTGTGGTCGTGCAAGCGGAGGGTTATGCCGTGCCAGCGCCGGTGCCGATCAGCGTCGACCCTGCCAAGCATATGACGATCGACCTGCAAGCCGCCCCCGCGATAAGTCTCACAGGGCGGGTCGTCGGCGAGGATGGCAAACCGATCCGCGACGCCAGACTCGGCCTTTCATTCACACTGGCCGATTCGGTCGAATACACGTCGTGGAAGTTCGTGAGCAACATGCCGGAGAAGCCCGTCGAAGTTGACCACGACGGCCGCTTTACATTTGCAGGGCTATCCCCCGGCATGAAAGTCGCCGTCTATGCCAACGCTCCCGGTTACGCCGGAGTTTGGTCGGACCATGTGACGCTCGGCGCGCAAGACGTGAAGCTCGATCTGCGACTGGCTCGCTCCACGCGCACGGTCTCAGGTCGCGTCGTGGACGCTGATCAGCACCCGGTTCGCGGCGCGTTTCTCCGCATTCACGATTTCGGCGGCCCTCAGACGAAGTCCGACGAATCGGGTCAGTTTCGCCTGACGGCCGTCCCGGATGGCAAGCTGGTGCTCTTTGTGACGGCCTATGGATACCGAGACGAAACCCGAATGCTCACGACGGAAGACGCGTCCCGTGAAGTCATCGTGAAGCTGGCCACCGCCCCCGATGTTCTGCTACCGGCAAGCCACGGACGGTAAGAGACCGCCAGATTCTCGCCGGACCAGCGCGTTTTCGCGCAGCTAGCTCGGCGGGACGCGGACTTCAGGCGGATTTCGCGCCGGGGACTTCGATCAGCTTAGGTGAGGCGATCCGCTTCCCCAGCACCGAGCCGTACCGCGCGCACAGGCCGCGAAAATCGAGCCGCAGAAAGTCGATGCACTCGGGCGGCGGCGAGCGGCGTAGATATTCGCCGACGAGTGCGCCCATCGCGCGGTCGTATTCATCCTGGCTGTGCGTGTGGACGTGGTAGCGTCCGTCCATCCGGCGAATGTCGCCGTTGAATTCCGGGCTGATGTGATACAGCTCGTGAAACACGGTGACGAGCTTCTCGCGGAAGGAGTGATCGAGGAACCGCGGGAGATAGAAGGTCAGAATGTACAGCATCTCGCGGTTGCCGTCGTAGAGCCGCTCGAGCGTCCAGGTGCGGCCGGCGCGACGCGTGAGCAGCGAGCCGTCCTCGAACCGCATGGGAGTCAGCTTCGCCTGCAGGCCATGCGGCACGCGGCGACGGGCCTGAGCAAACGTGATCGCCATTTCGTCGAGTCGGACGTGGCGAAATTCCCCCACACGCTGCGTCACGTCATGGCAGAGCGCACGCATGGCCCGGGTGAAATCGAATCCCTTCGGCACGCACATCCTGCGCGAAATTCCTTTTGCGACAGCGGCGTTCAAATCGTTTGCCGGCGTTTAAATCGCTTGCCGCGCGCCGTCTCCCGCGGCGATTGACTCGAGCTGCGTCTTAGGACTTGCCTCCCTTGTCCGCGACGACGGGGGCAGTGCGGCGGCGCGTGGTCTTCGTGCGGTCGCGCACGCCGGTGAATTCAATGATGGCTTTGCGTCCCGCGTCACCCAAACGCACTTCTGCCAGCCGAACGACCCGCGTGTATCCACCCGGTCGGTCGGCGAAACGCTCCGCCAATTCGCTAAAGAGCACACTCACGGCTTCGCGATCGCGAAGGAGGGCAAATGCCCGGCGACGCAAAGCCACCGAGGGGGCCACGGCTTGATTCCACTTGTTCCACTGATCGGACTCGCGCCACTTTTTCCACTCGGCCGTGTTCCGCTCGGCCGTCGTCCGGAATTCGTGGGCCTTCTGCGAGTGCTCGGCGGCGCGGACTCCCATCGTGACCAGCTTTTCGACGTACGGGCGCAGCTCTTTGGCCTTGGCGAGCGTCGTGACGATGCGGCCCGGGACTTTGGGACCGGTCTTGTCCTCTTCGTCGACCCGCACCGATCGGATGAGCTGTGAGGCCATGTTGCGGAACAAGGCTCGCCGATGCGAAGCGTTGCGGCCAAGTTTGCGTCCGTGTTTTCTGTGTCGCATGGTCTTCTCGTCACGCAGCCCAGGGCCGCGCCTCGTCTAGGATCGTGATATCGTACTCAACGCCCGTCGGTCGTTCCTACTCTAGTTTGTCCGACGGGCCGCCAGGCCGATCGCAGGTTCAGCCCACCGAACTTTGGTGCGGCAACTTCATTCCCAACCGCAGACCGATCGTGCTCAACCGCTCGCGAACTTCCTGCAACGTCGTTTCGCCGAAGTTGCGGACTTGCAGCAATTGATCCTCGCTGCGCGTCACCAGATCGCGAACGGTATTGATGCCCTCGGACTCGAGGCAGTTCGTCGCGCGAACCGAGAGGTTGAGCTCTGCCAACGACTGGCCCAACTTCTCTTCGAGTTCGAGATCGACCGGGGCATACCCAGTCGCCTCGAGCATCCCACGCAACCCACCCTCGGGCGGCAGCTCGGGACCCGGCTCGCGGTAGGCGATAAACGGATTGAGATGCTTGCGGAGAATCTTGGCCGACTCGACGACGGCCATGTCCGCCGACACGGTGCCGTTGGTCCACACGTCGAGGATCAGCTTGTCGTAGTTGGTTCGCTGACCGACGCGCGTGTCCTCGATCTTGTAGCGAACCCGCGTGACGGGCGAGTAGGCCGCATCGAGGGGAATCACGCCGACTTCCGGCTCCCGTTCGGCCTGTTCCGTCGCGGGGATATAGCCACGTCCCGTCTTCACGGTCAGCTCGATATTGAAGGGGACGTCATCGGTCATCGTGGCGATGATCAGATCTTTGTTGATTACTTCGGTCTGATCGTCAGTGATGACGTCGGCACCGGTGACGACACCGCGCTCGTGCCGCTCAATTCGCAGCGTGCGCGTGCCGGGGGTCGACATCTTCACGATCAGCGACTTGAGGTTCAGGCAGATATCGGTCACGTCCTCGACGACGCCCGGGATCGTGGTGAACTCGTGCTGCACGCCTTGGATGCGGGCCCGGGTCACCGCGCTGCCTTCAAGGCTCGACAGGAGAATGCGGCGGAGGCTGTTGCCGATCGTCGCGCCAAAACCCCGCTCAAAAGGCTCTGCAATGAAACGCCCGTAGTTCGGGTTGGCGCCGTCGCGCTCGTTCAACATCCGGCTGGGCAGCTCTAAACCACGCCAACGAATTCGCATATCGGTCTCCGTGCTCAGTTGATCTGTTATGTTTCGCGATTTCGGAAACGCCCGCGGCCGTCTCGTCGGTCAGCCTCACGGGGCGTTCGTCATTCGGCTAGTTGTCTACTAAACGCGTCGTCGCTTCGGCGGACGGCAACCGTTGTGCGGCAACGGCGTGATGTCTTCGATCGCCCGGATCACGATGCCGGCCGATTGCAAACCGGTGATCGCGCTCTCGCGACCGGAGCCGGGCCCCTTCACACGAACCTCGAGTTCCTTGACGCCGAACTTCGACGCCCGCTCGGCACACGTCTCCGCGGCGCGCTGCGCGGCGAACGGCGTGCTCTTGCGGCTCCCCTTGAAGCCGGAGGTGCCGGCCGTGGCCCAGCACAAAACGTCGCCGTTGACGTCGGTGATCGTGACGATCGTGTTGTTGAACGTGGCTTTCACGTAGGCGATGGCCCGCGTGACATTGCGTCGGACTTTCTTCCGCTTCGACTTTGACAAGTGCGCTTCTCCGAGAAAACGGACGGTCGGCCAAACCGCGGCCACCGCCCTTGTTCGTCAGTTTGATCCTAGTGGCGCATGTCCTTGACGCCCTTCTTGCCGGCCACCGTCTTCTTCACGCCCTTGCGGGTTCGTGCGTTGGTCCGTGTTCGCTGCCCACGCACGGGCAGGCTGCGCCGATGACGCGTGCCGCGATAACAGTGAATCTCGCGCAGCCGGGCGATGTCTTGCTGGACGCTTCGCCGGAGCTGCCCTTCAATGGTCACCTCTTTGTCGAGGTAGGCATTGATGTGGGAGATCTCGTCCTCGCTCAGATCAATCGCCTTGCGCATCGGCTCGATATTGAGGGCGAAGCACATCTCGATCGCCCGAGCCCGGCCGATTCCGTACAAGTACGTGAGCGCAATGTAGGCCGGCTTGTTGTTGGGAAGGTCCACACCCTGAATACGAGGCATGCTCGATCAACTCCATTCGGCTCACGCGGAGCCGACAATTCCGAGTCGGCTCCCGTCGGGCCGACGTTTCCCAATTACCCTTGCCGCTGCTTGTGCCGTTGATTGGACGAGCAGATCACGTAGATGCGTCCCTTGCGGCGGACGATCTTGCAGTTCTCACAAATGCGTTTAACGCTCGAACGGACTTTCATGACAACAGCTGCCCTTCCAGCGACGCGGCGATCCGGCCGATTCCAACGGATTTCCCGAGCGGGCGTCATCGATCGGCGGTTCGATTCAAATCGGAATCGGACGGCCCCGGCCGAGCCGGATCCACCAGCTTGACCGTCGCCCGCCGACACCGCGAGCGGCCGAGATTGCCCCGGTACGGAATCGAGAGATTATAGGCGAGACACAAACTTGGCCACAAGTAAGGCCGAGCCGAAATTCGGGCCTCTCGGGCAGACCGTCTGCCGGTCCCCGAATTGGGTCCTCAAAACAGCCGAAAATCCCGCAAACGGCCCGGACGCCTCACGATTCTCTTCGCGGGCCATCGGGGAGAGTCAGGATGACGGGCCCCGCTGACGTCAGAGCCACGCTGTGCTCGAAATGGACACTGGGCTGGCCGTCCTCGGTTCGCACCGTCCAATGGTCCTTTTTGCTGGTGCGAGTCTGACGTGAGCCGGCGTTGATCATTGGCTCGATCGCCAGCACGAGTCCCGGTTCGAGAGCAAAATCGGCCTGGCGCAAGGATTCGCTCACGTAATTCGGCACCTGCGGGTCCTCGTGCATCTCGCGGCCGATGCCGTGCCCCACGAGGTCCTCGACCCCGCTAAACCCGGCTTTATGAACCGCGTCGCTCATCAGGGCGGCGACCTCTGACCAGCGAGAGCAGCGGCCGATCTCGGTGATCGCCAACGCGAGCACGCTTTGCCCTACCGACAGCAGTCGGCTTTTCGTCTCGTCGACGGCCCCGACCGGAAAGGTCCAGGCCGAATCGGCACACCAGCCGGCGAGCCGGCACGCCGTGTCGATGCTTACCAGGTCACCCGCGTTCAGAATCCGTTCGCCGGGGATGCCGTGGACGACCTCGTCATTGACCGAGATGCAACTGGCGGCGGGAAAGGGAACCTTCCCCGGAACGCCCTTAAACAGCGCTTGGGCCCCCGCGTCCCGAAAGACGTCCTCAATGGCCGCGTCGAGTGCGCGGGTCGCGATACCGGGCCGAATCAGGCTGGCAGCTCGGTCGATTGCGCGAGCCACCACTTGTCCCGCATCGCGCATCCGCGCGATCTCGCGAGCACTCTTGAGGACGATCACCGGGGACGCCTCGCGCGCAGACGCTTGCGATACTTCGCTAGGACCATTGAACCGTCACAGGTTCGTGACGAAACCAGACGCGACCGCCAAGATCGATCGAGCACTTAGGTGTCGGAATCGAGCAGTCCGGGATAGTTCCGCATCACCAGGTGGCTGTCGATCTTTTGGACGAGATCGAGTGCCACCGACACGACAATCAACAGTCCCGTTCCGCCGTAGAAGCTCGCCACCATGTAGGGGATGTCCATCCAGTGGGCGATCAGCGTCGGAATGACGGCGACCATCGCGAGGAAGGCGGCCCCCAAATAGGTGATGCGAGTCATGACCTGTTCGAGGAATTGGGCCGTTCGCGCGCCGGGTCGATACCCGGGAATGAAGCTGCCGTAGTCCTTCAGATTTTCCGAGATATCTTTTGGATTGAAGGTGACGGCCACCCAAAAGTAGCAGAACAAGTAGATCAGCAGAATGTAACACGTGTTGTAGATGTACCCGCGTCCGTAGTTGAACGCGTCGGCGAGTCCCCCGGTAATTGAACTGATGAAGCTATCGGGGGCGCGGCTGCTGGCAAACACATTGATTTGCCGAAAGACGAACATCGGAAAAACCAGGATGCTCGAGGCGAACACGATCGGCATGACGCCCGCTTGGTTGACCCGCAACGGCAGGGACTGGCGTTGGCCACCCATCACGCGGCGGCCGCGGACGTGCTTGGCGCTTTGAATGGGGATTCGCCGCTGCCCCTCGGTAATTGCGATGACCCAGATCACCACGACCACAAACATCGCCGCCAATAAGATGAAGCGATCGATACCGCCTTCCGTTCCCAGGGCGACGCCATGCTCGAAGGCCGGACGCAAGAGCTGCACACCCGCATCGGGCATGCGAGCGATGATGCCCGCCATGATCAGCAGACTGATGCCGTTGCCGATGCCGTAGGCGTCGATCTGTTCGCCGATCCACATTAAGAAGACCGCGCCTGCGGTCATCGTTAAGGTGGCGACTAACTGATGGAACCACGTGTTGTATTCGGGCAAGATGGCATTTCCCATGCTCCCCATGCCCGCGCGGATCCAGACGTAGCTCTGAATCAGGCAGACTAATACGGTCGCATAGCGCGTATATTCATTAATTTTGCGGCGGCCGGCTTCTCCCTCCTTCTGCAGGGCCTCGAGCGGAGGATAGACGGTGCCCAACAGCTGGAAGATGATCGACGCGGTGATGTACGGTCCGATTCCCAGTCCGAAGATCGAGTTGAGCTGCGAAGCCGTGAACAGCGAGATCGTCTGCATGAACGTGTTGATGTCGCTGCCCTGAGTCTCCGCGTCCTTGCGCTGTTCGAGGACCGCGCGCTGGTCGATGAACGGCAGGTAGACGTGGTACCCCAGGCGGTAAACCGCCAACAGGAGCAGCGTGAGCAGAATCTTGCGACGCAGCTCGGGGATGCGGAAGACCAGCACGATCTTTCGGAGCATGAGATCACAATCCCTTCCGCGCGGCTCGCGAGTGCAAGACTTCGCTAACCGGGCAGGCCGAGCCGTTTCACGGAGCCGCCTTGCTTCGTGATTTTTTCCTCGGCCGATTTGCTGAACCGGTGGGCCTCGACCGACAGCTTTTTGGTCAGGTCCCCATTGCCGAGGATTTTAATCTCGTCAAAGGCACCTTTGGCAAGGCCTTTTTCCAAAAGCGTCTGCGGGTTGACAGACGAGCCACTCTCGAACGCTTGGTCGAGGGCGGCAACATTGATAATCAGCACCTCGGGGGCGAACTGCCGGTTGTTGAAGCCCCGCTTGGCGATGCGCCGTGCCAGCGGCGTCTGACCGCCGGTGTAGCCCAGCCGGTAGGTCGATCCGGACCGGCTGGAAAATCCCTTGTGGCCGCGGGTGGAGGTTTTGCCGTGGCCCGAACCGGGACCGCGACCGACGCGCTTGCGCGCCTTGCGCTTCTGAATCCCTTGGTGGACGTCGTTGAGGATCATCAGACGGGCACTCCCCGCAACCGGGCGACCTCGTCCCGAGTTCGCAACTGCTGAAGGCCGTCGAAGGTCGCCTTGATCAGATTGATTGGATTGGTCGAGCCAAAGCACTTAGTCAGGATGTCGGTAATTCCCACCGATTCGACCACGGATCGGACTGCTTCGCCCGCCTTGATCCCCGTACCGGGAAGTGCCGGAATCAGCAGCACGCGGGCTGTGCCGTAATGTCCCCAAACCTGGTGCGGCAACGTATTGTCGTGCAACGGGACGGAGATCATGCGGCGATTGGCGACCTTGGCGGCCTTTTCGACCGCGACGGGGACCTCCAGCGCCTTGCCGTAGCCCCAGCCCACGCGGCCGTTCTTGTCGCCGACAACCACCAAAGCCGTGAAGCTGAAGCGGCGGCCACCCTTAACGACGCAGGCACAGCGTCGAATTTGAATCACTTTTTCCGGACTGTCGGAACGAAAATCATTCCCCACCCGTCACGCTCCCGTCGTCATTTAGATCGATCTCGTTCGGCCGTCTAGCGACTCGCCTAAACTCCAGACCTGCCCTAAAATTCTAGACCAGCCTGTCGGGCCGCTTCGGCTAGCGCCTGCACCCGACCGTGATACTTATACGGTCCGCGGTCGAGCACGACCTGTTTGATTCCTTTTTCGACAGCGCGAGTCGCCAGCGCTTGTCCCACCTTGACCGCCGCCTGCTTGTTGCCCGCGTATTTTCCGGCCCCGAACAGGGCCTTTTCCGCGGTGCTCGCCGAAACGAGCGTGCGACCCGTTTCATCGTCGATGATTTGCGCGTACATGTGCCGGTTGCTGCGGAAGACCGACATCCGCAACCGCGGAGTTCGCGATCGCTTGATCCGGTTGCGCACACGGAACGTGCGGCGGCTCCGACGGCTGATGAGGTTGGATTGGATCGTCATGGTTCGTCAGATTCTAAAACGCGACTCGATTTCGCAAAGCCGCCGATTCGTCAAATGTGTTCGATCGTCTATCAGCCTGAGCCGCTGCCCGCAAAGGCCTTGCCCGCCTTGCGTTTGACGACTTCGTTCTGATAGCGAATACCTTTGCCCTTGTACGGTTCTGGCGGGCGAACGCCGCGAACTTCGGCGGCGAATTGTCCCACCAGTTGCTTGTCGGCGCTCTTCGCGACGACGTGTGTATTGTCCGGACATTCGACTACCACGCCTGGCGGAATCGGCATCTTCACCGTGTTGGCGTAGCCGACCTGCAGGTTGAGCGTCTTGCCCGCAATTGTGGCCGTGTAGCCGACGCCTTGAATCTCCAACCGCTTTTCAAAATAGGTCTGAACGCCCTGCACCATGTTATTGAGCAGGCTGCGCGTCAGTCCGTGCAGGGCCCGGTTTTGTCGCTGATCGTTTGGACGGGCGATGGTGAGCTGTCGCGATCCCGCGTCGAAGGAGATCTTCATCGCGGAGTGCGGCGCCAACTTGAGTTCGCCGTTCTTCCCTTTGACGGAGACCGAACCGTCGGCGATTTTGATCTCGACGCCGTTCGGGACGACGATAGGTTTTCGACCAATTCTCGACATGATCGCGACTCGGATGACTAGGCCGGCTTAGTGGCCGGCAGAGGGCCTTTACCAGAGCGTGCAGATGACTTCGCCGCCCACTCCCTTTTTCTTCGCTTCGCGGTTGCTCATCACACCGTGACTCGTCGAGACGATGCTGATTCCCAAACCTTGCAGAATCTTGGGCATCTGATCGACGCGGGCAAACACGCGGCACCCCGGCGAGCTGACGCGACGCAGGTGCTGAATCACGCGCTCGCCGTTGGGACCGTACTTGAGCTGAATTCGCAACGTGTTTTGCGGCTTGGCCTCGACGATTTCGTAGTCCCAGATGTAGCCCTCGCGCTTGAGCACGCCCGCAATGCTCACCTTGACCTTGGAGGAAGGCATCTCGACATGGGACCGCTCCACGCGCACGGCGTTGCGGACGCGAGTAAGCATGTCGGCAATCGGGTCGGTCATCACGGCTTTACCAACTCGCTTTCTTCGCGCCGGGGATTACTCCCTCATGGCACAACCTACGGAAGCAGATCCGGCAGAGCTTGAACTTGCGGTAGACGGCGCGCGGCCGGCCACACAAGGCGCAACGATGTTCCAGCCGACTGCTGAATTTCGGTTTGCGTTTGGCTTTTTCGATCTTGGCTTTACTGGCCATGGAGAACCTTCTGTTTCACGGTCCGAACGCAGCTCTCGCGAGCCGCACGAGGGATCAGGCCGTGGCACCCTCGACTCGTAACGGCAGACCCAGCTCACGCAACAGCACGCGGGCGTCGTCATCGTTACCCGCCGTCGTAACGACCGTGATATTCATGCCTTGAACATTGTGGACTTTGTCAGCGTTGATCTCGGGAAAGACGAGCTGTTCGTTGAGCCCCATACTGTAATTGCCGCGGCCGTCGAACGACTTGGGATTCAAGCCCCGAAAGTCGCGGACGCGAGGCAACGCCAGCGTGATCAGCCGGTCGAGAAACTCGTACATGATTTTGCCACGGAGCGTGACCCGGCAGCCGATCTCCATGCCCTCCCGCAGGCGAAACGCCGACACCGATTTGCGGGCGCGGGTCCGTTGCGGTCGTTGCCCCGTGATCTGGGCGAGATGCTCCATCGCCTCGTCGAGGTGCTTGCGATCTTCGCGGGCCTTGCCGACACCCATGCTCACGACGATCTTCACCAGGCGGGGAATGGCGTGCACGTTGTCCCGCTTGAGCTTGGTCTTCAGCTCGGGGACCACCTTTTCGCGATATTGGGTCAGTAACCTGGCCATTTTCAGTTTCGATCGCTAACGGAGATATTGAGAGAGCCTGCCCCTGTTCTTTGAACCGTCTAGTTCGCCGCCGCGCGACGAGCAGCCTTGGAGCGTCCGACGCTGCCCAGCGCCACGCCGCAAGATTTGCAGAAACGTTCTTTCTCGCCCCCGGCCTGCAGGCGGAAGCCGACGCGAACCCCGCGATTACACGAGCCACAGTAGAACATGACTTTTGAGGTGTCAATCGGCGTCTCGAGGTTCAGACGGCCTCCCTGCGGGCTCTTCGGATGGCCTCGTTTCACGTGTTTAAAGACGCGATTGATGCCCTCGATGAGCAACTGCTTTCCGCCTTTGACGACCTGAGTCACTCGGTGCGGAGTTCGGCTGGCCTGGTCGCCGCCGATCACCACTACCATGTCGCCGCGCTTGATTTTCATGACTTCACTTCTTTGCTGCGTGTCAACACACGCGGACTGCGCTGCCTAGATGACCTCGCTGGCCAGGCTCAAGATTTTGGTGAACTTGCGATCGCGTAATTCGCGGGCCACCGCGCCGAAGATACGAGTACCTCGCGGGTTCCCTTCGTCGTCGATCAACACGACCGCGTTGCGATCGAACCGCACGTAGCTGCCGTCCTGCCGTCGCGTTGAAGCCCGGACGCGAACGATCACGCCCTTCGCCACGGTCCCCTTCTTCACGGTCGCGCTGGGAATCGACTTTTGCACGGCGACGACCACCACGTCGCCCAAGCCGGCCGTCCGCCGCTTGGAGCCGCCGAGCACCTTGATACACCGGGCCGTCTTGGCGCCGGTGTTATCGGCGATGTCGACGATGGTTTGCATCTGAATCATGGCAGTGGAACCTCATCGACCGAAGGCGCCCCGGAACCGGCCTTGACGACCCGCACCAGTTGCCAGCGTTTAGTCTTCGAGAGAGGACGCGTTTCGATGATCTCGACCGTGTCCCCTTCCTTCGCGGCATTCTCTTCGTCATGAACGTGGCAGACCGTCCGGGTTCGCAGGGTCTTACCGTACTTGGGATGTCGGTAGAGCCGCTCGACCTCGACGCGCCGCGTCTTGTTTCGCTTGTCGCTAGTGACTACGCCAGTCAACCGTTTCTTCATCGCGTCGCCTCAAACCGGTCGTTCATTGGTCTCTCTCTTGGTCTTCGTCGTCTTGATTTTGATGCGCCACACTGGCCGCGACTTGCGCGCTTTCAGGCTTTGCTCTTCGTCTTCTTGGCGGCGGCCGCGGTGCGCTGGTGTTGAATCGTGTAGATGCGGGCGATCTCACGCCGCAACTTGGTGAGATTGCTCGGAGCATCCAGCTTTTCGGTGGCCGCCTGGAACCGCAGCCGGAACAGCTCCTTCTTCGTCTCGCCGAGCGAGAACTCGAGCTGCTCTGGGCTCATTTCGCGAAGGTGGGTGGCCTTGGTCATGATTGTGTCCTCGTCAGATCGTTCGGGCGCGGCCCAGCAACCGCACTCGCAAAGGCAGCTTGTAGGCCACCCGGGCGAAACATTCACGGGCCGTGTCCTGGTGCACGCCGCCCAACTCGAACATCACCGTGCCGGGCTTGACGACCGCGACCCAATGGTCGGGCTCGCCCTTTCCCTTGCCCATTCGTGTTTCCAAGGGGCGGGCCGTCACCGACTTTTGCGGGAAGATCCGGATGTAGAGCTTCCCCTCGCCGCGAATGTATTGATTCGCAGCCACTCGGCAGGCTTCGATCGTCGCGGCGGTGACGTGACCCGGGTCGAGGGACTGCAATCCCCAGTCGCCAAAGGACACTTTATTGCCGCGACAAGCGTTACCTTTTATACGCCCTCTTTGGCTTTTGCGGTACTTGACCCGCTTTGGCATGAGTGCCATCGCCGGACTCCTCAGTCGAATAATCACCCAGATCGATCCAAACTTTTACGCCGATTGACCCGACCGAGGTCTTCGACACGGCAAAGCCGTAGTCGATGTGCCTCTGCAAGGTCGACAGGGGGATCGATCCTCGAATTGCTTTTTCTTGACGCGACATTTCCGCGCCGCCCAGTCGCCCGGACAGCTCGAGCTTCACTCCGAACGCACCCGCGTCCATGACCTGGTCGAGCGTCCGCTTCAAGGTTCGCCGAAAACTGCCCCGCTTCATCAACTGCTGGGCAACGTCTTCGGCGACCAGGACGGCACTGCGGTGCGGATTGTTGATTTCGACGATCTTCAGTTCCATCCGCCGACCGGTCAGATCCTCGAGCTCGGCCTTCAGCCGGTCGACTTCCTGACCCTTGCGGCCGATGATAATGCCGGGCCGCGCCGTAAACAGATGGACGACAACCTGGTCCCGCGTTCGCTCGATCTCGATCTTCGGGATCCCCGCAAACTGGTACTTCGTTTTGACGAAGGTGCGGATCTTGTGGTCCTCGATCAGCAGGTCGCCGAAGTCCTTCTTGCCGGCGTACCAGCGGCTGCGCCAGGGCTCGACGATGCCGACACGAAAACCGGTCGGATTGATCTTTTGTCCCATGAGCTTACTCGCGAACCTTTGTGTTTTCTTCGGGCGTCTGCCTAGGCCAGTTCGGGCACGTCGATGACCACGCGGATGTGGGCGAAACGACGTCGGATCACGTTGGCCATCCCGCGCGAACGGGGCAGCATCCGCTTGAACATCGGACCACCGTCGACGCAGGCCTCGACGATCTTCAGGCTGTCGACGTTGCGGGCG
>DASRXU010000340.1:0-3947 GCA_035687365.1 Planctomycetaceae bacterium | reverse complement strand
CGAACCCGCGAACATCCACTCGCCGCTGCCCAGAAAGCCGCCGTGTTTCGCGGCGGAATGCCAGAGCCACAGCGATCCATAATAGGTAAACATCCCGGCCGAGTAACCGCCCAGGACCATGAAGCCCGCATGGCCGAGTGAAAACTGGCCCGTCAGCCCGTTCACAATGTTGAGCGACACGGCCAACATCATCGCGATGCCCGCGTCGAGAATGATCCTCACCCAGTAAGGTCCGACGATCTGCGGCAGGCCAAGTTGCAGCCCCAGCGCCAGAACGATCGTTGCGGCGAGGGGGCCGAGGCTCGTGGCGAGCAAGCGGACAGGTTGACCGGCGCCGGGCTGTCGGCTGAGTTCCGTCGAAGATTCTCCGGCAGAGCGCGCCACGACTCACACCTTTTCGACGACAGAAGTGCCGAGCAAGCCCGTCGGCCGAATCAAAAGAATCGCGATCAGCAGGCCAAAGACGTAAACGTCCCGAAAATCGGGGGAAGCGTAGTGCGCGCCGAACTGCTCCACGAAGGCGATCACAAGTCCTCCCAGCACGGCTCCTCGCACGTTGCCGATGCCCCCCACGACGGCCGCCACAAAGCCTTTCAACCCCAGCAGCACCCAAGTCTGATGGGCCGGTTGGTTCAAGCCCGGGTATTTCATCGCGTGCAGAAATCCGGCGGCAGCGGCTAGCGACGAGCCCAGCACGAACGTCAACGAAATCACGCGGTCGACGTTAATCCCCAATAGCGAGGCGGTCTCCGAATTGAATGACACGGCCCGCATGGCGATCCCTAACTTCGTGTGAAAGACCAGCCCCTCTAGCGCGAGCACCAGCACGGTCGCCGTCCCGCAAATGATCAAGTCGATCAAGTCGACGGTTACCGGGTGCGCTGCGGCCCCGCGCCCGAGGGCCGGAATCGTCAGCGACCATTGGGGTAAGAGTCCGGGCATGGCGGCCGGATTGGCCCCGAACACAAAATTCAGTTGCCCCACATTCTGCAACAACAAAGAGACGCCGATCGCCGTGATGAGGACGTTCAGTCGCGGCGCGTGGCGTAGCGGTCGATAGGCTAGGCGTTCGATGGCCAGGCCGAGCAGCGCGCAGGCGAACATCGCGCCGATGAGAATCACGGCCGCCATCCACAGGGGCGGCGGAGGTTGCGGATGGTGCGGGTCGAAACCAAACGCCGGCAAAAGGCGCTGGGCCAGCACGTAACTGATCCACGCGCCCCAGACCACCACGTCGCTGTGCGCAAAATTGATGATCTTGAGAATTCCGTAGACCATCGTGTAGCCGAGCGCAATCAGCGCGTACAAACTACCGACGACCACGGCTGCGATCAGCGTTTCGACAAAGTCCGACATCCAGAATTCCCGCAGGTCACACATTCAGCAGCGGGCGGGCCAAGGAAGGCGTCTCGCGATACCGCTCGCGCGGGCGGCGTCGCAATGTCGGACCATGGTAAGCTCTGCACCACGCTTTGCGCAGCGACGGTCCGGTCAATTCCTCGGACCGTGGAGCGGAGCGTTGCTAGCCGATAAGTCGAGAGGGACCAACGGCCAATCTCAATCCCACGACTCGCCGTCGGCGCGCTCGATCGAAAACTCGATGCCCGCCGCTTCGAAGACCATGGGCATCACGGCGATCGCGCCCCGCGCGTCGGTAGCGTTCTCGAAGATATCGGCGCGGCCGTGGCCGGCGAGCGAACGGGCACCGTCGATGCCGGATGGCGTGACCCACGTGATAATGCCCGTGGGAGCCAACGCTTTGACGACGTAGAGCATGCGAACCAGCATACCAACATTCGACGTCCGATCCAGCAGATTCTACGCCGACGACCGAAATTCACGTTTCGATCCCGGGCAATCGCAGCCGAGCCTCAGGAGCGAGCAGAGGTAGCCGTCTCAGATTTCCGCCTTTCGCGCTCTGACGCGAGTACTGCGTCTGCTAGAATTATGCCCGCAGCCTCTTCCGCCGCCCGCATCACGACGATCGCGCTCCTCGCTCGCTGTAGGCGGCCTACCAAGGCTACACTGGCACAGCGTTCTACACTGACACACCGTTCTACACTGGCACAGCGTTTCTTGATTCAATCGGTTTTCTTGATTCGACAAAGAACGCGGGCACCTCTCGGACGACTCTTGGCACCCACTCGCGACAAAGGAGCTTGCTCGTGACTCATCGCCCGACCAAATTTGCGGTCCTGCTGGTTGCCGGACTGATGTTGCTCGCAGCCACGCTGCGGGCCGAAGAGCCGAGCTTTGCCAAGCGGATCAAGGACACGGTCAACCCGCACTTCGAAGGGGAGCAGTTCGGCGACGGCACAATCCTGAAAACGCTGGGAGACCGCTACAACGCCAACTTTCAGCAAGACACGTTCGACAATATGTTCTCGAGCGACGACGTCGGCGGCATCCTGCTGCGTCCGCACCCGGAAAAGCCGGTCAAGGTGCTGCGTCTGAAGTCGGCGACGTTTCGGCTGGAGAATGCGGAGGTCGACACAGTCTTGTTCAAGCTCAGCACGGACGCGGGTCAAACGGAATTTCGCGTGCCGGCAACCATCGTGCCGGCCGCCGCGCTGATGGCCGCCGACAAACGTCTCGTGTTGTTGACCTTGGCCTGTGGCAGCTCGTCAGGCCCGAAGTCGCACGTCGACTTGGCGGCCGCTCATCCGGCGATTGCCAATCATCAATTGGGCTACATGGCGACGCAGCTCGATCTGACGCTGCAAAACGTGATGGAAGGGCACGGCCGAAACTACTTACTGTGCGAGAAGGCGTATCGACTCTCGCTGAAATCGTTTTCGTCGCGCGACGATCTGTTCACCGTTCGCTGCCGAATCGACCGCACGGAAACGACACCCGCCGGCATCACCGACGCCTGGCGGCATACGCTGGGTGACGAGCAGAAGACGTATTTTCGTGTGCTGAATAACTTCGTCACGGTCCGTCGCCTGGTGCGCGGCGTTTTGGATCGCTATATCGCCGGCTTCCCCGAAGACGATTTCGTCAAGCTCCTCAAGCAGCTGCAGCCGATCTACGAAAAGCACAAAATGACGAAGGAGCAGGCCGCAGAAATGCACACGCTGCTCACGAAGTTCTAGGACTTCGGCAATGGGGCCGGGTGCCATGCTCACCAGCTTTGGGTGAGGGTCGGGGAATTCGGGGCTTGTGATTTAGGTTTGTGTGCCACTGCTGAGCGGTCGCCGCTCAGCAGTGTCTTCAATGTCTGCAACGCATCGGACCCTGAGGCGACCTCGGGATTGTCTCGACGTTAATACTTTCCGCACTGCTGAGCCGAAACGTCTCAGCAGTGGCACACGATCTGAATTCCCCGACATCCTCGCAGCTTTGGGTGGGCATGCCATCCATTTCTGACAATGACGTCAGGCAGACCAAGAGGGCGTGCGAGAGCGTTCTTTTCCATCCCACAGCCGGAACCAGTCAGGCACCGAGCGCCGGGCTTGTCGGGCCGAGCGGGCGCGGATCATTCGACAGCGGGCTTGAACGAGCGCAGAATCGGAGGTGATGTCGTCGATTTCTGACACGCGCCCGTCGCGCTCCCGCACCGAGTTCCTGATCGTGCTCGCGCTCGTGGCGTTTGCCGCGATCCGAGTGCTCGTGTTTTGCGCGGCGTTCCCCGTCAATAACAATATCGACGAGGGAAATCACTTCGACGTGGCGATCTTCTATTCGCGCGGCACCGTGCCCCGGGCTTTGGGAGCCCACGCGAAAGAACTCAGGCTCTGGACGCAGAACTGGTCTCCCGAGTTCCTGACTCCGCCAGAGCTTTATCTGCAGCCGCAGGAGATCGTTCGCGCGCCGCTCGCGGAGCAGGTCAAAGCGCACCTGGACTTGCAGAAACTCGAGCGCAATCACGAGATGCTCGAGCCGCCACTCTACTATGCGATCGCCGGGGCTTGGCTCGCGGTGGGAGAGCTGCTGCGGCTTCCGGC
>DASRXU010000339.1:0-59713 GCA_035687365.1 Planctomycetaceae bacterium | reverse complement strand
GACCACCGTGTGACCGCCCAGGATCGTCGCGTTTGCATAGATCACGACGTTCCGTTCGATTGTCGGGTGCCGCTTGGTGCCGCGCACAAGGTTCCCCTCGGCATCCTGGTCGAAGCTGAGGGCCCCGAGCGTCACTCCCTGGTAAAGCGTAACGCAATCGGCAATCTCACAAGTCTGCCCGATCACGACGCCCGTTCCGTGATCGATAAAGAAGCCGGGACCAATTCGAGCGCCTGGATGGACGTCAATCCCTGTGCGGGAGTGGGCCCACTCGGTCATCATCCGCGGAATCAGCGGCACGCCCAAACTATATAGCTCGCGTGCCAGCCGATAATGCACGATCGCCTCGAGACCAGGGTAGCAGCACACAATCTCGTCGGCATTTTGCGCAGCCGGATCGCCGTCATAGGCGGCATGCACGTCGAGCGCCAAAAGGCGTCGGACTCTCGGCAACGACAGCAAAAAATCGTGGACGATAGCCTCGGTCCGCGACGGAACGTCGAGCGGCTCAGGATCTGCAATCGCGAGGGTGTCGACTGCGGCAAAGCTCCGTGCCTCGTCCGCATACGTCAGCGAACAAGCGACCAGATCAGACAGTCGTTCGTGCACGTCAGCCAGCCGCGCGGCGGCATAGTCGATGGCCTCGGACTCGCACAGCGTGACGCGGCGATGAAACCCAGGAAACAGAAGCTGCTTCAGCTCCTGCGCAATCTCGACAACAGCCGCCGTGGCTGGCAGAGGACATCGGTCGAGGTGCCCGATGATGTCGAGTTCGTGATAGCTGTTTACCATGCGATCTGCGAGCACCGACCGTCGATCGTTCCGCGCATCACGTAACACGGCGCAGCCCCTATTGCAAACGGTGCAGCCCCTTCAGACGCTTCGCTCGGAATCATTCGCAGCTTTGATCGACTGGAGAGGCAGAGCAGATTGAGGGATTCCGACAACGCCGGAAATGAGGCCCGCATCGCGCTCAGATTGGTTGGATCCGACGAAGCAGGTCGCCGGCCTCGCGCTGAGGCGCTCCACAACTTCATCAATCTTCGAGGCCTTGCGTTGACGGCTAGGCACTTTGGGAAGACTTCTCCGGTCGGCCCGAGGCTGCGTGCGCTTTCTCGGAAACTGCGGCTGATCCCAGATGCCGCGTGAATTCTTGCTGCCGGACATCTTTTTCCGGCACGCCCTCGAACAAGTAGACCTCGAGCTCATCGTAGGTGCTCAGGTCGAGATACCGACCGGCTATCTGCTCGATCGAATCGACGACCTTCTCTCCCCGCGCGGCGTCGGCGGTCGGATCAAAATCGACACGCATCACCACGCGCAGAATTCTGGGCGTTCCTTTGTGCATCTTCTGCTGGCCGCCATCGACTCGCGGCGAGGAGTGCGGAAAGGCAGCTGCTAAAGCATCTTGAAAAGGACGAAAAGGGCCGGTGTGGAGAGTCCAATAGACCCACATCGACGTCGTGGTCAATACGCCGAACGCTAACATCCCCAGCACCATTCCCCGACCGGAAATGCGCCGCTCCGCACGCTTGGTTGCCCGCGAGTCCCATTCTTCGCTCGTCCAAAATTCGTCGCTCATCAGTCTCCGTGGCTCCCTAAGACGGCCTGAACCGTCGCTTCCAGATTTGCGAGCGGCTCTGGACCTCCCGTCTCGCGAGACCAGGCGACATCGCCCCTGCGGTCGACGAGAAACGCACCTTCGAGAGGCAGCCGACGCTGTTCGTCGTAGCGACCCCAGGCCCGATGCGCGCTCAGGTCGACATCAGAGAGCAGGGGAAAGGGATACTTCTCGTGAGCAGCCATGTCTTTCCGATTTTCTTGCGGCAACGCTTTGCTGATAACCAGCACGTAAACATCGGCCTTCCGCAATTTGGGCCACTCGGTCCGCAAGACGTCGAGGACCTGCGAGTGATGCGCCCCTTGCGACCCGTCGTAGAACACCACAAACACGCGTTGCCGCCCGAGATAAGCCGACAGCCGGACCAGATGTGACGGCGAATTCTCATCGTAAAGCTCGAACGCCGGTGCGGGCCCCGTTTGCGCCGCAGGCGTCGCCGTCGACTGAGGCGCGTAGGTCCGAGTGACTCTGAACACGCACAGTCCGACGATGACGACGGCCGCCGCTCCCAACAACCACAACCGGCGATCAGGCAACAAGAGAGACTCATTCAAGCGATTTGGTTGCAAGGATGGACCAAGCTCCTGCTGACTCGGATTTCCTAACCTCGGGCTAGGAAACGGCTCGGCCGAGTCTCGCCCTTCAGCACGGCGATCCTTCAAACGCCCCGCGCGGCTTCGAGCCGAGGCTCCGCAGCGCGCCCGGAGTCCTTTTCCGCGACGGCTTTGTTGAGTGCCTTGAGGTAGGCTCGCGCGCTGGCCTCAATGATATCGGTGCTCACGCCTTTACCGTGAAACTTTCGTCCGGCACAAATAATCTCGACCGAGACCTCACCCAGCGCGTCCTTTCCGCTGGAGACACTACGGACCTGGTAATCCTCGAGTTTCGTCGTGACGCCTAGAATCCGCTCCATCGCGCGATAAACCGCGTCGATCGGCCCGTCGCCGATGGCCGCGTCACGAAACGTTTCGCCGCCGTCGCATTGCAACTCGAGCGTCGCCGTGGGGATTGCTCCGATGCCCGCCGACGTATGAAAACTGATCATCGTCCACTTTTCATTCGTGGCACCGAGTCGGTTTTCGATCAGGGCGACGATATCCGCATCGTAGATGTCCTTTTTCTTGTCGGCCAAGGCAATGAAGTCGTCGAAGACGCGTTGCAAGGTCGCCTCGTCGAGTGCATGGCCCAGCGATTGGACGCGGTCGCGCAAGGCGTGCCGACCACTATGCTTGCCCAGCACGAGATTCGTGCCGACGAAGCCGACCGATTCGGGCCGCATGATTTCGTAGGTCGTCCGCTCCTGCAGCATGCCGTGCTGATGGATGCCCGCCTCGTGCGCGAACGCGTTCTGCCCGACGATGGCCTTGTTACGCTGGATTTTCATCCCCGTGATGTTCGAAACGAGGTGACTCGTCGGATACAAGCGAGTCGTGTTGATCGACGTTTCGCAGCCGAAATAGTCGGCCCGCGTTTTAAGCGCCATCACGATCTCTTCGAGTGCCGCGTTGCCCGCTCGCTCGCCCAGTCCGTTGATCGTGCATTCAACTTGCCGGGCGCCTCCCTCAATGGCCGCCAGGCTGTTGGCCACGCCTAATCCCAAGTCGTCGTGACAATGCGCGCTCAGGACGGCTTTGCCGATGTTCGGCACGTTCTTCTTCAAGTACTCGAACACGTGCCGATAGTGAGCGGGGACCGCGTAGCCGACGGTGTCGGGAATGTTGATCGTCGTCGCGCCGGATTCGATCGCCTTCTCGACCACTTCACAGAGAAAATCCAGTTCGGTCCGCGAGGCATCCTCCGGCGAGAACTCGACGTTCGGGCAGTAGCCGACAGCCCGCTTCACCATTTCCACCGTTTGCCGCACGATCTCTTCCTTGGCCATCTTGAGCTTGAACTCCCGATGGATCGCGCTTGTCGCCAAGAAGACATGAATCCGCGGCCGCTCGGCATCCTTGAGCGCCTCCCACGCGCGGTCGACGTCCTCTTCCAAACAGCGAGCCAGTCCGCAAATCACCGTGCGATCGCCGAACTGCCGCGAGATTTCCCGCACCGCCTCAAAGTCACCGGGCGAGGCGATGGGGAACCCGGCCTCGATCACGTCGACCCCCAGCTCGACCAGAGCCCGCGCGACTTCCAGCTTTTCAGCCGTGTTCATGCTGCAGCCGGGCGACTGCTCGCCGTCACGCAAGGTCGTGTCGAAGATCGTGATTTTTTCCAGTTTTTCGGCCGACATGGCTCGGAACTCCAACTCTGGGCTTAGATCGAATCTGGGTTTAGATCAAGACAGGGGGACCAAGGGATCGAAGCAACCAACACCAACAAAAAAACCCCGAGACCACAGGTCTCAGGGTTTGTATCAGTCAGGGACGGCCGCGAACTGAACCTAAGACCTCTCCGCACCGGGCGGAAGGATAAGCAGGTTCAGCAGTAGGCGGCGACCAAACACTTTTTGCCTCACAACAAAAGACTCACGCGAGTCTAGCTCGCTGGGAATTGAAGGTCAAGGGGCCGTCGCATCCGTTGACAAGCACGCTTCTGTTACGCAATAATGCGTACCTAATCGACAGTAATTAGATCTGGAGCAACGTGTTCATGCCGCGACGCAAGCAACTGGCCATCACCGAACGACAGTTCGAGGTCCTCAGTCTGCTTTGGGAACACGGCCCGATGACGGTTCGTGAGCTGCTGGACCGCTTGGATCGCGAGCATCCGCTGCCTTACACCACGGTCCTCGGACTGCTGCAAAACATGGAGCGGGCCGGATTGGCAACGCACGACGTCGAGAACCAGACGCACCGCTACCGCGCGTTGCTCTCGCGCGAGCAGGCGACGGGCACGCTGCTGACCGACTTTGTCTCGCGCTTCTTTCGCGGCTCAGCCGAACGACTGGTCCTCGGGTTGGTTGACTCCGAACAGCTCTCCGCCGCCGACCTCAAGCAAATCGAGACTCAACTGGTTCGCAACCCCCCACGAACTTCGAAGTCGCGCGGCCAGAGACCGTCATCTCAAACTACAAACAATTCCCCGTCAAAAGCGAAGCGGAGGAAACCATGAGCCAGTTCATCGACATGCGGCTCGAACCCGGCTTGTGGCTTCCGGGCGAATGGTCGTTGCGCTGGGCCGTCTTGATTGCTGCGCTCGCCGTGTGGTTCGCGATTCGTCCGCCCCGTCAGGCGGCCGTGCGCCTCGCGGCTTTTCAATTTGTCTTGGTCGCCGGCCTGCTGTTGCCGTTGATCCCTCACTGGTGGGGCAGGGCCCTACTGCCGGCCCCACGAATGACAACGGCAGACGAGACGGCAACCGGACCGTCGATCGCTGAGGTGCCCGAGCCAGTATTGCCTCGGCCGACTGCCAAACGCACGAAGGCAATCGCAATTTCTCCGTCGCAGCCGATCGTCGGCGCCGATGCGAACCATGCGGACGTATCGGCAATGGATTTGTCGCCCAGCGCGCCATTACGGGCCGCCGAGCCTTTAGGCGCGCGTGGCCTCGCGCTCCTGATCGTCGCTTCGCTCTGGTCCTGCGGCATGTGCGTGCAATTGATTCGGCTGTTCGCGGCGACTCTCTGGCTATCGCACCTGCGACGCAGCGCGCTGACACCCCAAGCCCGCTCCCAAGACCTGTTCGACCGTTGTCGGCAGGAAATCGGCTTGCGTCGAGCCATCCGACTGGGGACTCACTCGGCTCTCACGGCACCGATCTTTGTCGGCGGCCGGCGCTGCATGGTTCTCGTGCCCAGCGATTGGGAACAATTGCCGATCGACGCCCAGCGAGCCGTCTTGTGGCACGAACTGGCACACGTCGCCCGACGCGACGATTGGGCGAAACTCACGGAAGAAATCCTCCGCGCCGCCTTCTTCTTCCATCCGCTGGTGCACTGGCTGCTCAATCGCATCGACGGCTATCGAGAACAAGTCTGCGACGCAGCGGCCATTCGCCGCGGGGTCACCGGAAGACTGTTGGCGCAAGTCCTGGTCGATTTCGGTCGCCGGAACTTGCTAACGGAACATCTTGATCCAGTGACGCGTCCCGCACTGCAGTTCTTTCGCCGTCGAACGGTGAAGAATCGCATTCGCGAACTTCTTGGAGAAGACACCCTTGCGAGATGGTCGGCTCCGATCATGCGTCGACAGTTGGCCGGCCTCGCCACGATCGTCATCGGGGTAGCGATAGCACTCGGCAGCGTCGGCACTTATCCGGCTAGTACCGCTGTTGCCCAGGCCACCATCGAGGCGAATTCACCCTCGCCGGCGGCTGCGACGCCTTCGACCCCACCCGAGAAAACAGCGGTCCTACCAAAAGGATCTGACACGGCAAAAACCCTCGAACGAATCCTCACGAACTGGAAGGCCAGAAAAGAGCGCACGCGATCGCTTTATTTCGCTTGGGACAGTCGGCTGTTCGTTGGGCAGGCTGCGGTGGACCGCCGCAAAGGGAAGACGCCCAAGGGGCAAGACATTCACTCTGGTCACGTCAACTACTGGGCCGAGGGGCCTGATCGGTCGCGGATCGACATTGTTGCGATCGACAGTCGCAAGCCGACGCATAACAGGTTCACGGCAAATACTCGCTCGATGAAGAATGGGATGACGGAGTGCCTGGTCGAAGAGCCGGGCCAAGGCGCCGGTCCACCGATCGCTATGTTGACACAAGGCCGCCAACGTCGACTCACGACATTGGCGACATACTGGGAGTTAAATGGCCTAACGCTGGCATTTCATCCGCTGGACTTCCTCAGTTTGAATCCGCCATCGCGAAAGTTCCGTGTCGTCTCTGAGAATGCCCTCATCAATGGTCGGCGTTGCGTGGAGATTCAGAACTCAAACCAGAAGGGCAACAACTTTGAGAACTGGTGGGTCGATCCCGCTCGCGACGACGTCGTCGTGGCTTATGAGTTCTGGGTTCCGCCATTACAGAGTCGGGAACCAGCTTCAGCAGTTTCCATTGAACATCGGCACGACCAAACTCACGGATGGGTCCCCGCTCGTTGGACGTATGACTATGGCGGGTGCCTTGTGGAAAGCACGGTATCGAAATTTGCAATCAACGAGCGATTGCCGGAAGACACCTTCAGCCTGGACGTTGCTCCCGGCACGCTGGTCTTTGATATGCGGACCGCTGAGCAATATCGCGCCGCGACAAATGGCGGTAAATCCGACGTCGTGCAATTCGATTCGCCCCTCAGTCTTTTTACTCAAAGAGTTTTGGAAGCGAAATCCGACGTCAGCATCGAGCCGCAATCTCTCAAGGATGCACTCGAATTCGTTGCCACGCGATATGGGATCCCCATCGTCTTATACGAAAAGGACTTTAAAGAGGCTGTCATTTCCACGGCAGTTCAGGTGCACGAGAAGCGCTCCGGCATGCGAGTCGTCGATCTTCTCAAGATTCTCTTCGACCAATGCCCGAAACCTATCGGGTTCCGGATTGAGGACGAGGTGCTGAAGGTTTCGCCCAAGTTCACCGAACAGGGGGCGCTCCGAGTCAGGCCCGCTCCGTCTCTGCCAGAGCCCGCATCCTCTAGGGCACGACAACTTCAAGAACCGGCGCGAAAAATTCAACTAGCGCTGGAAATGCCGGTCGACTTCAGTATCGAGCCACAGTCACTAAAGGATGCACTCGAATTCATTGCGGCGAGGTATCAGATTAGGATTGAAAGCGACCCTCTGATGGACTCGCTCATCGAGGTCAGAGGTGCATGTCCTGGAGTCAAGCTCAGAAGCCTGCTCTCAATTCTTTTGGAGCAATGCCCGGGGCAGCTCGCATTCAAGATCGACCGCGACGTGCTCAAGATCTATCCCGAAGCCAAACCGTAGCGGCCTGGAAGAGTTCTTTTCTGTGAACTGGCGACATCAAATGCGTCTTGACGAGGCGCCGCGTCACGCGCTGCCGTTCTTTCGCCGTCGAACGGTGAAAAATCGAATCTACGAACTCCTGGAGGACAAAACCGTCGCGCTCTGGTCCGCCCCCCTATCGCGATATCAGTTCGTCGGCCTTGCACTGATCGTTGCCTCGACGGGAGTGGCGCTCGGCGGCCTCGGTCCCGAGGCTGTCGACTCGGCTCCCAATGCCGCCACCGTGGCGAGCAATGCGGAGTCCGAACCGCCTGCGTCCCCCGCACCGAACGCTCCTAGCGACAAAGCAGCACCGACGACAAACACGGCAGCTGCTCCCACAACGCTCGATCGCATTCTGGCGCATTGGAAAGCTCGTCAGGAGCGCACCAAGTCCGTCTATTTCGCATGGGAAAGTCGGTCGATTTTTAGGCAAGATGGGAACGAACGCAACAAGGGAAAAACGCCCGCACAACCAGCGAATGACCGCTCCCGTACGGTTCAATTTCGCTTCTGGGCCGAGGCGCCGGATCGATTGCGGCTGGATCGTTTACCTCTGTCCGCTCCGAAGTCCACGGCCACCGTGTTCGATGTGAAGACACAAGGCGTGTGGGATGGGACGACGTTGACCCGTCTCGAAGACTCCGTAGAGGCAGGAGGTTCACCCCTTTGCACCATTTGGTCACGTCGCGGGCAGAAGCCGCGGCGCGCTTTGGCGACACATGTTTGGCCGCTACGTGCTTTAGAGTTGCATGCCTCGCTGCCAGGTGACGAGACGCTGAATCCTTTGGCGCTGACCTACCATCCGCAGGACGCTTTTCTCTGGAGTCAGGGCCCCCCACAGTTTCGGGTCCTCAACGAGAAGGCTTTCATCGACGGTTTGCACTGCGTCGAGCTTCAGCATGCCATCAAAGACTATGACTGGGTTGAGAACTGCTGGGTCGATCCGGCTCGCGACGATGTCGTTGTGGCGTATGAGTGGCTTTCTGGGGAGGACGAAGCGAGTCGTCAAAACAATCGGCAGACAATTTCCATTCAGTATCAACTCGACCGCGTTCACGGTTGGGTTCCCGCACATTGGACGATCAAACGGCCACGTGAATTTAGCGTCAGCACAGTCACCAAGTTCATGATCAACGAGAAGCTCCCGCAAGATACGTTCACTGTGAAACCTGCCCCCGGCACGGTCGTCTTCAACGAGGGGGCCAACGAGGAGTATCGCGTCGCGCAAGATGGCTCGAAATCCGACGTCGTGAAATTCGAGTCGCCTGCGAGCCTTCGCACTCGAGAAGCGTTGGCAGCCAGAACGGATTTTCGGATCGAACGGCAGCCCTTAACGGACGCGATCGAATTCATTTCGGCGCGGTATCAGATTCCAATTCTCCTCAATCAAAGAGAGTTTGACGTGGCCCACATCAACGTTGCGAGTGAAGTACGTTTTACGCGGGAGGGAGTCCTGGTAGCCGACCTTCTCAAAGACCTCTTGGCCCAATGTAGTCAAACGCCGATCGGCTTCCGGATCGAAAACGAGGTGCTGAAGATCTCGCCCAAGTTCGCCGGTCAGGGACCGATTCAAGCCCAGGCTATTCCTGTGCTCGAAAAACAATTTGATTCCCCGCCAAATTCAGACAGTTCTGTCCCAGCCGGTCGACTTTAGTATCGAACCACAGCCCCTGAAGGACGCGATTGACTTTATTGGAACGCGGTATGGGATCCGCATTGCTCTCGACCCGTTGATCACGTCGAAGACCGAAGTCAAAGGCGCCTTCCCGGGGATCAGACTGAGAAATCTGCTCACAATTCTGTTGGAGCAATACCCAACACCGCTGGGATTCAAGATCGAGGACAAGGTCCTCAAGATCTTTCCTAAAGCCGAGATGCCCCAGCCGCTGCCGCCAGAGGAGTTGCAAACTCCGATACGTCGAAAATGAACGTGGCGATCAATGGTCGGTCCGGCATTATCGCGACACGCTTGATGACGCATCGATCAGGGGGACAAGGGGCGCGGAAGGAAATTGGGGCAGCTCTCGGCGCTACCGCGTCTGCCTGCCCCCGGCAGCGGGCGCTCGGGTTTCCTCGATGGGAATCTCGCGGATGATGATGCGAGCCATCCGATCGGGCTGTTGGGCGGCGGCCAGCTGCGAGTGAAGAAACACCGCGGCTCGACGGCTGGCGAAGAAGGCCATCTGTCGCGTCTGGAACCGCAGCAGACACAAGCGTTCGTCGAGTCGCGCCTTGGCAAGCGTTACTTGCCCAGTCACACGGCCCATCCCGTTGCCGGGATCCAAGTTGAAGACCCAGGCGACAATGAGCCGGCCTAACAGGGCGTCCGGCGCGATCGCTTCGCTGTTTGTCTTTGCGATCGGGGCGACTGTAGCAGGAGCAACGGCGGTCGTGGAAACCGAGGCTCGGGCGGCCTCTTTGAGCTTGATTGCGAACTGATCGCTCAGAGCGGCCACTTCTCTCTCAATTCTGGCGATGAAAACTGCGTTGGCATTCGTCGTACGGGCGCGCTCGGCGCGGGCCATCTCGATTTGCTTGGTTTGATAACGCCCATCGGAGGACCAGAGGGCCCCGAAGACGCCCATCGCTCCGATCAGCAAAAAGACCCGAAAGTTCATCGATGCCCGTCCTGAAGTCATCGCCGGTCAATCACGGAATTCGGTCCTGGCAAAACGACCGATGGGTCGCGGCCCGGCTACGGTCGCTGCGCGCACTCGCTCGCCTCCGTAGGCTCGGATGTCCAAGAATATCGACCCGTTGCGCGAGACCCTTGCGGCTAAACCCTGTGCCGGCTTCATCAAATGAGCCGGTAGGCGGTGGCGAAATCGACTCTGTCGATCGGCCCTGTCGTGCCTGCGATTACGACCTTGCGGCCGGATAGGGATTGGCTCGAATCTGCGCTCCTCCGAAGCGGTTGACTACGGTCTCCGAAGGGTCGCCGACACCTTCGATCCGTTACAATCGATGGGAATGAAAGGACCGCCCGAGCAAACTTCGATTGCGATTGAGCCGCTGGACGGACCGATCGACGCGACCGTGCGTCCGCCGGGCTCGAAGAGCCTCACCAATCGAGCCCTGATCGTGGCCGCATTGGCCGACGGTTCATCCCGCTTGACCGGGGCCCTTGATAGCGATGACACACGGGTGATGGTCGAGAGCCTGCGGCGTCTCGGTCTACGACTGAAACACAATGCGGCAGAGCAAACGATCGAAATTATCGGTTGTGCGGGCCGTCTGCCGGCCGATTCGGCTGAGCTTTTGCTCGAGAACAGCGGGACGAGCATTCGGTTCTTGACCGCAGCGGCCTGCCTGGGGAAGGGCACGCGCCGTCTCGACGGCAACGCGCGGATGCGGGAACGACCGATCGGCCCCCTGTGCGACGCGCTGCAAGCGCTGGGCTGCGACGCGCGCTGCGAAGGGGCCGGTGGCTGTCCGCCGGTTCTGGTCCATGCGAATGGCCTGCCGGGCGGACGGGCGACAATCGCTGCCGATCTGTCCAGCCAATTCTTAAGCGCGCTGTTGATGTCCGCCCCGTGTGCAAATGGCGCCGTGGAGTTGGTATTGAGGGGGCCAATCGTCTCGAAACCCTACGTTGCCATGACGCTCCGCGTGATGCAGGATTTCGGCGTAGAGGTCGAGCTCCTCGCCGAGGGGGGCTATCGCATCGTACCGCAAACCTATCGCGGAAGGTCCTTCGCCATCGAGCCGGACGCGTCGGCCGCCAGTTATTTTTTCGCCGCCGCTGCAATCACCCGCGGTACAGTGACCGTGGAAGGTTTGTCTCGCGACTCGCTCCAAGGGGACGTCAGGTTCGTCGAAGTGCTGGAAAAAATGGGATGTGCCGTGCGCTGGAGTGCTTCGTCGATCAGCGTGCAGGGCGGCCCGCTCCGTGGCATCGACGTCGACATGAACGATATCAGCGATACCGCCCAGACGCTGGCCGCCGTCGCGCTCTTCGCGGAGGGCGCGACGCGAATTCGCAACATCGCACACGTGCGACACAAGGAGACCGACCGCATTCGGGCCGTGGTCACCGAGCTACACCGACTCGGAGTTGACGCTCAGGAGCACGACGACGGACTCACGATCCACCCGCCCACGGGCGGCGCTTCGGGCCTCCGACCTGCCGTGATCCAAACGTATGACGACCATCGCATGGCGATGAGCTTCGCCCTGATCGGTTTGGGGGCCCCGGGAATCCGCATCAATGATCCGGCCTGCGTCGGCAAGACTTATCCGAAGTTCTTCGAGGATCTGGCCGCCGCCTGTCGTGGCGTGAGAGGCATGCGGTGAAGCACGTGCCTCACAAGCGTCGCTTCCGGCGGGAGCGGGCCGGCGCCCAAGTGAAGAATGCCCGCGAGGCCGCGTTCGCCGTTTTGAGCGAATACAAGAACGGCGGCCGTTTTGTCGGTGCGCTCTTGGAGCCATTCTTTAGGGACGATGCACTGGGCTCGCCCCACGAACGGCGGTTGGCCGTCGAGTTGACCAACGGAGTAGTCCGCCGTGAGGCGACGCTCGATGCACTCCTTCGTCCGCACGTCCAACGTCCGCGCCACCAAATCGAAGGCGAGTTGTGGACTCTGCTACAACTCGGCACCTATCAGCTCGTATTCCTGAACTCGATTCCCGCGTATGCCGCCGTCAACGAGACTGTGGCGCTCGCCAAATCGATCGGCCGCGAGCGCTGGACGGGGTTTCTGAACGGAGTGCTCCGTAGCGTCGAACGAATGCTGACCGATCAGTTCCAAGCCGAGCCAGAAGCAACGGCGGTTCCCGTCTCCGACGGTCGCTATCGCCGGTTGGCCCGCGCCGTCTTTGCCGAACCGTCTCGGGATCCCGAGGGCTACTGGGGCGAGGCCTTCAGCTTTCCGAGGTGGTTGGCGGTCCGTTGGCACAAACGCTTCGGTCTCGAGGAACTGTGCCGGATCGGATTCTGGTTCGACCAATCGGCACCGCTGTCGTTGCGGGTCAATCCGCTCAAAATCAGTCGCGACGATCTGATCCGTCTGCTGGGCCAAGGTGACGTCGACGCCGCGCCGGGAGCGCTCAGCGAGTCGATCCACCTTCAAGGCACCGCACGAGTCGATACGCTCCCCGGATTCCGCGACGGATTTTTTTCCGTCCAGGATGAATCGGCCATGCTGGCCATTGATCGGCTTGCTCCGCGGCCCGGCGAAACCATTCTCGATTTGTGCGCGGCTCCAGGAACCAAGACGACGCACATCGCCGAGCGGATGCAAAATCAAGGAACCGTCATCGCCACGGACATTCGTGCCGATCGCTTGGCCCGGGTCGCCGAGAATTGCACCCGCTTGGGAATTTCGATCGTCCAACCAATTCTGATTCCGGAGAGTGGGGACCCGTCGGCAAGCAGCGCGTCAGACGTCGATCGATGCTCCGGGCCCTTTGATGCGATTTTGGCCGACGTTCCCTGTTCCAACACGGGGGTGCTGGGCAAGCGGCCCGAGGCGCGGTGGCGGATCACACAGATCGATATCATGGAACTGGCCGGGCAACAGCTACGGCTCCTCGAATCGGCCTGCCGTCGCCTGCGGCCGGGAGGTCGCCTGCTCTACTCGACGTGCAGCATCGAACCCGAAGAAAACGAGCAGATCGTCGCGGCAATGCTCGGGCGAAATGCCGCACTCTCGCTGGCCGGAGAATGGCATCAAGTTCCCGGTCACCCCGCTGACGGCGGATACCAGGCGCTCTTGATTCGAGCCCAATCGCACGGTGTCGGCGACAATTCCGACGGCAACCGTGGCGACGGGATGCCCGAATTGAGTTGAGCGAGCCCTTCCAGGCCCGTTAGACTGGCCTTTGGCACACGCCGCTCCTGCCCAGCGAACTTCAGATTCAGGCCTTCCCGCCCCAAGGACCCAGTACGATGAAACGGCTTCCGATCGCACTCTTTCTCGTGATCCTCGGCGCTACGACGGTCCTGAGCGCGCCGGACAAGGATCCCAAGCCCGCTAAAGCGGCCCCGCCCGCCAAGAAGCCCAAGACAACGCCGCTGTTTCCCGATAAAGCTTTGGAAGCCGCGATTCGCGAAGACCTGAAAAAGGGAGAGAAGGAAGATCTCAAGGAAGACGATTTGCCCAATCTCTATTTCCTGCACGGCAGTCACAAGAAAATCAAAAGTCTGGCCGGCCTCGAAAAGTGCGTGAATGTGGAGTCGATCGATCTGGCGGGCAACGAGATCGCCGATCTCAAGCCGCTTTCGGGCCTGGTTAACGTGCAGTCGCTCGACCTGGGACATAACCAGATTGTCGACGTCGCGCCTTTGGCACCACTGGTCAAGCTCCAGTACCTCAAGCTCGACTCGAACCAGATCGAGAACCTCCAACCGCTCAAAGATCTCAAGAAGCTGACGACACTCGACCTGTCGAAAAACAAGGTGCGAGCGCTGGAACCGGTAGCCGGCCTCGAAAAGCTGGTTTCTCTCTATCTGGAAGGCGATCAGGTCAGCGACCTCGGCCCGCTCAAGGGCCTGAAGTGGATCGAGGAACTCGACCTGCGCGAGAATCAGGTCAGTGATTTGGCCCCTCTCGCCACGATGACCGAGCTCCGCCACACCATGCTCGAGGGGAACAAAGTGACCGACCTGGCGGTGCTTGTGGCGATGGCCAAAAAAGACGCGGAAGGCGATCGCCGGTTTGCCCCCTATTGGTTTTTGTATCTCAAGGGCAACCCGCTGACCGAGACGGCCGTCAAGCAGCAGGTGGCCGAGCTTAAGTCGTACAACGTGCGGGTCGATCTGGAGAAGTGACGCACCTGGATCACGACGAGCCGCGTCTGCCGACGCCTTTAACGCAGGGAGCATTGGCGTGACGGCGACCACGACGCAGGCCGATGTTGCAATCATCGGGGGCGGCATTGTCGGCCTGGCGACCGGCTATCAGCTTGCGCGGCTGTACCCGGCCAAGCACATCGTCCTCCTCGAGAAGGAGGCCGGTCTGGCCGAGCATCAAACGGGCCGCAATTCCGGGGTGATCCACTCCGGAATTTACTACAAGCCCAGCTCGCTCAAAGCGGTCAATTGCCGCGAAGGGCGCAAGGCACTCATCGAGTTCTGCCAGCAGGAAAATATCGCGCACGAAATCTGCGGCAAGGTGATCGTGGCCGTTAATGAAAGCGAACTGCCCGCGCTCGAGCGAATTTTCGAGCGCGGCCAGGCCAACGGCGTGAAATGCGAGACGATCGGCGTGGAACGCCTGCGCGAGCTGGAACCGCACGCGGCCGGCATCCGTGCAATCCACGTCCCACAAGCGGGCATCGTCGACTACAAGGGTGTCTGTGCCAGGCTGGCGCACCATATTCAGCAGGCCGGCGGAACGATTCGCACGGGTGCCCGCGTCACCGGAATCCGAGCTGATGGGGATTGCACCCGACTCGAGAGCACGACGGGCGACGTTTCGGCCAAACTCATCGTCAATTGCACGGGCCTGTTTGCGGATCGAGTGACGGCTCTCGGCGGTCTCGCCCCTCCAGCGAAGATTGTCCCCTTCCGTGGAGAGTATTTTGAGTTGACGCCCGAGGCCGAGCCCCTGTGCCGTAACCTGATCTATCCGGTTCCCGATCCCGATTTTCCGTTCCTGGGGGTGCACTTCACGCGGATGGCTCGGGGCGGGGTCGAGTGCGGCCCGAACGCCGTGCTCGCGTTTGCCCGCGAAGGCTATCACCTCAGCGATGTGAATCTGCGCGACCTGGCCGAATCGCTCACCTATCCGGGATTCCTGCGACTGGCCTCCCGAAACTGGCGGATGGGTCTGGGCGAGTTGTGGCGCTCGATCAGCAAACGAGCCTTCGTAAAGGCCCTGCAGCGAATGGTTCCGGAGATTCGCGCCGAGCATCTGCATTCGGCGCCCGCCGGCGTTCGCGCGCAGGCCCTCGCGCCCGACGGGAGTCTTGTCGACGATTTTTCCATCGTTGAAAATGAGCGGATCGTCAATGTCCTCAATGCCCCGTCGCCGGCCGCAACCGCTTCGCTCAACATCGGAAAGCTGATCGTCGACCGCCTGGCACGACACTTTTGAACGCTAGTGCGCCAAAGCACGGCGCAAAAAAAAGACGGCACGAGATCGCGCCGTCTTTGTGGTCGTGGGTCAGGTCGACGTTACCGGTCGATGCGCTCGAAGGTATAAACCCCGGCAGCCGGCTGAAAGGCACGCCGCTCGCCTTCGACCTTCGCGAGCCACGCCGGGTACTCGTGGCCTCGTTCTGGCGGTTGGGGTTCGCCGGGGCCCGGCACCGCCCGTTCGCGACGATGCAGCCGGTAGATGATGTGAATCACTTCTCCGTCGTGCACGCGCACGGACGTCCGGTTGACGCGCAGCACCTTGGCTTCGACGTCGACATCAAACGCGCGCCCTACACGGTCCCTCTCGCGTGGCGACTCGCCGACCGGCGCTTCATTCACACGGAGGACGGCAATTTTCATTTCCTCCGGCGCCTGTCGTTGCAGCCGGCGGTATTCAGGCCGCGGCAGCTCGCCCCACGACTCTTTCGCAATTCCGACAAACAGACAGGTTGCGGTGGCCGCCCCAAGCATCAGGGCGCCGCCGTTTCGAGATAGTCCCTTCATCGCCTTACTCCTTTCTGGAAGCCATTCCTTGCAGTACTCCGTTTCGCGCGCTCGTCGCTTCGAACGCGTCTCCCTCGGCAGCCGGCGCCGCAATTCGTCAGTCAATTGCCTCCGGTGGGTCGACCGGCGGACATGGGTGCGCTGCTTTGCAGCAGGTCGCGGCTTGGCTGCCGGAGGAATGCTAGCAAATCGCCCATGGCTTGTGGACTGATTTTTGTCTCAAAGCCGTCGGGCATCAAGGACTTGTTGCTGGCTCGAATTTGTTCGATCGAGGCGGCCGGAACGACTGTCTCCTCGCCGCCGGCCCGACGCAGCCGGACAGACCCGTTGGACTGATTGACGATTAACCCCTCGAAGGTTTTTCCCTCTTTTGTCACGACGACGTAACTCACGTAATCTGCGGAAACTTGCGCGCTGGGGTCCAAAATGTCATGCAACACGATCTCGCGCGGCCGCGAACTGAGACCCGAAAGCTCGGGGCCGACTTGTCGCCCCACGCGTTGCACGGTGTGGCAGGTGAGACAATTGTCGCGAAAGATCGCCGCTCCGTGCTCGACGACGCCCGACGCCGGGACAGCTTGTAAATAACGCTGAACCACGGCCAGGCGATCGGTCGATGCCGTGCTCTGGAACAACGTCGTCGCCCGCTTTCGGGAGGATTCCGAACCGCCACGCTTCAGCCGCTCGACGACGTCAATCGGCACTTCGACCGATCGAACCGTACCTGCTTTGACCGCGTCGAGCAGAGCCTCGATCGCTTGCGGCGAACGGACGGCTGCCCCAATCACCGTCCGACGAGCGTCGGCTCCAAGCAGTTCCCAACCGCCGTAGATGGCCCGACAGCTCTCGGCGTCGTTGCGATCAGCCACCGATTCGGCGACGGCCGTTTGAATAGCCGAATTGCCGGAACTGGCAAGCAGCGTTGTCAGGCGTCCCAAGCTTTCTGAGGGAGTCATCGCCATCAAGCGAATGCTCGAAGCACGCGCGGATAACGATTGAGAGACATCCTCCGCGAATCGGGCGGCTCTCTTCACGACCTGCGATCGCTGCGCGGGAGTCAGAAAAGTGAGGCGCGCTTGAGACTCGGTCGGATCGGCGGATTCTCGTCCGCGAACAATCGCGCCCAACAAAACCAGCCGGCCGACGCCCCCCGCGGTCCCATTCCCGCCGGGTTCGGCGAGCCAACTGCAAAATTCGGCGAGTTCTTCCCCCTTCAACTCCGAAGCGATTTGTTGTCCGGCGTCGGATAAAAAGGCCAGCAAGGGCGAGTCGGCTGCGTCGAGCTCCGGATGCGTTTCGGCCAAGAGTCGAATCACGCCTGATGTTTGACCCATCGAGCTGCTCAAAATGGCGGAGAGCACCCAGGGATCTCGCGGGCGAAACGCGGCCAGACGCACCAGCGCATTGAGACGCACTTCATCAGGCGGCAGAGTGCCCAGCGCTAAAGCCGCGCGGAAGCGAACGCCGGGATCCGTATCGTCCAGAAGTTCCGAAAATGGCTGCAAACACCGACCGAGCAGCGCGGGATCCAAAGATAGGACCGCGACGGCCTGTTCGCGCACATTCGGTTCACTCGAGGTAAGGGCCGACCGCACGATTTTGTCGTCGGCCGCGCCCAGCCCCTGCAATGTCCACAATGCGTGAACCTGCGCCACCGCCGATTGGCTGTTGGCGACCAGTTCTTTCAACAAAGGGATGGCCGTGCGGTCCTGCCGCTCGATCAGCAAGCGTTGGGCCGTGTCGCGCCACCAGCCGACAGGGTGCGACAACGCCGCGACGAGTTGGGGCGTCGTGTCTCGCGATAGATGCGGCTGCCGCTTAGGATCGGGCTGCCAATCTTTGCGCCGAATCCGCCAGATGCGTCCATTCTCACTGCCGGTTCCCCAAGGAATGCGACGGCGAATTTCCTCTGAGGCGACGTAGCGGGGATGCTCAACGTACTCGCGGTAGAAATCGGCCAGGTAGAGCGCGCCGTCTGGACCCGTTGCGAGAAATACCGGATGAAACCACGGGTCGGCACCGGCCAGAAATTCGCGATCCGGCTCTCCGCGACGGGAAATCAGCTCGACGGCGTCCGATTGCAGCGTGCGACGAGTGACCAGGTTCGAAAGCGACTCGCCCACAAATGCGTTGCCACAATAAGACTCGCCCAGCGCGTCGCCGCGAAAAATCGTCAGGCCGCACATCGCGTTGTAATAGTCGGCTCGCTCGGCGTTGAATTGCCGGGGCGGCGGGCTGACCGGATAGACGCGGCCATTGTCCTCCGGCGACGCGATGTCCACGATACCCCGCGTCTGGAAGAGCGGCCGCTCGGTCGCGTAAGGCTCGGGAACGACCGCCTGCCGCACAGGGATCGTGTTCCACGAGAGAAATCTCCGTCCCCAATCGTCATGGCACTGACCGAATTGGCTTTGGCCGGCGATGGCTTGGAAATCGGTCGAGCGAGCCCGCCGCTCGGGCGCCAGCCTGAAGCGAAAATCGCGACCGCGAATAGAAACGGCGGTCTTGGCATCTGCACCCGGACGGAGGATGTCACCGTCGCAGCGGCCGTTGGCTCCATAGATCCAATTGTCGAGACCCCAGTGCAGGGCGTTGGCCCGCAATTGCTGCGACCCGGGGATAAACCCCGTCCATTCGACGCGCCGTTCGTCGGCTTTGCCGTCGCCGTCCGTATCGCGAAGGAAGATCAAATCGGGCGCGTCGATGGTCAGAATGCCGTCGCGATACGGCATGACTGTCGTCGGAAAATTGAGACCGTCTGCAAACACGACCGACCGCTCGTAGACGCCGTCGCCGTCGTGATCGCGAAGCAGCCGGATGCGTCCCTTCAGCTCGGTCACCGGATACCCGCCCATCTCTGCCACGTAAAGTCGACCGTCCGCATCCCAGGCCAGCGCGACCGGGCTGACCACGTTGGGCTCGGCGGCGATCAAGTCGATCGTCAGTGACGAGTCGGCGAAGTGGAATGCGTGCTGTTCTCCCTGCGGAGTCTGTCGACCGGCCGGCATCGCGGGAGGTTGAATCGGCGCTTCTTTGGGAGTGTTGCTTGTCTGTTTCTTGCCGTCGTCCGCCAGCTCGCGCAACAAATCGACGGCCAAATCGGCGATGCGTTCGCCCGTCCCTTCCTCGGCGTAACTGTGCAGGCCCATCCAGGTCTGATATCCGCCCAACCGCAATCCCTCTCGATCGGGAAGGTAGCCGATCCAGTCGTTCGCCAGCTCAGCCACATACGTGAACTTGAACGGCGATCGCTTCTTGATGTCGACGCCGAGCGCGGTGAAGTATTCCGCCGGTACGCCGACGATGGCCACGTCCCCGATTCGCAATGCCTGCACATAGGTTTCGCGCTCGTGGCCCTGTTCGGCTTTCAGCTTGCTCCGCATCGTCGCGAAGACCTTGCGGATGTAATCCGACGAGGCGCGAGTCGGCGTGTAACGCGTGGTATAGCGAGCGATCTTCGCGTCTTCCTCGGCCTCATCGAAGCGACGCACATGAAACTTGAAAGGCCGTCCGATTGCGGCCAACTTATCGACCGGATGCCGCGTCGCGTGGCTCCGCGCGTCCCGTACTGCCGCCTTCATCCGCAGCACCGCTTGGTCCACCGGCACGCCCGAGATGTTGTGCGTCGAACCCGAGGCGCCTTCGAGGAAGCTCACCGTGCCTCCCAGCTCGTGTTCCAACTCTTGGGCCGCCAATCCATAAAAACCGGGCGAACGGACGTTTTTTCCGCTGCGAGTACCGATGGTGTGCGTCGAATGATTGAAGATCAGTGCCCGCGTATAGCCCGCCGAATCGCGAAAATCGAGCACGGGAAGTTGCGGATCGAATGGGCCCGTCGGCACCGGCTGTGCGCCAGCCTCTTCTTTCGGCCGCAGCCAGGTGATGTTGCCGTCCGGAAGCTTCAGTCGGCTGTTCGCACCGACAGTCTTTTCCTCGCCGAGTGCAAAAAAGAAGGCCGAGTCGCCGCCGACCAGATTCCTGTTCGCCTCTTCGACGGCCCGGACGATGCCGCGTTTCAGCTCCCGGCAAAATTCGAGCGACACGCCGAAGTCGTGCGCGGGCGCCGTGCTCGGCGCGTGGTGCGTATGCGTGGCGTTGATCAATACATTTTGCGGCAAGAGGCCCGTGCTCTTCTGGATTTCCGCGAGCGCTTCGTCGACGAGCGACTTGGGAACCCACAGGACGTCGCAGGCCACGATGGCGATTTTCGTCGCTCCGGGCTTTTCAATCACGACGGCAACCGCCCGCAGTCGCCCCTCTTGTTCGCTCGTAAATCGAGGCTCGATCGATCCAGCGATGACCATCGATGGATCGCACTTGAGATTGACGGCCGCAGCCCCGACGCGCAGATCGCAGGCCGGTTGCTGAGCGCCCGCTGAAGTCGCCGCTGCAAAGTGAGCCAGACAGAGAACGGCAATCAGGTGCCGCCACGAACCGATGCGATTTGACAAATTACGCTCTCGCATGAGACGCCGATTGACAAACTTGAAGGTCAGTCCCGGTGGCTTGCGGATTCCCGCAACCCGGCAAGGACCTGCCCGATTATAATTTGATTCCCGAAGTCCTTCGCCCATCTCGCGACCAAAAAGAGGAGATTGCCATGGCTGTCAAAGCGATTCCTGAGGGGCATCACAGCGTTACGCCCTACCTGGTCGTCGTCGGAGCCGACAAGCTAGTCACCTTCCTCGAACAAGCTTTTGGCGGTCAGTGCGTCGAGCGCCACAAAGGCCCAAACGGGGCGACCGCGCATGCCGAGGTCAAGATTGGCGATTCGATCGTGATGTTGGGCGAAGCGAGCGAGCGGGCGAAGGCCGTGCCGACGACTCTCTATCACTACGTCACCAACGTCGATGAGACCCATCGCCGCGCCGTTCAGGCCGGTGCCACGGTCCTCAGCGAGCCGGTCGACATGTTTTACGGTGACCGATCCGGCGCGGTGATCGATCCGTGCGGGAACTTTTGGTGGATCGCCACGCACATCGAGGACGTTTCGCCCGAGGAATTCCGAAAGCGGATGCAGGCGCAAATGAAATAGTCGGCACGATCAGAAAGGGGCTTCCGCGTCGTTGGGTCGTGGTTGCCCCTATTTTGATGCGCGGCAAGCGTCTCATCGCCCCGGTGGCTCGCTAGGAACGGGGAATAACGTAGAATAAACGGGGATTGATGCGATTCTCGCTGCCGTCAGGAGGTGCTGTTTGCAGGGTTTTCGTTTCGGAGTTGCGCTCGCGGTCCTGTGGGGAGGAGTCGGAGCTTCGGCCGGCGGCGGCCCCGATTTTTCGCGCGAGGTGCGACCGATCCTCAGCCAGCACTGCTTCAAATGCCACGGGCCCGACGATGCGGCTCGAGAAGCCAAACTGCGGCTCGACCTTCGCGACTCGGCGATCGCGCGCAGCGACTCGGGTAAGACTCCGATCGTCCCCGGTAAGCCGGAATCGAGCGAACTGATCCGTCGCGTTTTCGCCCACGACACCGATGAGATCATGCCGCCGCCGGCGGCCAACAAACCTCTCACGGACGCAGAGCGGCGAATTCTTCGTGAGTGGGTGGCCGCCGGCGGAGAATACAAACCGCACTGGGCCTTCGTTCCCCCTCAACAGGCGGCGCCGCCAGCGACGTCCTCGCAACCGAAGCGTTTGCGAGGCCCCATCGATGCGTTCATCCAGGCGCAGCTCGAATCAAACGGTTTGAAGCCCGCGCCGGAGGCCGATCGTTATACGCTGATCCGTCGCGTCTGCTTGGACCTCGTCGGATTGCCACCGACGCCCGAAGAAGCCGACGCTTTCGCAAACGATCCATCGCCGGATGCCTACGAGCGACTCGTCGATCGCTTGCTGGCGTCGCCCCATTATGGCGAGCGCTGGGCCCGTCGCTGGCTCGACCTGGCCCGCTACGCCGACACCAACGGATATGAAAAGGACCGCGCGCGGTCGATCTGGCCGTACCGCGATTGGGTGATTGCGGCGCTCAACGCCGACATGCCCTTCGACCAATTCACGATCAAGCAACTGGCGGGCGACATGCTGCCGAATGCCTCGATCGAAGATCGCGTTGCCACTGGTTTTCACCGCAACACGATGCTGAACGAAGAGGGAGGCATCGATCCGCTCGAATATCGCTACTACGCGGTGGTCGATCGCGTGGGCACAACCGGCACGGTCTGGCTAGGGCTCACCGTCCGTTGTGCTCAGTGTCACACCCACAAATTCGATCCGATCCCGCACCGCGACTACTACGGCATGATGGCCTTCTTGAACAATGCGGACGAGAAGCAGCTCGATATCCCCGTGCCGGAACTCGCCAGCCGTCGACAGGAGATCGAACGGCAAATCGCCACCATGGAGGCCAACTTGCCCAATCAGTTGTCCTCCAAAGGACGGGCCAAGTTCGATGCAGCCTTCGAGGAATGGGAGCGAACCGAATCGGCCCGCGCCCCGCGATGGACCGTTCTGCATCCGCATCGTGCGAAGGCCAATCTTCCGCACCTCTCCGTATTGGCGGACGATTCCGTCCTTGCCAGCGGCGACATGAGCAAGAGCGATCGCTACGAACTGCAATTCGACAAGCTTCCGGCCGAAATCACCGCCTTGCGGCTGGACGTGCTGCCAGACGAGTCGCTTCCAGAGCACGGCCCGGGCCGCGTCTTCTACGAAGGTCCGTTCGGCGACTTCCAACTCAGCGAATGGACCGCTCAAGCCGATGGTAGACCAATACGCTTCAAGGCGGCGACGCAGAGCTATGCGGCGAACGGTGCCGGAGCCGCTGCGGCCATCGACGGAAGTCCGCTGACCTCCTGGTCGATCAACAAGGGCCAAGGGAGGCCTCACTCGGCAATCTTTGTCCTCGATCAGCCCTTGCGCGGCGCGAGGAGCCTCTCGGTGCGGATGCTGTTTGAATATTACTACGCGTGTGGGTTGGGCAAGTTTCGCATCTCGGGCGCGAGCGGCGACGTCGCAACCGATCGCCGCGTGCTGCCGGCAGACATCGATCGAATCCTCGCACTCCCCAGAGAACAGCGCAATCCCGGCCAGCGTGCGACTTTGCTGAAGTATTTCGCGTCGATCACGCCGTCACTCGATGACCGTCGCAAAGAGTTGACGATCGAGCGCGCGATGGAACCCACTCTGCCGACGAGCCTCGTCTTTTCCGAACGACCCGCCGACAATCCGCGGCAAACTTTCGTTCACAAGCGGGGCGACTTTCTGAACCCGACCGAGCCGGTCGACGCTCGAATTCCCTCTCTCTTCGGCAAACTCCCCGCGGAGTTTCCACGCAACCGCTTGGGTTTTGCTCAATGGCTCGTCGATGCTCGCAACCCGCTCGTTGGGCGGGTGACCGTCAACCGCCAGTGGCAGGCGTTCTTCGGACGGGGCCTCGTGCGGACAGGAGACGACTTTGGTTACCAGGGCTCGACTCCCACTCATCCGCAACTCTTGGACTGGCTGGCCATGGAATTCGTGTGGCGAGGCTGGTCGCTCAAGGCCGCTCATCGTCGCATCGTAACCAGCGCGACCTATCGTCAGGCCTCGGGTGTCACGTTGGAAGCCCTCGCCAAGGATCCCGAGAACAAGTTGCTCAGCCGTGCCCCGCGCATTCGGTTGGAGGCGGAGTTGGTTCGCGACTCGGCGCTGGCCGCTGCCGAATTGCTGACCGAACGCATCGGCGGCCCCAGCGTGTTTCCGCCCCAGCCTGCGAGCGTTGCCGAAGGCTCGTACGGAGGGATGACCTGGAAGGTAAGCCAGGGTCCCGATCGTTTTCGCCGCGGCCTTTACACATTCGCCAAGCGGACATCACCTTTCGCCATGCTGTCGACGTTCGACGGCCCCAGCGGCGAGGAGTGCATTGCCCGTCGCGAAGTGACCAATACGCCGTTGCAAGCGTTGACACTACTGAATGACTCTCAATTCGTCGAAGTTGCCCGTGGGCTCGCCGCCGATGTCCTTGCGAAGTCGGTCGGAAAGCCAGAAGCCATCGCTAAGGTCCTATTCCGCCGCTGCCTGGTGAGGCCGCCGGAAAAATCAGAGCTATCATCTCTGGTGACGTTCTATTCCAAGGCGCAAGCGCGGTTTGAAGCGGACCCGACCAGCGCGAAAGAATTCTTGGGCGAAAGCGAAGCCGGTGCGGGTCCCAAGGGCAAAGTCGAGTCGGCCAGTTTGGCCGCGTGGACGCTCGTGGCTCGCGGACTGCTGAATCTCGATGAAGCCATCACGAAGGAATAGTCTAAGACTTCCGACTTTGGACCTTAGACTTTGGACCTTGGACTAACTTAATGAATTGTCAGTCTCTGCTTTATCGAAATTGCGATCCGAAGCTGGTCACGCGCCGCTGGTTCTTCGAGCAATGCGGTGTCGGACTGGGGCGAATCGCGCTGGCGGGTCTGTGTGCCGGGACGTTTTCACAATCGGGCCGTGCGGCGGTCACCAACGCCAGCCAAGCGCTGCTCCCCAAGGAAGCCCACTACACGGGTCGCGCGAAAGCGGTGATCCACCTATTCATGGCCGGAGCACCCAGCCACCTCGATCTCTTCGATCACAAACCCAAGCTAGCCGAGTTCGAGGGCCAACCGATTCCTCCCTCGATCATCGGCGGCCAACGTTACGCTTTCATCCGCTCCGACGCCGCCGTGCTCGGACCGCGGTTTCGCTTTGTCCGCCGCGGCCAATCGGGCACCGAAATTGCCGACATTCTGCCCCACTTCGGCAAAATCGTCGACGACGTCTGCCTGATCCGCTCGATGCACACCGATCAGTTCAATCACGCGCCGGCTCAACTGTTTCTCAACACGGGGGCGGCGCAGCCAGGACGGCCGAGCCTGGGCTCCTGGGTCGTTTACGGTCTCGGGGCACAGACGAGCGATCTGCCCGCTTTCGTCGTGATGTCGACCGGTTCGGGAATCAGCGGCGGCGCGGCGAACTGGTCAAGCGGGATGCTCCCGACTGTTTACACGGGCGTGCGGTTTCGGAACCAGGGCGATCCGATTCTGAACGTCTCGCGACCCGCGGGCGTCAGTCGACAGTCGCAACGTGACACCCTCGATTTGGTCGAAACGCTCGATCGACGCCGGTTGGACGTCGTCGGTGACCCCGAAATCGCGACGCGAATCGCGTCCTACGAAATGGCCGACCGCTTGGAGACCTCGGCTCCTGAACTCATGAATCTGCGCAGCGAGAGCGAGGCCACTCTCGAAATGTACGGAGCCGACCCGGACAAACCGTCCTTCGCCCGCGCGTGCCTCTTGGCACGGCGGATGGTCGAGCGTGGCGTGCGGTTCATCAACATCTATCACGAGGGTTGGGACGCCCACAGCGATCTGAATGGCAACCACCGCCAGAATTGCGCAGCCACCGATCAAGGCTCCGCGGCACTCGTGCAGGATCTCAAGCAGCGAGGCTTGCTCGACGAGACGCTTGTGATTTGGGGCGGCGAATTTGGACGCACGCCGATGGTCGAAAGCCACCCGACGCTCGGCCGCAAGCTCGGACGCGATCATCACCCTCAGGCGTTCACGATGTGGATGGCCGGCGGCGGCATCAAGTCGGGCATCAGCATCGGCAAGACCGACGACTTGGGTTTCCACGTCGTCGAGAACGGCGTCCACGTGCACGACCTGCAAGCAACCATCCTGCACGCGCTGGGCTTCAATCACGAACGGCTGACGTTCCGCCACGCCGGCCGCGACTTCCGCCTGACCGACGTCAGCGGGAGGGTCGTGCAGTCGATCCTGGCATGAACGAAGCTGCGGCAAGCGGAGGCGATGCACTTCTTCACGCAGCCTGGCGACGACCGAGTCGACTGCGGATAGCGCTCGCATTCTCGAGCGCCTCTGCGAGAATCATCACGATTCGCGAGACGTCGCTCTCGTCGAGTTGCATGCCCGTCGGCAGCGCGAGGACACGATCCGCCAGATTTTCGGTCACTGGAAGCACGCAGCCAGCCGTGCCCAGATCCGAACAGTACGGTTCCATCCGATGACAGCCGGGATAAAAATAACGGCGGGCCAAGACGTTCTCCGCGACGAGCACCTGGACCATTTGGTCCCGCGATAGCCCCGTCTGACGCGGATCAACCTCGAGCACGATGTACTGATAGTTGCTCTGCTCGTGTGCATCGTGCGACAGCAGCCGAAGACCCGGCAGCGATCGCAGCCGGCGACGGTAGGCGCCGTAATTCTGCCGATTGACGGCGACGATCGTTCCCATGTTGTCGAGCGACGTCAGTCCGACGGCCGCCGCCAGTTCGCTCATCTTGGCGTTGGTGCCGATCGAACTCACCCGATCGTATCCCGCAAACCCGAAGTTCCTTCGCAGGCGGATCCGCTCTGCGAGATGGTCGTCATTCGTGGCGACCGCGCCGCCTTCGCCACACTGGACGAATTTCGTCGCGTGAAAACTGAATGTTTCACACGCACCAAAGCCGCCGATCGGGCGTCCCTGGTATGTACAGCCGAAGGCGTGCGCAGCGTCGAACAGCAGAGGGATCTTGTGCTCTCGTGCGATAGAGGTCAGCGAGGCGATGTCGCACGCTCGACCCCAAAGATGCACGCCCAGGATGGCCGCCGTTTGCGGACCGATTGTCCGCGCGACTTGCAACGGATCGAGCGTATGGGTCGCCGGATCGACATCGCAGAAAACGGGTCGCAATCCGTGCCAGGCGAGCGCATGCGCGGTTGCAATGAACGTGTAGGCGGGAACGATAACGTCGCCCACTAAGCCGAGCGCGCGGATCGCCAGCTCCAAGGCGGCGGTTCCATTCGATGTGGCGATGCAGTGCTTGACCCCGGCTTCCTCCGCCAGGCGATGCTCGAATTCGCTGACTAAGGGGCCGCCGTTGGTGAGCCAACCCGCGTCGAGTGCCCCCGCGATTCTCTCGAGGATTGCCTGCTTATCGGGAAGATTGGGCCGGCCGACATGCAACGGCTTGTCGAACGCGGGCGGATGGCCGAACAGCGCGAGTTTCGACATCAAGCGGCCTCCGCGTGCCGATACCCGGGAAAGAATCCACCTTGCAGGAGTTGGCGTCCGCTGACAAGACGCTGGTAAGAATCTGCGTCGAGCACTCGGCCGCAGAACCAGGCCGTCCGCCGCTCGTTCGCCCAGCCGGACTTAAACCGCGCTAATCCGCTGTCGGCCGTCTGCTGATAGCCTGCGGCGCCGCCGAGCTGGGCCCATCGAGCACCGTTCGCGGCGAAATAACCTAAGGCGACGTCGAACATCGCAAACATCGCGGCCAATTCATAACCGCGATCGTCGCACGCTCCCAAATGGTAGTAAACGACATCTCCGTCGATGTACCAGAGTGACATCGCCACGGTTTGGCTGTCCGAGGCAGCTCGAAAGACGACGATTCCCGGGACACTCAGTTGCAATTGGAAGCTCTGCCTCGAAAATCTCGCGGGCCCGCTGATGTGATGTCGCCGACCGAGCTGTCCGTACAAATCGATCCAAGTATTCAACCAAACAGGTGGGTCCTCGCAGTGCTCGACTTCGACGCTACGAGCGCCGGCCCGCACGTTGCGGCGATGATGGCGTGAGATCGAACCGCGCCAGTCGCGCGAGAAATCGACGCCGAAGTGTTCCTTGAAGGGCAGGCAGACATCCGGGAAGCAGGCGGCTAAATCAGACGGCGGTCCGCCAAACGGGTCGGGAACCAGCGAAAGGGTCACGAAACCCTTACGCAATCCGTCGATGTCGTTGTCCAGTTCAGCCCAATTGGCACAGCGAAAGAGTGGATAGCATCCGATCGCGTCACAAAGGTTTGTCGTAGGAATCGTTCGTTCCAGCAGCCAACCGCCGCAATTCGGCAAGGCCACAGGTCGGCCCAAGTCGACAAGAGCCGCCGCATATTCCGCGCTTCGATAGCCGCTCATGCCTGGCACGCGGAATGTCCACGCACCGCCTCGACAAAGAACGCCTCGAGTTGGGCGGCCGGCGCCGGATTCGAGAAAAGCACGCCGCAGCGCTCGAGGATCTTTGTGCAGAGCGATTTTCGCAGGGAAGGATCCTGAGCGATGCGAATCGCGCGTTCGACATAGTCAATTGGGCTAGTCGCAATCAACTCCGAAATCCCCAGCTTCTGGAGCAGAGCGTAGGCCACACGTCCGCGATTGAACTTGCCGGGGAGAGTGACCAACGGCGATGCTAGTGCCAGCGCGTGCATGGCCGTGGTGCCAGCACCGTAATGAATCGTGTCGAGCACCACGTCGGCCTGCGTGAGGAGTCGCAAGTAGTCCGGGCGGGCCAAGCGAGGCAGAAAAACGATTCGGTCGACGACATCCGGGATCGACCGCTGTAACCGATTGAGCAGCAGCGCCTTCCAAGTCGGAACTTGCCCCTCGAACAAAACGACGATTCCAAGTGGATCGCGTCGCAGAATCTGTCCCATCAACAGATCGAATTCCGGATGGATCTTGAACAGCGTCTGCTGACAGACGTACCAACGGGCCTCGGCAGGCAAGGGGATGCCCGTTCGCCCCGACGATTCATCGGGCGCAGTCGGTCGCTCAAAGTAGTGCGGGATATCGGACAGCCGCACGAGTTGCTCGGAATAGTGCGATTGTCCGTCGGACGGCTCGAGCCGATCTGAGGAGAGAAAATAGTCGACGGTCGAAATGCCTGTCGTGCCCGGCTGGCCGACGGTCGCACACTGCACGGGAGCTAAGCGCGAAAAGGCCAAGAAGTACGTCCAGGGGTCCATCCCGATGTCCGTGTAAAGCAGCACATCGAGCTCTTCGGCGGCCACTTGCTCGCGGGCCTCGCCGAGGCGCGTCGAGATTCGCACGACCTTGTCGGCCGCCCCGTCGATGGCGCTCGAAACATCATCCTCGGGACCAGTGACTCTCAGCACCGTGTAACGGGCCTGCTCCCGCGGAAACGCGCGGATCAGCCCGGCAAAATGGTCCGCGACCGAGTGTCGGTAGAAGAATCGCGAAATCAGCCCGACGCGGATCGGCGATTGCCCGGAGACGCGAGCCGCACGGCAATGCGGAGCGGTGAACTCGAGCGAGGGTACGGCGTGCCGATAGACGGACGCAATTTTTCGCTGCACTGCGACGTCGTTGCGGCCGTGATATGTCAAGTAGAAGGCCGGGCCCGGAGTTTCGGCCAGCGGATCGCGCACGCGAAGGTCGTCTTCGAGCAAACGATCGAGATCTCCGTCGAGACGTTGTCGTCGTTGATCGATCGCGTCAGCCGATTCGGGAAAGACGGGCAACAGCAATGCCTGGCGAATTTTGACGCCCGAGTCCAACGGAGATTGTTCGCGGACGCGCTGCAATTCGTCTTCGGCCTGTTTGTAGTGCCCCTGATCGGCAAGTGCGATCGCCAGATTCTTCCGCGCATCCAAGAATCGTCCATCGAGAGCAAGTGCCTCGCGATAGCAGGCAATCGCTTCGTCGAATTTCTGCTGGTCTGCGAACGTGTTCCCTAAGTTTCCGCGCGCCATCGCGAAGTCGGGTTTGATCGCGAGGGCCGCGCGATACGCATTTGCCGCGTCGGTAGGACGCCAGGCCGCGCGATGCATATTGCCCAGGTTGTTTAGCGATTCGGCGTGAAGAGGATTGAGTTCGAGGGCGCGGCGATAGGTCGACTCTGCCTCGCGAAAACGCCCCAGTGATTCGAGTACGACGCCCAAATCCGAGACGAAGATTGCTTCGGCCGGCTTCAGCTCGACCGACTGGGTGACGAGCCGATGGGCTTCGTCGAAGCGGCCTCTGGCCAAGGCCGCCATGCCAAACAGGTGCAGTGCGTCGGGCTGAAGCGGGTCGACCGAGAGCACCCGGCGATACAAGCCCTCGGCCTGATCGAGTCGTCCAGCCTGATGGTGCCGCAACGCCTCTTGCAAACAAGCGAAAATCAAGGCCAGCCCTTTTGTGTGCGATTCGCAGCCGCGACTTGAGCCGAATCCAGGCGTTCCGCTCGCGCAACCTCATTAAAGAGATCGGCAAGACCGGTTGCGCAAGATGAGCAGATTTTTCCGCCGCCGCCTATTTGCCGAAAATGACGGTCGCAGGCACGCGCAAGAACTTGGGGTGGTAGATGGTTGTGTCCGACATCAAATCGCCGAAATTCTGCGAGTTGACGAGGTAGGTCACGAGCAATTCGCCCGGCCGCGAAAGGGCCGCATGGCCTTTGGCCGCGTAGGTGAAGTACGCGCGGTTTTTCGCGACGTCCGGGACGCTGTAAATCTCCCGTCGCGGCGACCAGGGTCCCTCGGGTTGCGGGGCCGTTCGCACAAAGATGCGTTTCCCAAGGAAGGGCTCGCTCTGCACGAGCACCCACATCTGCCGCCCGCGGTTGTGCATCTGCTCAATCGAGAACTCACTCACCAGGCCATTGGCGAGTGGGCGAGCTGCGGTCGAGACGGACGTGAAGTTGTTCGACTCGCCGACAAACCGCCAGTCGCCAAATCGCTCGATCTCCGCCGGCACTCGGGCCATCAGCAGGCCCATCTCGAATGGCCCGCTCTTGCGGGTTCCGAAGACCAGCGCGCGACCCGCGTCGCCCGAAGTACCCGGTTGCGCCATTGCCGACATACCCCACAAGATTTCGAGTGATTGACCGTCACGTCGGTCCTTCCGCGTGCCCGCATTGGGGATATCGAAAATGCGAGGACGCCAACGTTCGGGTGAATCACTCACATTGTCGATGACGGCCAGACTTGTGCCGACCGTCGCGAAATTCCAAACACCTTTGCCGTCGGGGTCGCGTCGCGTGCGGAACAAAAACACGATGAGTCGGCGGTCCGCACCTTTCTCTTGCGAAACAACGACCCCACCACCCGTCGCCCAAAACCAGTCGCGCCTGTCACGGTTCTCCGCCTGGCCGGGACCAATTGGCGGGATGAGCCACGCTGTCGGCTGTCCCTCCTTGTCGAGGGGACCCCAGAAGAATCGAACCGAACGCGGGTCGGGGGGACGCCAGGGTTGTGCTCGGTCGGTTGGATGCACGGCGATCGAGTTGTTGACCATCCGCGCTCCCGGCAGGCGCTTTCCGTCGCGGATTCTCCCGATCCAGGTGTCGCCGAACATCCACAGCGTCCGGCCGTCGCCCAGATCGACCGATCCGGCGGCATCCGCACCGGTCCAACCGTCAGCGCGATCGAAAACCGCATTCCACTCGGAGTCGGGCGTGACCTGTGAAATCGGGCGGGTGTCCTCGGCATAGCAGCGCGCGCGGTCCTTCGACGCGAACGAGAGTGCTAGTAACGCGAGCCATGCCGCGGACCCGCGGACGCTGAGACGGTTCAAGCCCCTGTCGCTTGCCACCCTAGGCTCACTTCGCGTGAGACAGAAACGCGACCAGATCGGCCAGATCCTGGGGCGTGAGTTGCTTGTCCAATCCCGCCGGCATGACTGAAACGGTGCCGGGCCGCATCTCTTCGATTTGGTCCTTCGGCACACGAACCGTTTCAGTCGCGCTGACGACAAGCGTCACCTCGTCGGGCGCGCCCCCTCGCACAAGACCGTTGAAGACCTTGCCGCCTTTGGTCACGACTTGCATCGGTTCGAAGCTGCGGACAAAGCTGGCGCTAGGAAACAGAATCGCTTCGAGCAGGTCTCGCTCTGCCCGAATCTTGCCGATGTTCGTCAGGTCGGGCCCGATGTGGCCACCCTTATAGCCGAACTGGTGACACGAGACGCAAGCCGCCTTGGCCTGCGCGAAGACTTGCTGGCCTCGCCGAACGTCACCTTTGTGAACGAGCGGCAGCAAATCGGCGATCTGCTGGCGCTGTTTCGCAATATCGACATTGATCAGCCGGTAGAGCTGCTCGGCTTGCGCCTGAACCGATGCGGGCTGGTGCTTGATTCGCGCGGCGACAGAATCGACACGGAGTGCGCTGAGCGTCGGAGACGATTTCAAAGCGGTAATCAACTTGAGCCCGATTTTCTCATCGGCGCAGTTTTCGTACGCCGAGAGCAAGCGATCGATTTCGAGCGGCCCAGCCGACTCGAGCGAGCCGGTCAGTTCGTCGAGTTGCGACGAAGCCAGTCTCGCGGTCGAGAGGACGCCGGCCGCCGCGGATCGCGTCGGCACCGGAAGTTCGGTATCCAAATGGGCTCGCAGAAATGCGAACGTTTGCGAATCGACTTGCGGCAGTCCGCCGGGCACGGCCGCCAGGGCTTCCAGCCGAAGATCGTCGGGCAGGTTGGGGAGGCTCGCAAATTCGATCAGCGCCCGTCCGACGTCATGCGAGCGATCCTTGCTAACGGGCGTTGCGCGGAAGATTGCGACGACGCCTGCCGCAACCGAGAAGTCCCTTCCTTTGAGCAGCGGGAGCAATGCGTCGATCCAGGCCGGCGGCAACTGCCTGAAGCTGGAAGTCCGCATGGCGTCGAGCACGAGATGCCGGGTCTGCACCGGCAGCTGCGGGTCGGCCACGGCTTGGGCGAGGAGCGATTGAACGGCGGCGCTCGACGAAAACTGCGCCAAGTGCTGCGTCAGCTCCGATCGCTCCGCTTCATTGCCCTCAAACCGATTGACACGACGGCGCAGCGTGCCGGCCAAAGCGTCGCCCCAGTCGCGGTGTTGCGCGATGAGCCATGACGCCGTTTGCTTGAGCATGGGGTCGTGCGAAGACAACAGGTTGGCGGTCGATTTTGGATCCAAATGGCCGCCCGGCATCTGGTCGAGCGCAATCAGCGCTGCGCGAAGAATTAGCGGATTAGTCTGGAACAGCCCCGCCCTCTCGGTGGCAGCCGGGTCAGCAATTTCAATCAGAGCAAACGTCAGCGAATGTTCGAGAATGCGATCCGGAGCCGCCCGCCCAGTGGCATTCAAGAGCGGCATGATTGCCGCTTTCTCACCGAGCCGGCCGAGCGCCTCGGCGGCGACGCGTTGATTGTGCGCGGTCCCCTTTTGCAGCATTTCGATCAGCGCGGGCGCCGCATCGCGATCGCGGCGCAAGCTGGCACAGTGCACGGCCACCTGGCGTACCGTTTCGTCCGAATCGGAGAACGCGGTTCGGATGGCGGCAAGAGCTTGCGGGCCGTCGATTCGTACCAGCGTCCAAAGCGCGTTGCGACGGGCTTCGGGGTCGGAGCGATCAGGCATTGCGCTGAGTTTCGGCACCGCCGCGGCGCCGCGTTTGCCCAGTTCTTCCATCGCCCGGCGGCGAACCGCAGGCCGCGAATCGCCCAGCCGATCGGCGAGCGACTCCAACGAAACGGTCTTCCAATCGAGCTTGATTCCGCGGGGATCGTCGACTTTCGCAGCGCCTTTGCGACGAATGCGATAAATGGCGCCCAAAATGTCGGGCTTCCAGAGTTGCGAAGTGGGACAGCAGAGTTTGTACCAGCCTCCGGTGTCGATCACGATCAGACTGCCATCGGCGTCTTGCAGAATATCGGTCGGATGAAAGTCGAGATTGTTGGAAACCAGAAAGTCCGTCGTCGCGGCCGTAAAACTAGCCCCCGCCGGAGTCAGCACGTGCCGCGTGATCTTCCGCATGTTGAAGCAACACGCGAAGAGATTGTCGCGATAATCGCTGCCGAACGAGTTCGACTCGTTGCGCACCAGACCGCAGGGCGCGGCCGGCCCCAAGTGCACGAGCGGCGGCATCAATTCGCCGGTGCGCGGGTGCCCGTGGATGACGTCGTGATCTTTGCCATACACGCCGCCATAAATCGCGTGAATTAGGCCGTCGCGCTGCCCCTCAGCTGGATGCACCAAAAACGTGGTGGTGAAGATCCGCTCGCCCCCCGGTGTGAAGACAACCTCTACCGGGTTGTCCATACCGCCGGTCATCACTGGCTCGAGCCCAGAGCCATCCCGTCGAGCGCGAAAGATGTGAGCCGCGCTGGAAGCAGCCGGCTCGTGCCCCGGGAGCTGATACGTCTGCCGGGCAAATGCCCCCTTGCACCAATAGATCCATCCATCGGGTCCCGCATAAGGACCGTGAAGATCGTTCGCGCAACCCGTGAGCGTCCGCGTAAGCCATTCTTCGCGGCGGTCGGCGACGCCGTCGCCGTTCGTATCCGTGAGCTTCCAGATCGTGGGTGCGGCCGAGACGTAGAGCGAGCCGTCCAACCACATCGTCCCCTCGGGGAACATCATCTTGTCGGCGAAGACCGTGTTGCGATCGAATCGTCCGTCGCCATTGGTGTCTTCGAGTCGCAGGATCCGATGCGGCCGCTCGACGAGCTGCTTCTTGACGGGATCATTCGAGCCCGAAGAATCGGAAACGTAGAGGCGCCCCTGTTCATCGAATGCGCCGGTGATCGGCCGATTGACGAGCGGCGGAGCAGCCACGAGTTCGATCGTAAAGCCGTCGGGAAGCGTGAAGACATGCCCGTTGAGCGAAATCTCCTCCGCGTGCCCGATCGCCGGAGCCAATAAGCACAAACTCACGACGCCCAAGCAAGCACTTAGCGCGGATGTCAATCGCATGTCCGAACCTGTTTCCTTCTGAAATCGTCGTAGCAGGACAAGACCCTGAGGACCACCGATATCGATTCAAAAGGGAGCTTGAGCGCGTCAGCCGAAGGAACCTCATGGCCCGCGGTCAAAAGATCGCCGCGATCGGCTCGCCGGTACTGATCGGCAGCGGCCGCCCGAGTGAATCGTGGATGAGCGTTTCGGGCCGGTAGCCCAAGCAGTCGAAGATGGTCGCGGTGAGGTCGTGCGGACGAACGCACCCTTCACGCGGCTGACCGCCCATCGCGTCGGAGGCGCCATAGGCTTGACCGCCGCGAACGCCGCCACCGGCGAGGGCCACGGAATAGACGGAACCCCAGTGATCCCGCCCGGCCGCCGCATTGATCCGCGGGCTGCGACCAAATTCCGCCATGCAGACGACGAGCGTTTCGTCGAGCAGTCCCCGTCGGGAGAGATCCTCCAACAACGCGGAGTAGGCCTGATCGGTTGGCGGAGCCAAAACCGTGCGCAGGCGTTTGGCCTCGTCGGTATGGCTGTCCCAACAAGGATTGGCCATCGGCTCATCGGCCGAGCGATACCAGTTGACCTGTACGAGCTTGACGCCCGCCTCAATCAGACGGCGAGACAGTAGGACGCTTTGCCCAAACGGCGACCGTCCATAGCGATCTCGAACGTGGCTCGGTTCGTCATCAAGGCGAAAGGCTTTTGCCGATCGGCCCGACGACAACAAATCGAACGCTTGGCGCGTGTCGGCATTGAAGGCGTCGAGCAGGCCAGACCGGAGCACGGCCGCGCGCTGCTGGTCGAATTGTGCCAAGAGCGATTGGCGTCGGGAGAGACGCATTGCCGGAATTTCGGTCGGCAGGCTCAGCCCCTCGATCCGAAACGGCTCAACGTTCGGCACGCAGTTGACCAACCAAGGATCGGCCGCCCGTCCGAGAAATCCGGCGTCCTGACCCGGCCAGACGCTGCCGTTGGTATTGAAGATGTGATGCGGCAAGGTGATCGCAGGGGCCACGGCACCGTGCCCCGGGTTCATCGCCCGCACGATGGCGCCGAGGCTCGGAAAATCATTCGGCGCGCCGGGGTTGGCGTTCTCGAAATTCGTCGGCGTATGGGGCCGACCGGTCAGCATGTAGTAGCCGCTCGAGGAGTGCGCGTTGTCACCGCTCGACACGGCTCGCAGCACGCACAGATGATGCGCCTGCCGCGCGGTCTGCGGCAGCAACTCGCCGAAATGCAGGCCGGGGACGGACGTGGTGATCGGTGCGAACTCGCCGCGAACTTCGGCAGGGGCCTCAGGTTTGGGGTCCCACAGCGAATGCTGCGGCGGGCCACCCATTAAGAACAGGACAATACAGCTCTTCGCGCGGGGACGGCTGGGAGTCGCGTTTTCGGCGGAATGGCTCGACGCTGCAGTTGCCTGTTCACTTCGCAGCAGGTGAGGTAGCGTCAGACCGAACGCACTCAGGCCGCCGATTCGCAGCACTTCGCGGCGTGTCAGCCCGTCGCACAGCCGCGCTCGACTTCCCAAAATATCCCACATCGATCCCGCTCGCCGCGCCGCATGGGTGATCTTCGTCGCGGCTCATTGTCGGCTGTTCAGGGGCGGACTGTCAATTTCGGTCTCTGCCCGTGCGAGGCTCAACGGGAAATCGCGGCTGGCGAGACGCGTTTACTTTTTCAGCGGACTGTGCCCAGCTGGGGGCTTCTGCGCCGGCTTTGGGGGAGGACGGTCGGTCGACTCGTGCGTTATCGGCTTCAGGATGGCCAAGGCTGGCGCGGGATAGTCCAACACGGGTAGCCACCAGTCTCTCGTCTGGCGGCGCTCACGCGTCAGCACTTCCGAGCGGACGACCGCCTCACCGCGAGAGGCGTTAACGTCGATGCGGCAATCGAAGGCTCCGCCGCTGGCGAGAAAAGGTTGGTCCTTCGGCACTTCTGACCCTGTCAGGGTGCGGAGAGGTGCCGGGATTCCCTTTGGCTCATAGTGGAAGCCGCGCCCTGTCCATGGGTCGATCGGCAGCCAGGTAAAATAAACCGGGACCAATTCGCTTAACGTGGCCGGCACTTTATGGTGCTCGCGCCGGTAGTCCAGGGCTGCCCAGACGATGAAATGCATGCGAGCCGTTGCCGCCTGGTTCACCAGCCAAACGGGAATCGCCTTCCAATCCGACCCATTGGGGGAATCGTTCGGAGGGCCGAGCGTCATTCGCTCCCACTTCCAGGGAGTGTGCAGGAACTCGAAAGCGTTCCAGTCAAAGTCGACAAAACGCCGTTCGCGCAACTGTCGTTCCACGAGCTGGACTCCATCGAGCGCTGTCGCAAACATCGCGTCCTGCAATCGCTGCAGCCTCAACAGTTCCCAAGGAAGACACCAACGCACGAACCCGGTCTCGGCAGCGCTCCGATTTTCTTCGTGGATATTCTTTCCTTCCCAGACATTGTTCTGGAACATCTTTCGTTCGATCCGCCAGCCATTGAGAATCGCCGTCGCGTCAGAGGGGGTATCCTGCTCGAAATGCTGGAACAAACTGATGGCGCGCTTAATGAGTGCCGTGTTTTGCTTGGGATGTGCAGCCCACTGATCCAGGGCTCCGAGCGCCGCGTCCTGCAACGGCACTCTCCAACCGGAGCGCAGCCGGTTCGAGCGTTTGAGATCGTCCCCCAGGCGTGCCACGGCCACATAGTTTTCAAGGGCGGCATCCAACTTGTCTTCCGATTCGAGCTTGCGGGCCGAAGCGAGCAGCAGCCGCATCAAATTAATGGCAGCTTCACCGCTGAAGGCGCCGTCCACTCGAGCCGGCCATTCAAAACTTGGAAAGTCCCCGCGCTCTTGTTGCGCCGCTTGCAGGGCCAGCTTCACCGCGGGCTCATTCGCCGCCACCCAGTCACGCATCGGGGCATCCGCAAATTCCCAGCCGTCGGCCACTGTATGCCGTTCGGGATCATGGGTTTCGGGAGGCTGCGGACCCGTCAACGATTTCGCCGCTTCGACAAACAGGGATTGCTTCAGGGCGACCACTTCGGCCGCGGAGCGCTCCGGTTCTTGAAACTCGATCGGCAACGTGGTCGCAGGAATCTCGACGACTCGGAAAACTGCGATCGCGCAGCAGATTCCAAGCGACGGAAGCACCAAGCCAGCGGCAACGCGGCTCCAAGCAGCTAGCGAATTTCGATCGACTAGCCAATCTCGGGTGCGCAGCCAACCTGTCAGGAGAAAGATCGGCGGCAAAAGACCGATGGTCCACCAGAAGGGAATGCCGATTCCCGTTCCCGTCACCGTCGCCCACAGCATCGCCAGCGCGAGACAACCAATCAGTCCCAACACGAGCGCAGTCATTGCACTGGGGATGGTCGAAGACAGCAAATGCCCCAATGCGTACTGCAGCAGGACGTCGAACAGGATGATTGCGAGCGTCACCGCAAAACCGGCCTGCTCCGGTGGTGCCAAGCCCCCGAAAGGGAACCCCCGATAGAAGGTCGCGTTCGCGGCCGACTGAGCCGTCTCCCAGAACGAGTTCGAATCGAGCAACCTGTCCAACGCCAGGAACCAACCGGCGGTCCCCAAGGCTAGTCCCAGCCACACGGCGTGCTTGGTCAACCAGTGCGAGATCGGAGAAACGCCAGAATTGGCCAAGAGACGAAAGGCTCCGTCCCGCCGATCGGCGCGGCCCGCCCCGATTCCAAAGAATAAAGGAATCAGTCCCACTCCAATCAAAACGAGTGTCTGGGACTCTTTGAACCAGCGGAGACTTTCCCGACTGGCGGTATAGCTTCGGGATTCCATTGCGACCGCAGCCGCGCACAACAACACCGCCAAGGTGCCAACCCCCATCAAGGTCAGCGTCAGGGCCCGTGCCTGTCGCCACTCTTTCCAAAGCAAACTGCTGGCAGCCCGCCGCCAAGCCACCGTCGAACGTACGCCGAGCGTGGAATGGCCCCGTGCCGTTCCCGAAGACGTGAAACGCCACAGCCGTGCGCTCAGCGAGTCTCTGAGCCAGTACGGAACCAACAATCCATCGACAACGGCCACCGCCACGAACACGACGAGTGCGACCCACCAATTCCCGCGATCAGTTACCCCCATCAGAACGGCGGCAGCCGCTCCGGATACTGCAACAGTCGTCAACACATCGCGAAACCCCAGCGAACACAACAATCCGACCACCAAGAACGGGATCGGCGCGACGAGAGAGACCCAGAAATCCGTCGCTTGTTGAGACAACGCGTATCGCGAACTGGCGTTGTTCGAGACCGTCGCACCCCAAGTCGCCTCGCTGAAGGTGGCCAGGAGCGCCAACAGCAAAAACAAAACGTACGTGCCAACGAGCGACCAGCCGACCTTCCCCACGAGCAGTTCGGCGGTGCGGACCGGCAAACGCTGAAACAGGGATTTCGTTCGACTCTCAGTTTCCCCCGCGAAAGCAATGGCCGTCGACCCCACCGCAAAGCAGCAGGCCATCACGATGTTCACGGACGAGAACCAGTGAAATTGAAACAACGAACGATAGTACGCGAGCCCGAAGAACAGCGGGGCCAGTTGGATGGACACCCCCAGCGCCAAAATCCACACCCAAAACGCGCGCTGGACCCGGAGTTCTTTCCAGAAGATACGGCCGACGATCGCCTGGCTCATAAAGCGGGCACCTCATGCGGCGTTTCGGAAACCGGTTCCCCCTTCATGTAGCCGACGAAGATTTCTTCCAGCGTCGGTCGGCGGACGTCAACGCTCCGAATGTTTTCGGCAATCCGAAAACCATCGAACTGCGATTCGTCCATGTTCCGCACCAGCAGCCGCCACTGGCGGCCTTTGAGTTCGCGGTGCAGCACCGTTCCCGGGATCTTCGGCAGGTCGGGCACGCCATTGCGGAGCGTAACCGTCAGCTCGCAGACCCGATCTTTCAGATCGTCGAGTTTCTCCAGGAGCACAAGTTTGCCGTGGCGTAAAATTGCCACGATGTCGGCCACGCGCTCCACCTCGGCGATCTGGTGGCTCGCCAGAATCACGGTGCGACCCTGTGCAGCGACGTCGACCATGCTTTCCAAAAACTCGCGGCGAACCATCGCGTCGAGCCCGGAAGTTGGCTCGTCGAGAATCAGCAACTCGGGACGGTGGGCCATGGCCACCGAGAGCGATACCTTGGCCCGCATCCCTTTCGAGAGTTCCTTCATTCGTCGACCCGGCGGAAGTTCAAAGTGCTCGACGAGTTCGTTGTAGTGGCGTTGGTAGCCCGGCGGATAAAAGCCGCCGGCAAACCAGCCGACTTCATCGACGGTCATCCAGTCGTACAGGGCGGGCTGATCGGGGACATAGCCGACGCGACGGCGAATCTCGAGACTGTCGCGGCGACTGTCGAGACCGAGGACCGTCGACTTGCCCGAGTCCGGGTCGAGCAGGCCCAGCAGGATCTTGATCGCGGTGGTTTTGCCCGCCCCGTTTTCGCCTAACAGGGCGAACACCGTACCGGGTTCGCAGGCGCAGTTCACGTCGTAGAGCGCCATCTGATTCTTGTATTGCTTGATAACGTGCTGGAGTGAAAAGGCCGCAGTCATGACGGATCCCTCTCGGGTTCGAGGCGCGCCAATTCCTGTTCGGTGAGGCTTCGGATTTCATCGGCCGGCAAGCCGCTTTGACGGGCTTCGACCAGTACGCTGCGCAGGCGACCGCGGATAAGGGCGGCGCGGTCCGCCAGACATTTCTTGGGGGCCGAAGGCGTGATCTCCAATCCGGTCCCGCGCAGCGCTTGCAGCACATTGTCTGCTTGCAGTTCGCGGTAAGCGCGGGCCACCGTGTTCGGGTTGACGGTGAGATCGCGAGCCAATTCGCGAACCGACGGAACGAGATTCCCCGGCCTGAGTGCGTCGCTGGCGACCGCGAACTTCACCTGTCGGACGATTTGATCGTAAATCGCCAGGCCGTTGGAAGGGTCGACGTGCACAAACATGGTTACGTCCGTTGTGATCAGCCGCCCAAATTCACTGAGACGAGCGTAAGGCCGCCTTGTGTACTAGCATGATAGTACAGTGACACATCGAGCTCGGAACGTCAAGCAGAATTCCGCGTGAAATTTTCGCAACGCAAGGGAGTAGGTGATCGTCAGTCCGTTCGCGGCCGCTCGCCCGTCTGCGACAATTGCCGTATCATTCGCCGAGCCGTGAGGGCTGGGCACCTTGGCGGCTCGATCGTCAGCTCGCGGGAAAACCAGCGAAGATCGACTCGCAAAAAGCCGGGCTGTGAAAATCTACTGTGGAGAGAAACATGTCGCGTTACGTGTTGGCTTTGATCGTGTTGGGCAGCCTGATTGGTTCGGGAGAAGCAGCCGTGCAGACGAAGAAGATCACCTACAAAGTCGGCGACCAATCTTTTATCGGGCATCTGGCCTGGGATGACTCGGTGTCGGGCAAGCGTCCGGGTGTGCTCGTTTGTCATGAGTGGTGGGGACTCAACGATTACGCAAGGGGCCGTGCCGACCAGCTCGCCAAGCTCGGCTACATCGCCTTTGCTTGTGACATGTATGGCGATGGGAAATTCACCAAGCATCCCAACGAAGCGATGGAAATGGCCACGCACGTGCGGCAAAACATCGAGGAGTGGCAAAAACGGGCCAACGCAGCCTTGGATATCCTCAAACAACAACCGGAATGCGACGCCAGCCATCTGGCGGCGATGGGCTACTGCTTCGGTGGTTCGACGGCCCTCGAGCTGGCTTACTCCGGCGCGGACCTCGATGCCGTGATTACCTTCCACGCGGCACTACCCACTCCGACGGCGGAACAGGCGAAGGCGATCAAGCCGACGATCGTGATCTGCCATGGAGCGCTCGACTCATTCATTCCGGACGAAGCGATCCACAAGTTCCGTAAGGCGCTCGACGAAGCGGGAACCGACTACGAGTTCGACGTCTACGCCAAATCGAAACACAGCTTCACGGTTCCTGATGCCGACACTCACGGCAATCCGGGCATGTCGTACAACAAGCTGGCCGACGAGCGCTCCTGGACCCGCTTGCAAAGGCTGTTCGAGGAGAAACTCGGCAAGCAACGCTCCTGAAGCCACGTTCGCCGTGGATTTCCGGGCTCCGTCGGGGCTTGATTCCAACCGGGATTCGGCTGTCAGCGGGGCCTGCGAATCGTAGAATGAATGGCGACACCGCGGTCGAACCGCGGGCTCAACTGGGTGCGTCTGTGCCGGCGAACCGCGGCGAGTCACCTGAATGCTTCGGAATCGATATCTCATGCGCTCGCGACGCCGCCGTTTGTCGAGTGCCCTCCTCGTCGCTGCGATCGCATGCGGAACGGTGATTCCGCAGCCTTCCGTCTGGGCGCAGCGGGAATTGTCGGCTGCCCGCGTCAAGGAATCGATCCGCGCTGGCCAGCAATTCCTGATTCGGGGACAGAATCCCGAAGGCTCCTACGGTTTTGGTGGCGGCCCCGCGGGGCACACTTCCGGAGCCACGAGCCTCGCGATGCTGGCTCTCTTGACGTCGGGGTTAACACCCGACGAACCGGCCGTCGCAAGAGGCTTAAAGTTTCTACGGCGGATCCCCGATCCGCAGTCGGCGTACGCGACTTATCAAATGTCGCTGATGCTGATGACCTTCGCGGCGGCCAAACAGCCGGATACCGACCGCATTCGGATGACAAGCCTCGCCAGTCAGCTGGAGGAATTTCAAGTTAAGGACGGCGGCCCGAATGCGGGAATGTGGAACTACGGCTCGCACCTCGCCACGGAGGACAACAGCAATACCCAATACGCCATTCTCGGCCTTCGGGAAGCGGCAAGTTCCGGCATCAGAGTCAGTCGTAAGACGTGGGAACTTACGCTTGAGCATTTCTTGAAGAATCAAAACGACGACGGCGGGTGGGGTTATCAAAACAACCTGCATAGCACGGGAAGCATGACCTGTGCTGGAATCGGCTCGCTAGTGATCTGCGAGCAAATGCTCGGATCGGCCGAAGACGACACAAATCCCGATGGCACTCCCAAGTGCTGCACGCGCACCGATCGCACGACCGAAGCTCTCCGACGTGCTTTGCAATGGTTGTCGCGGTATTTCGCAGTCGGCACCAATCCAGGCGAGCAAGGGGGCCGCTGGGTCCACTACTACTTGTACGGCGTCGAGCGCGCCGGGCGTCTAACGGGTCAGCGTTTTCTGGGCAATCACGACTGGTACCGCGAAGGGGCCAGCTATTTTCTGGACAGACAGCAAAGGCACGACGGGAGTTGGAGTACGTCGTCGGGGGTCGAAGCCGACCCGCTCGTCGCGACCAGTTTCGCTCTGTTGTTTCTGTCGAAGGGGCTTGCGCCTGTCTTGATCAACAAGTTGAATTACGGCAGCGCACCCCCGCCGCCCAACGCACAACCCAACTGGAACCTGCATCCCAACGACGCGCGCAACCTGACCGATTACGTCAGCGGCTTGCCGAAGTGGCCCAAGCTGCTCACCTATCAGGAGGTCGATCTCGATAAAGTCGTCACTCATGGCAGCGTCCGCGATCTTTTGCAGGCGCCGATTCTTTACATCAGCGGCCTCGACGAACCCAAATTCACCGAAGCTCAGGTGCAACTCTTGCGGGCCTACGTCGAACAAGGGGGCTTTATCTTCGCGGTCAACAACTGCAACGGCGCCGGGTTCGACGAGGGCATCAAGAACCTGGTCTCGCGTCTCTATCCGGGCGAAGCACAACTGAAGCGATTGCCGCCCGAGCATCCGATCTACCGCTCCGAATTTCCGCTTGACCCTGAAGGGACCGAATTGCTCGGAGTCGACTTCGGCTGCCGCACTTCGTTCGTCTATTCGCCCCGCGATCATTCCTGTTTGTGGGACAAGTGGTCGCTGCAACCGGTGCCCAAACGCACGCCCGCATTCAGTTTGCTGGTCTTGCACTCCATGAAGGTGGGCGCCAACGTTGTGGCTTATGCCACCGGTCGCGAGCCCTACGACAAGCTCGACGCTCCGCAGGAAGAAGTCGCCGCGGCTCCCAGCCCGATCGAACGCGGTTTGTTGCAAGTCGCCAAACTGCGACACACGGGCGACTGGGACGCCGCGCCACGCGCCCTGCACAATGTGCTCTTGGCCCTCAATCGCATGTCGAACGTGCCGGCTTCGCCGCGGCAGAAGAACCTGGTTCCCAGTGATCCCAGCTTGCGGCGTTATCCCCTGGCGTATCTGCACGGCCGCGCGTCGTTTGAGTTCGGCCCGCAAGAGATCAAGAACCTTCGCAACTATCTCAAGAACGGTGCCGTGCTGTTCGGCGACTCCTGCTGTGGCTCGCCCCAGTTCGACAAAAGCTTCCGCGACATGGTGCGGCAACTCTTCCCCGATAAGAATCTCGAGCGAATTCCGATCACTCATGAACTGTTTTCGCAGGGGATCGGGTTCGATATTCGCCGCGTCATGCGCCGGATCCCCCAGAGCGGAAACCCGAATGATCCGCTTGACTCAACCTTCAAGGAGGGCGAGCCGCTGTTGGAAGGGATCGAAATCGACGGCCGTTACTGCGTGATCTACAGCAAGTACGACCTCAGTTGTGCACTCGAACGGCAAGCTTCCGTGGCCTGCGCCGGCTACGAGCACAAAGACGCCGTGCGGATTGCCGTCAACGTAATCCGCTATGCACTGCTGCAAGATCTCGCGTACTCGGCGAAAATTAGGTAGGCGGGGCCAGGGCGTACCCAAAGCCGGCCCTGCATTTCGCACGGATCAAGTGCACTTCGCCTGAATTCGACTCGGAAGTCACGGCCCCAAAATTTCGTCAGGCGCCGCGATTGGTCACGGCTGTCGGCCACTGATATAGTTGTGCTGGGGACGGCAGCGCTAAAGTGGGCACGAATGCCCGCGATCAATACATGGCACGGAAGGTGGGAGAGCCATGGAATTCTACGACTTCGAGTCACGACTGAATCAGCCGCTCAACATGAAGCTGGCTGAGCTGAAACAAAGCGAACGCCTACGGCACGTGATTTTTTCGGCCCAGTTCGATCGCGAATTGATCGACGACATCGGACGCCTGGCGGACATGATTCGCCAGTTCGACAAGTCGCGGGACGGCAAACGATTTCTGGGCAGCCTGCTGACCAATCAGCGGGCCATGCTCTATTTCACGCAGCCGTCGACGCGCACGTTCCTCTCGTTCTCCGCCGCGTGCCAAATGTTGGGCATCGCGTGCAACGAGGTTCGCGACGCGTCGGTGTCGTCGGAAGCCAAGGGAGAATCGCCGTACGATTCGATCCGCATGTTTTCCAGTTACTTCGACATCGTGATTATGCGGAGCGTGGTCCCGAATTTCGCCGAGTGCTGCGCGTATTTGATGAACGATCTCGATTTGCTCGACCACCGCAGCGTGCCGATCGTAAACGCCGGTTCTGGAGCCGACGAGCATCCGACGCAAGCGCTGCTCGACGTCTATACGATCAAACGCACGTTCCAGTTCAAACATCCGAAGGATTCCTCGCGCTGGAACCGGTTCGACGACGAGCTGCGCCGCAAATATCCCGATCTGACCAAAAGTCTCGACGGCAAGCTGTACGGATTCTGCGGCGACATTGGGCGCGGGCGAACGGTGCGTTCGCTGGCCAGCCTGCTGTCGCTGTTCGAGGACGTGTCGATGTGCTTCATTTCTCCCCCGCACGCGAAAATGAGGCTCGGCGCTGACTTGCGCGACCGGCTGATGCGCAAGGGAGTGAAAATCTACGAGCTGGAATCCTTCGAGGATCCGATCGATGGCCGGCCGGCGATCGAGGCGCTCGATTGCCTCTACATGACCCGCATTCAGCGCGAGCACGACACGCGCGAGGACACCGAGGCCTACCGCACCCTCGATTTGTCGAAATACTGTCTCACGCGCGAGCTGGTCGCTCGCATGAAGGATTACGCCCCGATCCTACATCCCTTCCCGCGTGACAGTCGCATCGGCGAGATCCCGACCGACATCGACAGCGACCCGCGGGCCATGTATTTCCACCAGGCGCTCAACGGCATGTGGATTCGGGCCGCCCTGCTGGCATATCTCTTCGACGTCGACCAACGGATCGTCAGCCGCTTCCAAAAAGACTTCGCCGAGTACCACGACTACAACATCGGCGCCCTGGAACGCTAAAGACACTCTTGGGCGGTCTATTTTTCCTTCCGCTTCAGCTCGGCGTCGTGGTCCTTCAAGAAGCTCTTGATTTCGTCGCCGTAGCCAAGCAACCGCTCCCACTGTTCGACATAGAGCGTTACGGGCATTCGCTGCAGACCGTAGACGCTGATCGCCCCCTTTTGGCTGACCTTGCAGTACAGCGTCCCTCGTTTCGGCGCCTCATCGGTCAGCATCTTGGACGCTTCTTCGATCGAGAGGTCCCCGGACGCAACCTTGGCCAGCACTTCTTCCTTCTTCACGTAGATCTCCTTTGCTCGGCGGCCTGAAATGGGGCGCCGGCTCATCTGCCCCGAACGCGCGCGATCGCGTGAACCATTTCTTAACACGCCTATTCTGAAACTGATCGGGCAGGGTGTCTAGGCCGCGGAAATCGAACAAGACCCAAAATTCGCCCCATAGCGAGCTGAAATTCCTTTAACAATCGCATCTACTAGCGAGGTCGAAGTGTGACTTCGAGCCCTTCGAGGGGCTAGCGGCGCGGCTCGTTGACCCGTGTTTTGAGCCAACCATACAATCGGGGGCGGGCCCGCGCTGCTTGAAACGAACGCTCCCTCTGCGCCTAACCCGCTCATTTGAGAGGCCGCCTGATCGTGGCTTTCCTGCACGTCATCAAAGGAAGCCGTCCGGGCCAAGTGCTCGAACTGCGCGGCGAGCGCATGATCTTGGGCCGCCATCCGAGCTGTGAAATCGTCCTGGATAACGCCGCGGTCAGCCGTCAGCACGCCCAAATCCTCAATCGCCGTGGCTCCTTTTTTCTCGAGGATCTGAGGAGCCGCAACCGCACCTATCTCAACGGGACAGCCATCGACGGACGCGAGCCGCTCAACGACGCGGACGAAGTGACGATCTGCGACATCGTGTTGCAGTTCTTTTATGCGCGCAAAGAAGAATCGACGGACGAAAGCACGGCGGGCCGACCCACGAGCGCACCGTCGCGAGACGATCCGCACGCCACGCGGGCGACTGGATCGGTGCCGCAACCCGACCCGCAAGACGACTCTCCCGAGCACGCGTCCTCGATTATCTCCACGATCGACACGAAGTCGGCTGGGACCATGCGTTTGAGCGTCAAGCCCGAGGTGAAGCTCCGTGCCATCCTCGAAATGAGCAACACGCTGGCCCGCACGCTCAAGCTGGACGACGTCCTCCAAAGCGTGCTCGACGGATTGTTCAAAGTCTTCCCGCAGGCCGATAGCGGCTTTGTGATGCTCGCTGCCGGTGAAGATCGCCAAAGTATCGTGAAAGCCTCGCTGGCGCGGGGCGGCGACGCGACCGGATCGGTCCGCATGAGCAACACGATTCTTCGCACGGCCATGCAGAGCGGCGAAGCGATCTTAAGCGCCGACGCCCTGGAAGACAGCCGCTTTGACGCCAGTGAAAGCCTGGCCGGTTTGGGCATCCGCTCGATGATCTGCGTCCCGCTGATGAGCAAGGATGGGACGGCCTTAGGTGCGATCCAGCTTCAGACGCAGAGCCTGAGACAACAGTTCACGCAAAGCGATCTGGATGTGCTGGTCAGCGTCGGTTCGCAGGCGATCCTGGCGGTCGAGAATGCACGCCTGCACGAAGATCTCCTGCGGCGGTCACACATCGAGCGCGAGCTGCAGTTCGCCACTCAGGTCCAGCTCGGATTTCTGCCCGACCGCCGACCGAGCCCGCCGGGCTACGAGTTCTTTGATTACTACGAGCCCGCCGAACGCGTGGGCGGCGATTACTTCGACTACATCGAGTTGAATGACGGACGGATCGTGATCGGCCTGGCCGACGTCGCGGGCAAAGGCATTCCCGCGGCACTTTTGATGGCCCGCTTGTACTCGTCGGTCAGGTTGCACCTCTTCTCCCAGCCGACTCCGGCCAAGGCGCTCTCTGCCTTGAATACGGAAATTCACGCGCAGGGGATGGGCCATCGCTTTGTGACTTTTGTCCTGCTCACCCTGGACCCCCTTCGACACGAATTGTCGATCGCCAACGCCGGGCATCTTCCGCCGATCATTCGCGCTGGGGATGGCAAAACTTATTCGCTCGGTCGCACCGAATCGGGGATGCCATTGGGCATCAAGCCGGGGCAAGAATACCGCGAGCTGAAACTTGACCTTGAGCCCGGCACAAGTGTGGTCGTTTACACTGACGGAATCACCGAGGCCATGAACGCGGCCAACGAACTCTTCGGCCGAGTCCGGCTGGAACAATTCGTCTCGTCGGTCTCGGGCTCTTCCGAAGATCTGACAAAGGCGATCGTGACCGAGGTCGATCGGTTCTGTGGGACCCGGCCACAGCGAGATGATATGTGCTTGGTCTGCCTGCGACGACACGAAGACTCGGCGAAACCGAGGGACGACGCCACCCGCACCTCGATTCCCATCGTCGGCGACTGAGTCGAGGCACAGAAAGACTCAGCCCGTTCCTCGGAGTTCGCCGAAGTCACCCCTGACGAAAGAACATCCACGATGACCTAAGCTCGAAGAGACACGACTCGCCCATCTGCTGCGTGCTTAGGTCCTTCCTTCGTCATTCCAAATTCCTTCTAATCGGATCTTATGACTCAGATTCACGAAATTGACGGCGTTCGGCTGCATCTTGGTTCGCCCGACGCCTCGGCGGGAACTTGGATCGGCCAGCGCGAAATCCTCAAGCAGATCCTGGCCTGCTGGCTGGTTGTCGACGAGAAGGATTTGCCACTGACGCCGCGGCTCTTGGGGCCGCCGGGCATCGGCAAGACGACGCTCGCCATCGCTGCGGCCCGCGAGCGACAACAACCTCTTTACGTGTATCAATGCACAGCCGACACGCGTCCCGAAGACTTGCTGGTGACGCCCGTCCTCGGCGAGAGCGGCAGCATCAAGTACCACGCGTCGCCTTTGGTGTCGGCGATGATTCAGGGCGGAATTTGCCTTTTGGACGAAGGCAACCGCATGAACGAGAAATCTTGGGCCAGCCTGGCGCCGTTGTTAGACCATCGTCGCTACGTCGAATCGATCGTCGCCGGTATCTCGATTCCCGCCCATCCGGAGTTTCGCTGTGCCGTAACCATGAACGAAGACGAATCGACGTTCGAGATTCCCGACTACATCCAAAGCCGCCTGCAACCGACGCTCACGCTGGCGCATCCCAGCCGCGAAGACGAACTGGCCATCCTCCGCTATCACCTGCCGTTCTCCGACGCCGAGATGCTCAATTTGACCGTCGAGTTCCTGCAAAACTCGCACAAGCTCAAGCTCGACTTTTCGTCGCGTGACGGGATCAACGTTCTACGCTACGCGCTCAAACGAATCGCACAGGATCCCAAGCATCCGCTGGCCAAGGATCAGGCCTGGCGTGAATCGCTGAGCAGTTGCCTGGGGGAAGAGGCGCTCGACCTCAACTCGCTGGCCGAGCGCAAGGCCCGCCAGCTCGGCAGCAACGCGGTACCGATGGGGCTCGGGGACTTTTTCTTTTCCCCCGACGACCCGCTCAACCCCGACTATGAAGACGAGGAAGAGGACGAAGAGTGACGGTCCTCCTCCGACTCGAGTGGGACAAGGCCCGCCTCGGGCCGGCCCACCATTTTCCCAGCTGGCCACCGTTTTACTCGTCCGCGCGTCCCGGCACACGATGATCTCCGACTTCCTTCGCATCAGCCCAAAGATTGCCTGTCTGCCGATCATTCACGGCAGCGGCGACTATGCGATCGAAGTCCGCCGCCGGATGCTCGCCGACAATTTCGATTGCCTCGCGGTCCCGCTGCCTCCGTCGTTCCAACACGACGTCGAGCGGGCCGTCGAACTCCTTCCGTCGATCTCGGCCGTTCTGCAGGACGAATCCCGGTTCGTGGCCGATGACGCACCGGCCACCGACAACCCTGACGACGATGAGAACGGCCCGTCCTGCAGCTACGTTCCCATCGATCCGTGCCAGGGAGTGATTGCCGCCCTGCGAATCGCCCTGCAGGAACAAATTCCTCGGGCCTTTATCGACCGGGAAACAACCCAGTTCGAACCGCTGACCGCCGTGCTGCCCGACCCGTACGCGCTGAAGCAAGTCTCTTTGGAGACGTTTTCAGCGGCCATGCTGCCGGCGATCGGGCCGCCACGGCGCGAGCAGCACCAGCAACGCTGCCTCACGATGGCTGCCCGTCTCCGCGAATTGGAATCGCGCCATTCGTCGATCTTGTTTATTTGCTCGCTGATGGATTGGCCTTGGATTCGAGAGGCCTACCGCGAGCGAGTCTCGCTCGAGGGGGACGAGGACTTCGTCGAGCCGACGCGGCTCGTGTCGGTTCACGCGGCCACGCTTGCCTTCTTTTTGGGCGAACTGCCCTTTGTGACCGCTGAATACGAACGGGCCCGGGCCAACCTCGATGACGACGAGAATCTGTCGATCGACGGTGTAAAGTCCCTCGTCCTGGCGGCCCGCGATCGCTATCGCCGCGATCTCAAATCGATGGCCCGCGCAATCACGCCCAAACTTTTGTCCGTCTATTTTCAGTACGTCCGCAATCTGGCTCTCGTCGAGCGACGGATGACTCCCGATCTCTACTCGCTGGTCGTTGCCGCCCAGCAAGTCTTCGGCGATCAGTTCGCCCTGCACGTCGCTGAGACGGCCCGCGAGTATCTCGATGCTGGCCCCGCCCCATTTCCCCGGATGCAGATGGGCGTCGAGCAGGCCCGCTTGCCTGATGGGGAAGTCGTGGCGATGAAAAATCGGCTTCCCGGACATTCGGTCGTCTGGCGCCGCTGCGAGTTGCGGCCGCGGCCGTTGCGACCCGAGCAGCTCAAATGGCAGATGCAATGGAATCCGTACAGCCAGTGCAGTTGGCCGCCCGAGGATGTTGCGATCGAACGATTCCGCACGCACGTGAAAGACGCGGCTCTCGCCCTGCTTGGGAACGATCTGGCCCGTACGGAAAAGTTCAGCGCCAGCCTGAAAGATGGTCTCGATCTGCGCGAGACGCTTCGCAATTGGCACACGGGCGAACTCTACGTAAAGATCTTTCCGCCCGTCCGCGGCAATCTCGATTGCGTGATCATGCTGTTCGACGCACCAGCCGATCCGCGCGACTATCCGTGGCGGATCACCTGGCACGCCGAACATCACGACGAATCGACACTCTCCTTCTTCGCGACCGATTTCATGAAGGAGACAGTCGGGCCGGGCATTGCCTTGGCCACTTACGGCGGCGCGATGTTCCTGTTTCCGCCGCGTCCAATTCGCGACATCTGGCGCGACAAACGCTTTGACTTCACCGACACGCTGGAAGAACGCTTGATCGCCGCCGGCTGCTTCTACAGCCGCGAGCGACACGTGGCCCTCTTGAGCGCGGCCCCGCCAGGCCCGGGCATCCGTCGACTCGCGCGCAAGTATCGCCGGAAGCTGGTGCACATCCCGATGAGCCGCTTCAGCCAAGGCACAATTCAGCAACTGCGGATGTTCCACGTGCTCAACGGCCGTCAAATCCGCAGCTTCGCGGCGCACTTCATCCGCCGAGCGTAGCTGTCGCTCAGTGCAATTCTTGCGGTGCAGCCGCGAAGTTGATCGCGCGGAACTTGGCCGCGCGGCAGGTGTCGTACACCTGAATCACTTCACCCCACGGGATGTTTCCCTGCACGTCGAGAATGACATTGCTCGTCGGATCGACGCCTTTCAGAGCTTCGATTCGTTGCGGCAGCTCGGCCAGGTCGCTGCTTGGGCTGTCATTCACGCGCAGCGTGGTCTTGTTGGCGGCCGAGTCGCGATTCAGGTGCAACCAGAGTTCGGGTATCCGCTCAGGAACGGGAGTCTGCTGAGGAACTGTCGACCCGACTGCTCCGGCGGCGAGCGTCGTCGATAGGGTCCGCTCCGCGATTCGCCCACCCGAGGCCAGGACGAAGAACACGAGCAACTGGAATACGACGTCGACCATCGGTGTCACCGTGCGGTCAAAGTCGCACACGGGACCACTGCGGAGTTTCGGCAGCCGCATCGTGCTTTCCTTCGGCTCGCAGGGGAGCGCGAAGCTCCCACTGACCCGATCTTCCTTTGACTCGCTGGGCAGAGCTCTGCGGGAGCCTCGCCCTCCGAAGATTTCAAATCGAACTAGCGGCCTTCGACGGCCACTTTGAGATTGGTGATTCCATGCTGAGCACAAGCGATGATCATCGGCTTCACGTCGGCGAAGGGCACCGTCCGATCGGCGCGTAGCCGGACGTCCAGTGTTTGCGGCTCGTTGCCCGCTCGCTCAACGAGCAGCCGCTCGACGTCGTTCGGCGCGACCTGATCGCCGGCGACGAAAATTCGCCGGTCCGGCCCCAGCGTAATCGTCAGACGGCGTGAGGCATCCTGCTCATTCGCATCGAATTGCCCCGCCGTGGGCAACGTCACCGGTTGGGCCGTTTCCTTGCGGACGTAAAGGCTGGCCAGCGCGAAAAAGACGATCAGATTGAAGACGATGTCGATCAGCGGCGTAATGTTGAACTTCACTCCAGACTCGCGCGGGCGGGCGGGCGGCCTCATGCCGATTTCTCCCGCTCGATCGCCACCGGCGGAAACGCGGGATGCGTTCGCTCAGAGTGTGTGTTCGCTCGCAACTGAAGAGCCCGTGCCTTGCGTCGACGGGCCGCCTGATCGCGACGGTAATCGAAGAAAATGTGTTCGGCGACTTGCGAACAATTGGCAACAGCCTCGTCGACACGATTGCGGAAATAAGCGTAAGCCGCATAGGCGGGGATCGCGACCGCCAGTCCGAGCAAGGTCGTCACCAAAGCCGTCGAGATTCCGGGGGCCAACTCGGTCACGGCGACATTCGCTTTCGACGCGAATTCGGAAAACGCCAACATCATGCCCCACACCGTGCCTAACAGCCCCAGCATGGGTGACAGCGTGCCAATCACCGACAAATAGTCGATCTTGCGATAGAGCCGCCCGGCATATTGGGCGCACGCATCCTCCATCGCCTTTTCGACGACTGCGTAGCCGGAATCAAGTTCCGCGAGCCCGGCCGCGACGACGACGCCCAGCAGGCTTCCGCTTCGCCGACATTCGTCAGCCGCCTGCTTGAACTGCCGTTGCCCGACGAGTTCGCTGAGACTTTCCGCCAGTTTCCGCGGAATCGTGGCGTTTCTTCGCAACGAAATCAAATATTCGAACACGAGCGCGGCCATCCCGACGCTCAGCGCTCCGATCACAACGCCGACTCCGCCGCCCGCTTCGATCAATTTATGGAAGTCGAGGCTGGCCAGTCCCTTGGGCGGTGCACCGTCCGCTCGCGCAATCGCCGGCAGAAGGAGCACGCCGAGTGCGGCCAAGCCGCAGCCGCGAGCGAGCCAGGCACGACGCGAGCGGAAGGAGCCTGATCGAAGTGGGGACATCCTTAGCGCTCCTTACCGGGAGGTCGTGCCACGCCGTGCGCGGGACTAGGCGCGTCGAAACGCGACACGTCACGGCAGACATATTCTCCGTCGCTCTGTGCGGCCAGCTTTCGCAGGAAGTCGGTCGCAGCCGCGGCGTCGGGGTCGTCTTGAGAGCTGAATTGAACACAATGAATCCGCGAGTGCCGCTCGTTGATCCGCTTCAGTTCCACCAAGTCGGAGGGCGACAGTCCGGGCTTGCCACCGTCGGTCAGAAAGAAGAGCACATCGGGATGCAACCGCAGCGCCAACTGGATGGCTGTCACGTGCTGCGTGCCTCCATCGGGCTCAATTTCCTGGATGAATTCGCTGGCCAGCCGCAGATTCTTTTCGTCGGCGGAGAAGAAGCGGAAGTCGACTTTGCCCGGCGCTTTCAACCACCTCTGATCCGTGTTGTAGAAAACGATTTGAAATTGCTGGAACCGGTTCAACGTGCGCAGGCTCTTGAGCAGTTCGTTCTTGGCCGCTCCCATCGCATTGTGGCTGTACATACTTCCCGAGCAGTCGATCAGGTAAACAAAGCGGCTGCCGACGTCGACGATGCCAAAAAACGGGGTCGACCCACGCGACGAACGGCGACCGCCTCCGCTGCCCGAGTCGCCGCTGCCGGCTTTGCCGCCCGAGGAACGAGGTTCGGCGGTTGGCTGATAAAGTCCTGGACGTTCCGGGCGCGGCCCTGGGCCGAGGATGGGCGACGCGGCAACCGGATTCGGCACGGCAGGGTTCAGCGGCCTCGGGCTAAGGTCCACCGGCAAACCTGCTTCGGGGCGAACGACTGGCGTAGAGAGATCGGGGATCGTGATCGACGGAGGCGACGTCGAAACGACCGTTTCGGCAAACGGGTCGCTCTTGATCGAGGGAACGAGCTTGGTCTGTCCAGCGGCCGCCTTCGCCGAGCCAGTTCCGCTTCCATCTCCGTCGGAACCGTCGCCCGGATGGCCGACCCAAATGCCGACCGAACGCAAATCTCCGTCGGGATCGCCGACGATACCCCCGCGCAAGCCGGGAAGCGAAACTGCAAGCAGCGCGAACAAGCCCGCGTGTAGCACCAGCGAGAGCAACCAACTCGGAACGATCGCCGACAGTGGGGACTTTAGAGTGGGAGCGCCATCGGCGACTCGCTCGCGGAGATCAACGGATCGCGGTTCGTCAGACGGCACCAGCCGCAGATTGGTCGCATCGCTCGGCGGGTGATTCATGAGAGGCAACCAGCCCAAAACTGGGTCGCGCGAAGGCCGTCGGTCGAGCCAACGTGGGGAAAAGCCGCGGCAGTTTAGGTGCCTTGGGAAATTCGGTCAACACGATTCAGCGACCGCCAGATCGCTCACCAAGCCTCGAAAAACTGGCTTGTCGAGCCGCCTTCCTCAACCGCTTTGATTCGCACCATGCCCGCGCAGCGCGGGCAACGGCCAATAAAGGTGTCGCCCCCAGAATTCAAATAGGCCCGCACGTAGGTACGGCAGCACTTCATCAGAATTCCGACGAACTGTTTGGGTTGTACCGGCGTCGACTGCTCGTCCATGAAACTTCCGCCTTTGTTGGGGCCGCGTTTTAGCGTTTGGCTCAAGCCTCTGGCAATGCCGATTCAATCGGCCCTAAGAGGTCCGCCGAAGCCTTGAATTCGCAGCTCTCTTGACCCAGAATGCGACGTGTCAAAAGAATGCGGACGAGATCGTCCGTTCGCTCCGGATCGCTTACTGAAACGCGTAACGACTCAACCATGTCGATCGAGATCGCGGAAAAGCTCAAAGCCCAGCTCACCGACAAATACGTCGTCGTCAAGCACGGAATCGCTGAACTGAAGCGGTTTGAGTCGCTGACCGGCGTCGTAAAAACCGTGAACATGGCCGGCCGAGCCTTGGTGCAGTTCGATGGGCCGGTCGATATCAGCTGGTATGACATCGATCCGCTGTACTTGAGCGTTGTCGAAGCTCCGGTAAAGAAGGCTGCTCCGGATAAACACGCGACGAAGGAAGCCGCGGCGAAACCAGCAGCGGCGTCAGCCCCGACGAAACCGGCGGCGGCAGCCAAACCAGGCGGCATGAGTCCACTCGAGATGGCCCGAGCGCAAGCCGCGGGTGGCGCGGCGGCAGCGAAACCCCCTGTTGCCAAACCAGCGGCACCCGGCGCGCCCCCGCCAGCCGGCGGCGCCAAGTTGTCTCCCTTAGAGTTGGCTCGGCAACAAGGTGCCCTGAAAGCCGGCGGTGCAACTCCAGCGACCAAACCGGCTGCTCCTGCTAAGGCCGACGCCCCTACTGCCGCGACTCCGGCGCCGTCGGGAGCCAAGAAGATGTCTCCCCTGGAGATCGCGCGAGCACAGGGAGCGCCAAAAGAAGGCTGCCTCACGACGCCTCCTGCGGCACCAACCGCTGCCACAGCTTCGCCAGCCGCGGCGCCTGCAGCGCCTCCCGCGGCTGCGCCGGCACCAGTTGCCGCGCCACCGGCGCAATCGGGCGGCAAGAAGCTCTCGCCGATCGAACTCGCGCGTCAGCAGGGTGCCTTCAAAGGCTGAGGATCGGCGGTTCCAAAAACGCCGCCTGCTAGTTCGCTCCGAACGTCAGCCCGTCGTCCTGTTTGCGGATCGTCGCAGTCGCTTGCCACAGCGCGAGGTTTACGCCGTCGGCGACGGCCTGCACGCTTCCATCGCAAAGCAGCACGTTCACGAAGCCGCTGTGGGCGCTCGAATAGGCTTGGAAGTGCTGCCCTATCTCATTAGGCAGTTGGTCAGAAGCACCGAGCACGCGGCCGATGGATTCCACTCCGTTCGGAGGCGCGCCGAGCCACATTCCCAGAATCTGCGGAGTCGTCGTCAAGTTGCTGCGACGTTCGCCGACCATCATCGTGTACGTCGTGCCGTCGCGCACGTCGCCGATCGTCGTGCGACTATTGAGGAAGAAGACTCCATTGCCCGGGCAGTCGACTCCTACGACGTTCGCCGAACAGGTGTGGTAATCAGCCGAGCCGAAGGATGCGATGTAGTTGGACGTGGCGAAGGTCATCGGCAAATTGGGATTGGTCTTTGCCGGCTGCAAGTCGACCGAGACCGTTCCCGGTCCCGGGTCGCTCGGACAGCGGTAGAGCGGAATGACGTACGGTTGAAGGACCACGTCGGCGGGATCGGTGATGAAAAGCTTGGGATTGAGTGGAGGGGCCTTGCCGCCAACGCTGCTTTGGAAGGCCGCCGCGGTCTGCTCGATCTGCGGCAGGATCAGCGACGACCAAGCCAACCCGCTGCCACCGTTGACGTCGAGCTGAAAACCGGTAACGCCAATCCATCCGGGCGGAAACATCAGAAACGTATCGTGGTAGTTGTGCATCGCGATGCCGATCTGATGCAGATTATTTCGGCACTGGGTTCGTCGGGCCGCCTCGCGAGCCGCCTGCACGGCGGGAAGGAGCAGGGCGGCCAAAACCCCGATGATGGCAATCACCACGAGCAACTCGATCAGAGTGAACGCACGCCGCTTGTCTCGAGTCATTGCTGCCTCACTGCTGTGTCCATTTGTCGGTCCAGTCGACCAGGCAACCTCATTATGCGAATTCCCGCCGCGAAGGGGAAATGAAATTCAATGGATCGCGACGTTACTGCCGGTCGATTGGCGATCAGCGGCCGACTATTCGGTAAGGACGGCCGCCGGCCCGCTTTCTTGTCTGCGTAATCGACTGCAGCGAGACAGTTGTTGCAGGGGTCCCTTCGCAACGGCCTGAAACCGCGCACGTGGGGCGAGGCACGACTACAATCCGAAATCGAGGAACAGCATGAGCCATCACAATTCGCGGTTTGGACAGGCTCTCGTCTACGCAGAGACTGCCCACACGGGACAACTGCGAAAAGGGACGTCCGTCCCCTACATCGCCCATTTGTTGGGAGTTGCCGCCTTGGCGCTCGAACATGGGGCCGATGAGGACGAAGCGATCGCCGCCCTCTTGCACGATACCGTGGAAGATTGCGGCGGTTTGACCCGGCTGCGGGACGTTCGCGAGCAGTTCGGCCCAAACGTGGCCGACATCGTAATGGGCTGCACTGATGCAACCGAGATCCCGAAACCTCCTTGGAAGGAACGAAAACAGGCCTACGTGCGCGATTTGCTGGCGGCATCACCCTCGGTCCTGTTGGTTTCGGCGTGCGACAAGTTGCATAACGTGCGCTCGCTCATCTTGGGCCTTCAGCACGCGGGAGAAGCCGCCTGGCGGATCTTCAAAGGCGGCAAGGAGGGGACGCTCTGGTACTACCGCGCGGTTCTCGATGCCCTCTTGCGGCGCGGCCTGCATCCAGTCTTGGTTGGCGACTTGAAGATCGCGGTCGAGGAAGCGCACCGGCTGGCTGGCTCGGAAGTCCCTTTAAACGACGTGCATTTTCCTGACTCGCAATAATGCATGACAACGTGCCTGCGCCGCTGCCGATCGACGAGATCCTGCCCCAGATCAGGAATGCGCTTGCGGTCGGCCCCAACCTGGTGATTGGCGCTCCACCGGGAGCGGGCAAGACGACGCGAGTTCCTCCGGCATTGCTCGATCCGTCCCTCTCGGTCAGCGGCCGCGTTCTGGTGTTGCAGCCGCGACGGATGGCCGCGCGAGCCGCCGCCCGCCGCATCGCGTACGAACGGGGGACAGCGGTTGGCGAAGAAATTGGGTACCAGGTCCGATTCGATCAGCGCGTCAGTGCACGGACGCGGCTGATTGTGGTGACCGAAGGCATTCTGCTACGGATGCTGCACGATGAACCACTCTTGGAATCGATCGGGGCGGTCATCTTCGATGAGTTCCATGAACGCAATTTGAATAGCGATCTCGCGCTGGGCATGGTTCGCCGCATCCAGCAAACCGTGCGTCCCGAATTGCGGATCATCGTGATGTCGGCCACTCTCGACTCGGCCCCCGTGGCCGCGTTTCTGGGCGGTTGCCCGGTGATTGAGTCGGCTGGCCGGATGTTCCCGGTGACGGTCAACTATTGGGGAGCCGGCGGCGACAAACGTCAGTTGGCCGCGTTCGTTGCGGAAGGCATCACCCGCGTGCTGACACAGACACCCGGCGATGTGCTGGCCTTCCTTCCGGGTGTGGGCGAAATCCGACAGACGACGGCCGAAACGCAGGCCCTTGCCCGCAAGCATGAACTGGTGGTGTTCCCTCTGTACGGCGATCTGCCTCCCGAAGAACAGGACGCGGTGCTAATGCCGAGCGAGCGCCGCAAGCTCGTCTTGGCGACAAACGTAGCGGAAACCTCGCTGACGATCCCGGGAATTACCGCAGTCGTCGACTCGGGGCTGGCCCGCCAATTGCGTTTTGATCCGTCGGTCGGACTCGATCGGCTGCTGCTCGGCCCTATTTCGCGAGCCTCGGCCGATCAGCGCGCGGGACGGGCCGGTCGCACGGCGGCCGGCATCTGCCTGCGACTGTGGGAAGAGCGCACACACATTCATCGTCCAGCATTCGAGCTGCCCGAAATCGAGCGCGTCGACCTGGCGGCCGCCGTCTTGCAACTGTGGAGCTGGGGCGAGACGGATGTGACGAGCTTTCCCTGGTTTCAGCCGCCATCTCAGGCGAGCGTTGACGCCGCGTTGGCGCTGCTGGAGCGCCTCGAGGCAATCGAAGATCGCAAACTGACTTCGCTTGGCCAGACGCTGGCCCGTTTGCCCGTTCACCCGCGAATCGCGCGCTTGCTCGTCGAAGGAGCGCGGCAGGGCTGCCTCTCCCAAGCCGCACTTGCTGCCGCCATGCTCTCTGAGCGGGATCCGTTTTTGCGGTCCGGCCCATCTGGCGGAAGAGGTGGCGGAAAGGGAGCCGGAACACCGCGTACGGCGGCCCTCTACGTTTCGCGATCCGACGTGCTCGACCGAGTCAGGGCTCTTGAAGAATATGAAGTCCACGGCCATACGGAGACGCCGTTCGGGCCGATCAATCCGGGAGCGGCCGCGTTCATCCGCCGCGCCCACGACCAATTGGTCGCCGAGGTTCGCGGAAAGGTTGCCGACGGTCGCGACCAAGCGCCCGATCGGCTGGAGCCGGACGCTCTGTTGCACGCGCTGTTGGCGGCGTTTCCCGACCGCGTGGCGAAACGCCGCGACTCGAGCACGGGGAAGGGAGTGATGGTCGGCGGACGAGGCGTGCGATTGGCGCCGCAGTCGGCCGTCACCGGCGCGGAACTCTTTGTCTGCGTCGACGTCGACGCCGGACAGACCGAGGCCATCGTGCGGCAAGCGTCCGCCATCGAGCAAGACTGGCTGCCGGCCCGTCGACTCCGAACGGTGGATGAGGCCTTTTTCCATCCGACTCAAAAAAGTGTGGTCGGTCGGCGACGCACCTATTGGGACGACCTCGTTCTGGAAGAAGTCAACATTCCCGCGTCGACGGGCGAAGAAGCAGCAAAGATTCTGGCAGAGGCGGCCTGGTCTGATTGGGATCGCGTCTTTCCCGACGATGATGTGGAGGTCAATTCTTTTCTGGCTCGCGTTCGCTGTCTGGCGGCCTGGGTTCCTGAACTCAAACTACCCGAGTTCGACAACGCCCGACTTCAAGCGATGTTATTCGAGCTGTGCCAGACTCGACGTTCTTTTGAGGAAGTAAAGAAAGCTCCATGGCTGGAGACGATGAAAGGTCAATTGACTTACGCCCAGCGCGAGACGGTCGATCGCGAAGCGCCCGAACGGATTGCCGTCCCCAGCGGCAGCCGAATCACGCTTACCTACGAAGTCGGCCGCCCGCCGGTGATGCCGGTACGCATTCAGGAAGTTTTCGGATTGCGTCAAACGCCGCGGATCGCCGCTGGTCGCGTGCCCGTCTTGTTACACCTGCTCGCC